>JBBRZV010000164.1:0-2343 GCA_038236365.1 Actinomycetales bacterium | reverse complement strand
GTGGCGCTCCAACTACGGCTCGGGCCGTGAGTCCAAGCACCTGTACATCACCGCCAGCCAGCAGGGCGCGCCGCTGGCCGCCGAGCTCGCCCGCGGGGACGGGTCCCCGCGGGTCTACCGGGTCGAGCCGACCGGCTCGATCGAGGACGACCCCAACGTCACCGACAAGCGCTTCCCCGGGAACCCGACCCGCTCCTACCGCACCACCGAGCCGCTACAGGTTCTTGAGGAGATCGCCGGTTGGGACCCACCCCCACCGGCGATGATCCAGAACATGCGAGAGCGCATGGCTGAGCTGGCCGTACTTGGCATCGAAGTCATGGACGACTGACCTCGACACCCCAAGGTGCGTCTTTCCGCCGCGTTCAGGGCGCCCACTTCGTGCAGTGCTAACGAGTACGAGAGTCAACCTTGGCACTCCGTTCGTGTCCGGTTGGTAGCACTGTGGCTAAAGTTAGGGCCGTCTAACGCCCAGCAGCGTGTAGAGCGCCGCCACGTTCCTCTTGGGCACCAGATACGTGTCCGTCTGTGCGTCCAGGCCCAGGTGCGCGCGCACCGTGGATAGCCGGTGCGGGCTGGTGAGTTGATCTGGCGGGGCCCACACGACAATGTCCGTACTATGGCCTTGTTCCCGAATGACCCGACGGACTACACACAGCCCACGCACCTTTGCGTTGCCCGACACGGCCCTCCCCGTTCTGCGAAAGCGCGGGAAGGTGACGAGCCAAACATCACCCACTTGTCCACGGTCGGCATCTGTCGTGTCAACCGCGTCCACCATAAGGGTTCCGCCTGCGACCCTCACTTCGTCCACAGCGCGGGTCGTTGCTGGCCCGAACTCCACGTCGGAGTCCTCAATTGTGGTGAGCCACGCTCGACCGGAGAGATCAATGAACTCGTGAGGAGCCGCACGCGGCTTCGGGCCGGATGGGGGGCGATAGAGGGTGCGCGCGCGCTTTATCCACCTGGGGGTAACGGGCTCGCCACGAGCGAGTAGACCCTCAATCCAGTTATTGACGCCGGCCACGGCTGTCTGCTCGTTGAGGACAACGAAGGCCTCCTCGAGACTGTCGTTTGAATGGTGCGACAGGTTCAAGGATCCGACGTATGCGATGGCGTGACCGTGACTCCCACCTGGTTCCACGACAAGAACCTTCGCGTGAAGGCCGCCCAGGCTTCTCAACTCCACGCCCGCCGCTTCCCACCGCTCGAGCACATCCGGGTTGGCCAGACCTGCACGGAGGGCAGCATCCGACCCGTCGAAAACAAGGCGGTCACCTCGCCCCAGCCATACGAGCGCGTCCGCGTTCGCGCCAAGAAAGGACACCGCAGCCGACACCACATCAGTCGCATGGAACGGGGGCACCTGATCCCAGATGCGTTGCCCCGCAAAGAACTCCACCATGCGAACAGTCTAGGGGCCAAGACCCATCACGACCTGCGCGCAGCGTCACTTCGCCGCGAAGCGCGCTGACATGCCAAGTGGCGAGTGGGGTTGATGGCGGTCCTCGTTGGATTCGGTACCGCTGCGGTACCATGTTGTCATGGCGATGAACCTGCGACTCACCGACGCCGAAAGCGACGCCCTGCGCGCGAAGGCGGAGGAGGAAGGGCGATCCATGCAGGAGGTCGCCCGAACCGCGATCGCCCAGTACGTCTCGGACCGTCCCCAGCGACTCCTCGCAGCGATCGAGCGAGTACGAACCGATGATGGTGAGCTCCTAGAGCGACTCAGCAGGTGAGCCGGGACGAGATCGACTACCTGTCGGTCGAGGATCTGCTCGAGATCGCGGCCGGAGTGCTGCCCGAGTTCGTCGTCAGGGATCCCGGACTGCTGGCTGCCGCCGCTGCCCGGCCGTCGATCAGCGTCTTCGGCGACGATGCGTACCCGAACTTCGCGGACAAGGCGGGGGCGCTGCTGCACTCCTTGGTCCGCAACCATGCCTTGCTGGATGGGAACAAGCGACTGGCCTGGTCGGCAACGCGGGTCTTCTGCCTCATCAACGATCGCGATCTGAATTACACCGTTGACGAGGCTGAGCAGCTGATGCTGGGCGCCGCAGCCGGCCATGTGGACATCTCCGAGATCTCCGCCTGGCTCGCCGCCCGACTGGGACCTGCGTCATAGCGCCGCGTGCCGGGCGACCGCGTGGTCATGGCCTGGTTCGAAGGAACTCGGGTTCAGAATCAGGCCTTGCTCGGGTAGGAGACGTCACCGCCTTGTCAGGAGGTCATCTGGTCGACCAAGGACCCGACGTCGGCGATTTCCCAGGCTTCGAAGACCTTGCCATCACGCAGATGACAGACGACTGCCTGATCCATCCGAAACAGTCGACCTGTTCC
>JBBRZV010000163.1:0-2820 GCA_038236365.1 Actinomycetales bacterium | reverse complement strand
GTTAGGTCGCCCATGTTTGGACGAACGGCACTCCTGGACCGGTTCGCTGGCAGCCTCACCGAGGTGCACAAAACCGGCAGGGGCCGCATCCTCGCAGTGCGCGGGCGCCGCCAGGTTGGCAAGTCGACCGCAGTCACCGCCTTCGTCGAGCAGGTAGACACGCCTCACGCCTACTTCACCGGGGTCAAGTTGGCACCGATGCACCGCCAACTGGAAACGCTGGCTGAGGCGTTCCTCGGGAGCCGACACCCAGTAGCCGACGTGCACCTGCTGTTCGACACCCCGCCAACGACGTGGCGAGAGGCGTTCAATCGATGGGCCCTTGCCGCCCGCAACGCCCCAGTGATCGTCGTCTTGGACGAGTTCCCCTGGGCTGTGGACGCCGATCCGTCGCTGGAGGGCGAGCTTCAGGTAGCGTGGGACACCACGTTGAGCAAGCTGCCAATCCTGCTCATCCTGATCGGCTCTGACGTCGCCATGATGAGTCGCCTGGTTGAGCATGACCGGCCATTGTTCGGGCGAGTGACACCGATCGTCGTCCCGGCGCTGAACCCGGCTGAGGTGGCTGAGGCGTTACCCGGACGATCCGCCATGGAGATCTTCGATGCCTATCTGGTGACCGGCGGCTATCCCCGCCTCGTCGAGCGTTGCGCCGCGGCAAGGACAATATCCACGTATGTCAAAGCCGCGCTGATCGACCCCTTCAGCGACCTGGTGATCAGCGCACAACTGGTGCTTGACGCCGAGTTCACCGATGCGGCCAGCGCACGCCAAGTACTCACCGCGATCGGTGCCGAAGCGGTCATTCGACCCGGCTTCAACGACGTCGTCTCGGCCCTCAGTGACCCCGGCGAACGCGGCGCCGCCCAAACCGCTATCACGCGGGCGCTGAAGATCCTTGAAGGCCCCAAGGACCTGATCCGCATAGAGGTCCCCTCCGGGGCCGCCTCCAACAGCAGGTTGCGCCGGTACCGGCTCACCGACCCTTACTTGCAATTCTGGTTCCGGTTCATCGCCCGCCAGCTCGAGGACATCAGCCGCAGCCGCGGTGACATCGCGGTCGCAGCATTCGACGCCAGCTGGGCCAGCTGGCGTGGACGCGCGATCGAACCTCACGTCAATGAAGCCCTGACCCGGCTCGGCGCCACACACCCAGAATTGGCGGGTGTGCAGCAAGCCGGCGCCTGGTGGAATCGGGACAACTCTCTCGAGGTAGACATCGTCGCCCGTACCGTCGATGAGATCGCCACCGTGGGCACCATCAAATGGCAACCGCGGGGCGGAGTGAACAGGACCGAGATGGCCGAGCTTGCCCACGCGCGTAACGTGATCCCCCGTGCTGGCGGTGCGCGTCTACTCGCGGTCTGCCCCAGCGGGCTTGCCCCCGGTGCCAGCGCCGACATCGTTATGCGGCCCGAGGACCTGTTGGCCGCATGGGGTGCCTGAGTCCGCATTAAGGGATACCGTCCCAGCCGTACCGCAGCAAAGTATCGCAACACCAACACTACGATTCGATATCCAGCATGGTTGGGTGCGGCATTTTCGTGCTCAGTGACCAATATGGGGGCGGATGCGGGGAGTTCGGGACGAAGAGGCCGCAGGTTCAAATCCTGTCACCCCGACCAATGCGGCAGGTCTCTGACCTGTGCGAATGCCGCCCTTCGGTTGCCTGCGACCCAGTTCAGCCCCCCAGCAGACGCCCAAAAGGAACAGAAAAGGAACACGAGGGAACCCCAGGGAAACCGGGGCCGAATTCGGACAGGCAGAAGAACACCCGGCCTCCCAGCACGGCACAGCAGACCCCACGCGCACAGCAGGGCCCTCAGGGCATTCTGATCCCCCCGTCCGCAACAAGAGGCCGTTTGGTCGGAACGCCCGCCCGCCAGGAAACACAGGGGATCCTGCAGTTCCACAGGCCCTGCATATTCTGGACCCCCACGAACGCCCCCATCAGGACCGTTCCAGGCGCAAGTAGCCGCCCTCATCGCGCCATCTGGCGGCAAACGCCTGACGCTGACGAACAGACTGTCATGGCCCACGGGACCGTAGCGGCGTTCCACGTCTTTCGCGGCTACTAGAGACTTCCCTTCAGGATCGGTGTCTGGCCAGACTCGGTCCAGGTGTCCGGCGGAGGACTCTCCTCGCGGCTGCCCCACCCCACTCGGGTGTGGCTCTCTACCGGTCTGCAGTCCGTCGGGCACCGTGACGAGGCGTGGCTCGAAAGGGGACTGCCCAGCTCGTAGCACTGCCCGCCTCGCCGTCCCTATCGGCACCAGGAGAGAGGCAGGAGAACGCTGTGGCGAAGGTGATCATCGGGGTCGACCCCCACAAGCTGTCGGCCACCATCGAGGTCGTTGACGGGCAAGAGAAGTTGTTGGGATCGGGCCGGTTCAGCACCGACCATGCCGGCTACACCGCGATGCGGGCCTATGCGAAGACCTGGCCCGAGCGGGTCTGGGCAATCGAGGGCAGCAACGGCGCCGGCCGACCGCTGGCCCAGCGACTGCTGGAGGCCGGCGAGCACGTGGTGGACGTGCCTGCCAAGCTGGCTGCCAGAGTTCGGCTCTTCGACACCGGGCACAACCGCAAGACCGACGCGCTTGATGCCCACTCCATCGCTGCCGTCGCGGTCCGCACCAAGACCCTGCGGGGGCTACGTCCCGACGGTGAGCTCGAAGCGCTGCGGATGCTGTGCGACCGCCGCGAGGAACTCACCCGGCTGCGGGTCCAGACCGTCAAGAGGCTCCAACGACTCCTGGCCGAGCTGGTCCCCGGCCAGGCCAAGAAGGACCTCACTGCCTTGCAGGCCAAGGCAATCCT
>JBBRZV010000162.1:0-3232 GCA_038236365.1 Actinomycetales bacterium | reverse complement strand
CCGTCGGCAGTGACGAGCACAGCTCGGATGTTCGAGATCGCCAGCGAGTAGATGTTGGACAGATAGCCGACCTCGGAACCAGGCCGGGATCAGCGGGTCGGTACCGCGTCGCGACCGTGTCGGTGGCCGCTTGCCGCGCGCCCTACGCGCGCCATCCTCGGTGAGTCAACGACCAACCCCCATGCGCGCATCTTTGATGAGTCAGCGCGAAGGCTATCGATTCGGGCCGTAGGCGCGTAGAACAGAGGTGGCAGCAATGCCGGAAAATGGCCACCGTGACACAGCCGAGCACCCACGCGAAGGCAGTCCACAAATTGGACGGATCGTCGGCGGGTTCACCCCGCTGCGACAACTGAAAATGCACACGCTGGTAACTCGGATGGCTCACGGTCGCGATGGCCCCTCGCTCCCTCGGGGGGTGAGGGGCCATCACACGTCCCGGGTGCGCGCCGGCTGCCCGTCCCTGCTGCGAGCTGACCGCTGGTGACACTGGGCGGCGAGCCGCGTCAGGGTGGTGGCCCCCTCACGGTGCGGGGGCCAGCAAGTGCGCTGAAGAACACGGTGGGCTTCCTGCAACACATCCAGGCCCTGGTCGGCGCGGTCGACATGCGCAACGCCGCCATCACCCCCTCGGTGCCGGGGCGGCTCCTGTTGCATGCTTTGGGTTGCCTGCCAGCGCTTTCGCGCGGCGACCCTGGGGGGTCGCCCAACGCGGGTGGGAAGCGAGTTGCGGCCGTACCTCGAGCACCATTCAGTTTCGGAGTAGTCGAGGAGTGGACCGAGTCAAGCAGGCGTTGCCGCCTCAAACGCGCTCAACACTGCCTCAACAAAAGTCGTGACCGACGACATGACCTTGCGCGCGAACGTCAGCATGTCGCGGCCCTCTGAGAAGTCGAACTCCTCCCATGTCGTGATGCCGTTGGCAACCATGTCGGGAAGAGGGACATACACCCTGCCATCCGACGCCAGCCTTGCCCTTGGCGACCCGCCGCCGGGTATGGCACCGGCATGGAGAGCGTAATTCGCCATCAGCCGAGCCTCGCGGGATGCCTGCTTGAAGTCGTTCAGGGCCGCGTTCACATCGTCGTGCAACCTCCCGTCAGCCAGCGCGGGCAGTAGCCCCGACCGCATGGCGCTCCCTGGCCGGTATGGACGATCCGTTCGCTCGGCGACAGCCCTCGCCCATGTCAGGAGATTGATGAACGCGTAGAAGCCATCGCGGAGGGAGGCTGTAGTCACCCAATGTCCTAGGGGCGGCGGGGTAACAGTCGGGGACGCACCCTTGTCGGCCCAGTCTTGGACGGCTGCGAGGGCGCCCTCCAGCCGCCCCAATTCGGTCTCCGCTCCGCCGGCCGCATAGAGGACCTCGGAGAGCAGACCCCGCGTCATGCGGTAGGTCAGGGAGCTGACGTCGGGAGCCCTCCGCCGTCGGCTCGCGAGCTCAACCCACGCGGCAAACTCCGGCAAAGAGTCGCCCTGACGCCAGAACTCGCTGCGAAAGTCGAATGCAATCGGTTCCTCCCGTCGGAGCCAGTCACTATAAAGCGTCATGCGCTCTCCGTCCGCGACCACATGAGGGGGGCGACCCGATCCCTGACCGCGACGTCAGCGAGCAGGCATGGCCATTATTGCGCAGCGATGGGCTACGTGGCCCGACCCGTCCGGTGGTGCTGTGTGGTGTGTTCGCACGCGGCGGCGGGGCTTCTGGGGTCTGGGCGGCGGGGGCGGCTTGGCCGAAGGCCAGCCGGTTCGGCTACATCGGCAAGGACGTCGCGCGCGCGGTCGTCGGGGACTCTTCGTCCTAGCCGGCGTCCGGGCACCCCGGGGCACCCCGGACAAGGCGGATGGTCTCGACGGCGCGTTGCGCACAGCCACTCGGCGTGGCCGTCTGCCGTGAAGACGAAGACCTTCAGACCTTTGGCGCCGTCGGGATAGTCAGGCGTGAGCCAACCGGACAAGCTCACGTGGGCCACGGTGGGGGTCCGCACTGGCGAAGAAGGTCACGTGCGTCCTCCCCAGGGTTGATCGGCAGACGCGACGTGACGTTTGCGCCCACGGCCCTCAACGCCGCGGCTACGTCACGGCCACACGCTAGCCCAGGTTCGTCGTGATCGGGGATGACCATCACCTGCGCCCCCGCAAGCACGTCCGCTAGGCGATGGACTTGCGGCGCACGCGCCCCACCTGCCCAGGTGGTGGCATACACGCCGAAACTTACGAACGCATCGACGCTCGACTCTGACTCGACGACGACGATCATCTCGCCGGCCGCGACGCCCATGAGTACCTGATCCTCCATGTATAGGGGAAGGTCCTCCAGCCGGGCGCCACCGAGAGAGGAGAGCCAAACCCCCTCCGCTCCCCGATGTTCCCACTCCAGAGATTTATTGCCGGTCACGGGGTGGCGGTACCGCAACAGCCGATAGTCCCCGTACTCGTGGATGGCCTCGAGCTTCATCTTCGAGCTGCGTCCGCCTCGCTTGCCCGTCCCGCGGTGATGGCGAATCGATGGGAAGTCCAGCTGAAGGTGGCAGATTCGCGCATGCTGGGCCGGGGTGAGCGAACTCGGGGTGAACAGGTGCCTCCGTCCAATCGCCAGGGGCTTGAGAATGTCGTCCAGACTGCAGCCGGTGTGGCAGTGCAGCAATGCCCGCCCGTCATCACCGCGCGCCACGCTCAGACTCGGTGTCTCGTCCTCGTGAGCGGGGCACTGCCGCTGGCTCGGGTGCTTCGGCGGCCCGCTGCCGACCTCGTCGAGGAGGCTAAGAACCCAGGAGTAGGCGGACGAAGCGGACGCAGACGCCCGCAGTACCTCCCTTCCTTCACCCATCTCTCTTCTTCCTTCTGGATGCAAGTAGAAACCGTGCTCTTACTGCGTCCGCCTCGTCCGCCTGCAGCCTCTGGCCCCGCCTTCGGCCTTCACATGAGCGGGCGGAGCCTGTCTAGTCAACGTGAGGGGTGGGCAGGTGCGGACGCAGGCGGACGCTGCGGAATCTGTCAAGTCAACTGAGACAGCTGCGGTCAGTTCATCTGGGGTTCGATCTCGGGCTGGTTGATCCAGAACTGGGTTGGCATCACTGGCGGGTGCGGTCGGCGGCCGAACCGCTCGGGGTGGGCGTGGTAGGCGGCGGTGAGGGTGTTCTGCCGGTCCTGGTCGATGGCTTCGGCGGTGCCGAAGTGGACTGAGGCTGGGGTGTGCCAGGCGATCCCGGAGTGCCGGTGGATGTAGTTG
>JBBRZV010000161.1:0-3407 GCA_038236365.1 Actinomycetales bacterium | reverse complement strand
TCAGGAGGCGGTCCCAGCGGCCGCGATCTTGTTCATGGAGCAGCAGCACCTTGCCGGCCCGATCCGTGCGGGTGAGCAGTCGGGAGGCTTGTAGTTCGAGTAGTGCCTGGAGGCCGTGAACCTCCCGGTCACCGGGCGCGAACCGAGCAGCGCGACAGCACCGGCACGGCCACCGAGAACTCTGCGTATGCCGACCGCGCCCGCGACAAACAATGCGCCGGCCACGATGAATGTCACCTCCTCGACCCAACCGGTGGCCCCGAGCAGCAGGAACGAGAACGCGTGCCGGGTCACGTCAAACCCGGACTGGAACGGGAGCTGCGCGAACGAGGCGGCAACGAAAACCGGCCCGGCTACAGCGCCAGCGGCGATGCGTCGCGACGGCGTGGACCGGCTGGGCCGGTCATCGCCAGTCCCCGGCCCGGCGACCGGACGGGTGATCGGAAAGGTGTGAGTGGTCATATCTGCCTCCTGTGAGGGGTATCGAACACTGACACGTCGCACCAGCAGGGCCGTTCTCGACACAGCCACGAACTTTTCTTCCAGATCATGCGAAAGGGCGGGGCATCGAGGTTCCAGAGCGAGCTGTCCCGTCGCGGGATCCGCATACGGAATGGTGGACGGTCGGCTGCATCGCGAGCATGGATCGGGGTCTTGCCCTGAGCTGAGGATCGGTTCAGTTCAACGCCCGGGGTGCGACAAGTCCGCCGTTGCGGGTTCCGGTTCACGCAGACCTACGCAGTCCAGGGCCCAGAAGGTCTCGGAGTAGACCAGGGTGCCGGTCATCCAGGGTTCGTAGGCAGACAACCGGGCTACCTGGAACGCAGGGGCAGGGATGCGCATTGACGGTGACCGGAAGCCGACCTCGTCAGCGCGCTCGAAGCCGCGTTTGCCGTAGTAGTCCGGCGAGCCTTCGAGGAATAGCAGCGGCACCCCCTGGCCCTCAGCCGCCGCCAGGGCATGCTCGATGAGCCGGGTGCCGATCCCTCGGTTCTGGAATCCCGGAACGACTCCCAGGGGCGACAAGACCAAGACGTCGACTATCCGGCGCGGTGCGTCAAGGCGACTTGCGCTCAGCAGCACATGTCCGACCACCTGGTCGCCAATCGTGGCAACGAAGGACATCGGCGCCAACGATGCCTCCGCGGCGCGCAGGGCGTCCACCAGAGCAGCGACAATCTCCTCATCGGCGAAAGCAGCCAGATGGAGGTCGCGCACGGCGTGATGGTCGTCGCTCACCTCTGGCCGGATCAGCGGCTCGGGACCGTGTGAATCCGCTTGGGTGCCTGGCTCGTGGTTTCGTGTCACGGCTATGAGGGTAGGCGGAACCGTCCCGCCAGCGTCTTCTAGTCGCCGGATCTCGAGTTGGAACCGAAATACAAGGGCGGGGCTGGGGCCTCCCCCTTGGCGTATGCGGTCTCGATCTGTCCGGTCATCGATCCCTGATCGAACGCGCGGAATGCGCCATTATGCACGTGATCGGGGTAGTTGCTCCCGCAGCCGTCCATCGACGACCTCCTCGCCGCTGGCCTGGACCAGGCCCGCGATGCTCATGCGATCGAGCACACCGTAGAGGGTGCCCGCACCGAGCTTGGTCGCGCCGTCGGACAGCTCAAGGAACCGCGCCCACGATGCCGCACCCGTGCCGTGGCTGTTCGGCCAGCGACAGCGACACGAGGTACCCCTGCTCGGTCATCCGCATCGTCACAGACGATATATATCGTGAGCCGATACATCGCGCAAGCCGACATCCGGCCTGCAAGGAGGCCTCTGTTCAGGCGCGGTAGTGTTTCACGCTCATGGCGCGATGAGTGAACATCGACGTCCGGTCAGCGATCTACCTGTGGACACGATCTCGCAGGTGCCGAATGGCACGGCCGCGAAGCCAGGCAAGTGGCGGGCGCTCAGAGAGCTGACTGACTTGGTTTGGCGATCAGCAGGTGAAAGGCGCGTTCCCCTTCACCGACCCGCAGCTGTTCTTCGACGGTGAGTCCAGCGTTCTGCAGCAGATCGATGACCTCGGGAACCGGGCGGAGCCGGAAGTTGTCTGCAGTCAGCCGCGAACCTGCCATGGCGTCGGGGTCTCCCAGTCCTATGACGACTCGACCGGATCTCTTGGTCACCCTGGCAAGCTCGGCGAAGGCCGCGTTCAACTCGTGGACGAAGTAGATGGTGTTCAAAGTGATGGCGCCGTCCAGTGAGTCTGTGGCCAGTGGCAGTTCCGTCATCGACGCAGCATGCAGACGAAGCCTGCCGGCGGCGATGTCGCGTCGGAATCGGCGGGTAGCGTGGCTGAGCATGGTTGCCGACATGTCGACACCGTCGACGTGTCCGCTCGTGCCGACATGGCGTAGTAAGAGATCCAGGCCGACCCCACCCCCGAAGCCGAGATCGGCGACGGTGTCACCCGCAGTCAGGGGCAACGCCCTCACGGCCGCGGTGACATCGGCCCGGTTGGTGCGGTTGAGCATCGCACCGGTGAGAAGCCCTCGAACGCCCTGAGGCTGAGCGAGTTGTCGAGCAAAACCCGCAATCATGCTGGCGCGCAGATTCATGCTGCCAACCTATGTTCTCTCGTGCCCCTTCGGCGTACTCCTTTCGGTGATCATTGTTGTCCGCGACGCGAGGGGCTTCCGGGGGCTTCCGGCGCCAAGTTCGGGGAGTCCGACCCCCCGGTCGACAGCACGGTCGTCGAACTATTTGCCCCCGTGCTGGGGGCGCGAACAGGTCGACGTACCAGGGAGCTTCGCCCGATACTGCCGGTATGGCATACGACGAGGAACTGGCAGGGCGGATCCGGAAGGCGATCCAGGCCGAACCAGGCCTCAGCGAGAAGCCCATGTTCGGTGGACTGGCTTTCCTCGTGTACGGAAACATGGCGGTCAGCGCCGGTAGCCAAGGGGGCCTGCTGTTACGTATCGATCCGGCCGACGCTGAGTCTCTGATCAGTCATAAGCACGTACGCCGTTTCGAGATGCGCGGCCGAGAGATGGGCGGCTGGCTCCGCGTCGATGCCGAGGCCCTGGTGACCGACGACGAGCTCGTGCACTGGGTGGATTACGGCCTCACCTACGCACAATCGCTGGCGCCCAAGTAGTGCCTTCATGGGGCAAGCCAGGATTCGGACAACGTCCCTACATGGCGCGATCCGCTCGCATCCGCTGGAGCGTGCCAATGCCTGTGACACGCTCTAAGTGGACCCGCGTTAGGCGATCGGTGACCGGTCATCGATCGTCGGTGGCAGTAGCGTTTGTCGGGGCGGATGTGCCGTTCCGCTGACGCTGCTGAAGGGGGACCGGTTGTGGGTCCTGGGAGACTTGAAGCACTCATCGATGGTGTCTTTGCCATTGCCGTGACATTGCTAGTGCTGGACCTGCCCAGACCGCAGTCGTCAACAGCGCTCGGGC
>JBBRZV010000160.1:0-3410 GCA_038236365.1 Actinomycetales bacterium | reverse complement strand
GCCTGCGCGCGGGCCTTGGCCCTGTGCTCAGCCTCCAGGGCGGCCTTCGCCTTGCGGATCGCCGCCAGCCGGCCCTCCCTACGGCTCAGCTCAGCGGGAAGCTCATCACCGCGGCGATCCGGCCCATAGGCGGCGTCTTCCGCTGCGTCGACCCTCTCAGCGTCGGCCAGCAACGCGTCCACCTCGGCGGCGAGCTCGCTTTCAGCCCGCACCATCCGGTCGTAGCTCATCGCCCGGTGCCGGCTCGCGCTGGCCCGGACCTTCGTCCCATCCAGGGCAACCCGACCCAAAGACACCAACCCCGCCTCGGCGCACAACGTCAACGACTGGGTGAACAACTCCCTCAACGCCGCCCCGTGCCGGGCCCGGAACCGGCTGATCACCACGAAGTCCGGGGCGGCCTGGGCGGTCAGGAACCGGAACGCGATGTCGTCATGGCAGCGCCGCTCCAACGCCCGCGAGCTCGTGATCCCATGGGAATAGCCATAGATCAGAATCTTCACCATCAACCGCGGGTCATACGGCGGCCCACCACGCACATCGGTGTAGTCCGCGTAGATCCCCGACAGATCCAGACCGTCCTCGACCAAGGCATCAACCCACCGCGCCGGATGAGCCGCACCCAACCAGTCACGAAAATCAGGAGCCAACAACATCGGCTGATCCTGGTCATAACCCCGGAACGTCTTATCCACACGCGTTTTCGCCCGCGCCGAGCCCGCCGACAGCGGCTCCACGTCGATCAACACCGATTGCTGCGGGACTTGCGGCTCCGACATACCCCATTCTCCCGCAGCCCCAACCCATTACGGGTTACCGACACGGGGTCCTAGCGGCGTGCCCGGCTCAGGGCCGTCATGACGCGTACGGCGAGACTGACTGCAAGAAGCGCGATCAATCCGCTCAGCGCCAAAGCCAATCCGGTGGCAGGGCTAGGCGGTGCGGTCAACGAGCGACTGAGTGATCCCGTGGCCAGGATGGCGACTGCTACCAAGACCCAGAATGACCGCCGCGCCTTCCCGTGGACGGGCTGTGCGGTTTTGGCTTGCGGGGAGTGACTGGACATGGGTCACATCCCCAGGTGTTGCTTGGCAGGGGTGACGCCCATCAGGATCGTCAACGCGATGATCGCGACTACGAAGAGGACTCCGACCAGCATGGCGATGGGGCGCCGGCGCCAGAGGCGCTTGGGGTTGCGGTCGACGAAGGGCAGGGCTATCAGGATGCCGAAGAATGCAAGTTCGCCGTACAGGATCCCTGGCAGGCCGATCCAGTTCTCCAAGGTGAACATCCACCAGAAGTTCCACGGCGGCTTGGTGATCTCCAGGCCCGCCACCGGTGGCGCGCCGATGGTCGGTGGGAGTAGTACTGCGAGGATTCCCAGGATCCCGAACAGGGCAACCCCGAAGGCTGCGATCCGGCGCAGGTGGTGGGTGAACGGTTCGGTGGGCTCATCGGGGTGCGCCTGAACTCCCGATGGGTCAGTGGGCAGGGCGGGGTGCGGGGAGATCTTGTGCTTCTTGACCAGCAGGACATGCAGCACGGTCAATGCCAAGATCAGGCCGGGCACCAGCACCACGTGGGCGCCATACAGTCGCACGAGGATCGGGACCTGGTCGGCGAACTTCGGGGAGAACCAGAGACCGGCCCCGCCCAGGAGGTTGCCGATCTCAATGTTGTGACCGAGGGCCTCAAAGCCCTCCTGGTCCCACTTCAGGACCGTTCCGGTGAAGATCGCAAGGGTCGTCAGGCCGAACATGGTCACCCCGATGAGCCAGTTCGCTTCGCGTGGCTTCTTGTAGGAGCCTGTGAAGAAGACTCTCGCCAGGTGAAGCAGCGCGGTCACGTACATTGCCTGCGAGGCCCAGAAATGCACCGAACGGATGAAGCTACCGCCCGGAACCCCGGTGATGATGTGGCGGACCGAGGCGTTGGCCGATTCGGGGACTGGGCTGTAGAACTGGACCAGGATGATCCCGGTGACGATCAGGATGCCCAGGGAGGCGGCCGTGATCCCACCTAGGCTCCACCCAAGGTTGTTGGCATGCTCGGGCACGGGGTACTCGAGGGCGCCGATCCCGAGTCGTTCATCGATCACATCGACAGCGGCCCGGACCTTGCCGGGCGACTTCGCGGGGCCCTCTGGGACCGTGGTGCGACCCGCGGCTGTCACGCTGCCCCGGGCTGGAGAACTGGTCGTTGTCATGATGCGTCCTTAGTCAGTGTGCCCGCTGGGACGTGGCCGGGCTGACGCGCCGCGATGCGCCGTCGCAGCGCTGCGATGTTGTCTACTGGGCGGAACCTGGAGGCCAGTGCGGACCCGGCGAGCAACAGAAGTACCGAGATCCCCAAGAAGGCCCATTGAAGGCCGTTCAGGCTTCCTCGGCCCGGGAGCTCGCTTGGCACGACGGTTGTTCCGGTCTCCTCGCCGGTTGCCGGTCTGAGCTGTCTGACCGCCTCGGTGATGGACCTTTGCAGTAGCGCCTGGCCTGCTTCGACTTTTCCGGCATCCAGGGCCTGTTGGGCTGCTTTGACCTGGGCGACGTTGACGCCTTCTTGGTCCTTGGTCGCGAGGGTGTCGTCGATCTTCTCCAGCGCCGCCTCTACCCCGGCCATATTGGGTTCATGTGCCAGATGTCCGAGAGCTTGCTGCACGAGCACGGAGCCCTCCTCCGTCTCCCCGGCGCCGTGGGCCCAGGCCGGCGCAGCTGAAGCGACGCCGCCCAGAACCATCAGGATCGTGGCCATGAGCGCGGTCCGCCAGCCTCGGCTGGCCGCTTGTCGACGTGTTCTGCCCATCAGCTATCCCTTCCTTGGCGACGCTGCTCGCGCCCGCCTCGGCAGGTATTACCGGGGCTCCGCTATCACTGTGCTGCTGGGTGGACGCACCCGATAGGGTCCAATCCCCAGAGTCGATGCCGGAATATACGCAGGACGGTGTGCGTACTTTCCCCCAGATACGCATCCGCCCGGTGACGTAAAATGCGATGATGACGTCTGGAGTGATCAGAGTCCTCGTTGTTGACGACCACGCCCTCTATCGAGATGGTGCGCGCGGAATCCTTGGCGAGCACAGCGACATCGAGGTCATAGGCGACGCGGACACCGGTGAGATGGCATTGGCTCTGGTCAACCGGCTTATACCTGACGTCGTGCTGATGGACATCCGGCTACCTGGGATCAATGGCATCGAGACAACCCGACGGATCCGGGCTCAGCACCGATCGGTTCGGGTCCTCATGGTCAGCGCATACGAGGACGATGATTATGTTCGGGCCGCATTGGAGGCTCAGACCTCCTGAAGTATGTGACCGAAACCCCTTGTGACCAGGGCATTTTCTTTGTGTCTAACCGTCGAAAATGTGTTGAGACACGATAGACTGTATGCATGGGTCAGGGGGAACTGGAGG
>JBBRZV010000159.1:0-3412 GCA_038236365.1 Actinomycetales bacterium | reverse complement strand
GGTCGCAGCCTTCTTGGTCGCAGCCTTCTTGGTCGCAGCCTTCTTGGTCGCAGCCTTCTTGGTCGCAGCCTTCTTGGTCGCAGCCTTCTTGGTCGCAGCCTTCTTGGTCGCAGCCTTCTTGGTCGCAGCCTTCTTGGTCGTGGTCCCCCTGGATGAGGACGCCTGTAGTTCAGCCAGCTCTGCACGAAGTGAGGCCACCTCCGCCTGCGACTCCTGGAGCTGCTCTGCTGGCACGAGCCCGATGCGGTTGACCGCCGCATCGACCTCGCTGCGCACGAGCGCCGTGAGGTTATGACGATTGGCCGTGGCAGCCGCCAACAGCTCCTCTGCCAGTGCACTCACCTGGAGCGCAAGCTTGCTGCCGCCCTCCATACCAGCCCCCTGCAGAGACAGCAGTCCATTCGCCGCCTCGGTGGCACGAGCACGCGTCAGCTCAGTGAGACCCGACGCGAGCTGAACATATCCGCGAACCGATTCGAAGACCATGTGTTCCTCCAGAGGATGGCTGTTGGGCACCACGCTACTGCGCAAAGAGGCGCCCGTCTTGTCCACCCGGCAGAAGCCCGCCAAGGGCTCACCTCGGCGCCACCCTGGTCGCGCCAGAGCCCTCAGCGCCCACAAGTGAGAGCCTTGTCGAGCTCCTGGGACAAGCGTGCCCCGTCGCCGCTCATCGGATCGATCGGGGCGCCGCGAACATCGCCCGCCTGCCACAGTGCCCTCAGAGCGGCCCGCAGCCTTTCATTCAGTGTCCCGCTCCCCGAAACCACCAGATGACCGTGCTCCCTCATCAGCGCGTGTGCGTTACCGCAGACCCACCGCGAGGGATCCTCGGTCTCCTGGACGGGTTCCGAATAGGAAGCGTGCAAGGAGCGTAGATCGGTCGCAACGTAATGGGGACGAGCAGCAGGATCTGCACCGACCACATCCGCCCACCGATGAACTCCGCCGAACACGAACAGGGAGGCGATCCCAGACGCTCCCGCCCCCCGAATGTCCGTGTCGAGCCGATCCCCGATCGCCAGAGTGCGCTCGAGGCCGATCCCGAGGACACGGAGGCTCAGCTCGTAGAGAGGCGTGAACGGTTTGCCCACCACGATCGGATCCACGTCGACTGCTGAACGAACCGCCGCGACCAGAGCACCGTTTCCAGGTGCCACACCTCTTTCGGTGGGCAGTGTGATGTCATCGTTCGTCGCCACCCACAAGGCGCCAGCCTGCACCGCATAGGCGACCTCCGCGAGATCGGTCCAGGCAACATCGGCGCCGTACCCCTGCAGCACCGCCACCACGGGGTCAACGGCTGCCGCTCCCTGTGCCGGAACTACCGTCAGGCCTGCGTCCTGTAGTGCGAAGTGCACGCCCTGCCCGCCAACAGCCAGGACCCGGGCCCCAGGGCTGAAGCGCTGCGACAGGTGGAGGGCACCGGCCTGCGCACTGGTGACCACTTGGGTGGCAGGAACGGACAGGCCGAGCTGGTGCAGATGCGCGGCCACCTCGGCCGGCGTGCGCGACGCGTTGTTTGTCGCGAACACAACACGAACCCCAGCGGAGAACGCGGACACCAGGGACTCCACGGCATACGGCACCGTCTTGTCTCCCCGATAGACGACACCGTCCAGGTCGCACACGATGCCGTCGAAACCCTCGACCAGGGAAGGCTTGGCCGGGTCGGTATGGCGGGTCAGTCCGGCACCATCGCCGGGACCGGCCCCGAAATCCACGTTGCTCACCTGCGCATTGTCCAACGTGGTCGCCAGGGGCTAGGCCGAGGGAGGCGCAGGCACCAGTCGCTCCAAGGCGCAGGCTTCAACCTCGTAGCGGCTGGCCGGTCCCGCTGGAGACCGCCAGAAGCGCCGGCGCAACGCCCCCCGAACCGTCACCAGATCGCCCGGCTTGAGACGAGCGGCCTTGCGCTGCAATGCCTTTGTCCAACACGCGACGTCAATCGTGTCTACGGTCGCGCCTCCTCGACCGACCCCTGGGCGGTGGACCGGTCTTGGGACCACCAGGCGAAGCTGCACGACCGTATCTCCGCTGGGCAGCTCACGCTGCTCCGGTGCCCCGCTGACCCTGCCGCCCACGATCACCTCGTTGACGCCTGCCTCCGGTTCAGCTGCGGCCTCACTCGTGCGCTTCATGATCATCCTCATCCTCGCTAGATGATGACCATGATCATTGAGCGCGCCACGGTGTCCGGACGGACGCGACTGGACTGTGGACGACATCAGGTGTCGCCCGGCCCATGTGCAAGACGTGGGCTCACGCCGATCAGCGCGGTGTCTAGCTCTCGTCGTCGTCAAGGACGTCGGTCAGCACCAGTCCATTGAGCTCCGCGAGTCGCTCATCAGCATCCGTGGCACCGTCCACGTCCGCGTCTGCGGCGTGGCCGAACCACGTCATGGCTCCGTCTTCGTCACCCTTGGCAAGCAAAGCCTCCGCATAGGCATAGAACAACCGCGCCGCCCAGGGCTGACGCGAACCCACCTTGAGCTGCGGCAGCTGCAGCCCGACGGCGGCAGCCTCGTACTGACCAAGGTCACGACGAATGCCGGACACCACAATTGCCAGCTCGATGCGCTCGTCCTGGCCCAGGTTTCCCGCTTCCGGCGAGGCGGCTAGATCAAGGGCACGTTCAGGTCGGCCGAGGCCCCGCTCGGCGTCGACCATATAGGGCAGCAGGTGCGAGGAGCCCGAAAGCCGGCGCGCCGTCCGGAACTCGCTGAGGGCCTTGGCCCACTCCCCCTTGCGGTAGTGGACCAGGCCCAACGCCTCACGAGCGGCGGGCACACGGCCAGCGCGGCGAACGGCGGTCTCTGCATGCGCTTGAGCCGCCTCAATGTCACTGTCCAGGAATGTGGCCACCATCACCAGATGCTGCCCCACGCCTACAGCGTTCTCCTTGCTGAGGGTTCGAAGCTGGTTCTTGACCGCTCGGTCCAGCTCGAATCCGGTAACCCCCTCGGGAATCGCCGGCTCGGGCAACCTTGGCTTCTTCGGCGCCAACATCGAGTTACTGCGTTGGCCCTCGCGATCTGCGCCACCTCGAGGATCGCGTGCGGCTCGAGGATCAGTGCCACGGCGCGGAGCATCTCGCGCGGGACGTCGCGACGAGGCACCTCGACGAGAGTCGTCATCTCGGGGACGGCGGGCAGACTGGTCATCAGACACGGGGGTCTGGCTCCATTCATCTCGACTGCTGTGTGCAATGGTCCGACATTTCGCCCACTCTCACAAGTGGGGCCATGCAAAAGAGCCCTCACCGGTTGGGGTGGGGGCTCTTTCGTAATGTATGTCCGGCGGCGTCCTACTCTCCCACACCGTCACCAGTGCAGTACCATCGGCGCTGAAGGGCTTAGCTTCCGGGTTCGGAATGGGACCGGGCGTTTCCCCTTCGCTATGACCGCCGTAACTC
>JBBRZV010000158.1:0-3466 GCA_038236365.1 Actinomycetales bacterium | reverse complement strand
TCGCCCGCGCCCTCCACCTGCTCACCGACGAACTCAACGCCACCCCCACACACCTACCCGGAGACCGCCGCCCCATCACCTACCAGCTCACCACGACATGAATCTCAACAACGACCACGCGCCTACTTCAGGAGGTCTGAGCCTGGAGCCCAGGAGGCCCAATGACTATCACTGAAGGCGGGGTGGCGCGCGTCCGCGTCAGCCTCACCACAGGTGAACTGGAGATCGAGGGGTCCGAGGCCTTTGTATCCCAGTACGCTGATTCTATCGGATCCGTTCTCGAGCGTCTGCTCAAAGACGGGCCGAGTGTGCCCGTTCCTGCTGCTGCCTCGGTGATCACCCCGGTGGCCGCCGGAAGCGGATCTGCGCCGACTGTGTCCTCCGGGGACGAGCCCTTCGGCCAGGTGCTGCACTCGCTCACCAGCAAGTCGGGCACCGACCAGATCCTGCTGGCCGGTTACTACACCGCGAAGTCCACCAGCGACGGCACCTTCTCGACCAACGATGCCCACAAGCTCCTGATCGAGCAGGGCGTTAAGTTGTCGAACGCTTCGCAGTCGATGAAGAACAACCTGACTTCGAAGCGCGCCTTCAAGGTCGGGAGCCGGTTCAAGATCGCGAAGACCGGGATCGACTACCTCAACACCCTCGGGGTGTCGGCGTCGTGACCACCGTGGACTCCGCGGCCGTCGCCGATGGGCTGATCAAGAGCGGCGTGCCCCGGGTCCTCGTGGACGAGTTGATAAGGGGGTTCTTCGAGACAAAGCGTCGCTTCTACCTCGGGGACTATCGGCCGAACGCGGTGGAGGGAGCTCGCTACGCCGAGGCCGCGTTCCGGATCACTCAGTGGGCCACCGACCCCAACGGCGACTTCACCCCGATCGGCAAGACACTGCCCCAGGTCGACAAACTGCTCGACAAACTGCTCAACGGCACGGGCGACGCCAGCGTGAGGAAGCACATCCCCCGCGCTCTCCAGATCATCTACACGATCCGGAACGACCGCGACGTAGCCCACCTGGGTGCCGACATCGACCCCAACCTGATGGACGCCACCGTGGTGGTCAACCTGATGAGCTGGACCCTTGCCGAGATTGTCCGGCTGTACCACTCGGTCAGCGCGAACGATGCCCAGAGGATCATCGACCAGCTGGTGGCGCGTGAAGTGCCGGCCATCCAGGAGGTGCGCGGCTTCCCCCGTGTGCTGCGGGACCTACGCGCCAGCGAGCACTGCCTTGTGCTGCTGTACCGCGCCGGGGCCGACGGGGTGACCTTCGAGGACCTCCAAGCCTGGGTACGACCCCAGATGCGGGCGAACCTGCGTCGGACGCTGAGGGAACTGGTCGCGGACGACATGCTGCACCAAGACGGCGACACCTACATCATCCTGTACCCCGGCGAGAAGTACGTCGAGAAGAACAGGTTGATCGAGCCCGTCTGACCCAGAAGACGCCTGGCGGTAATGTCATTCTGGGCTACTAGAGCGTTGGACCGTGGCGACGTCGCAGCCGGCCGCGATGAGGCCGGAAGCGAAAAAGTGGCGTAGGTCGTGAAGTTTGATGTCGCTCAGGCCGGCGACCCGCAGCGTCTTGCGCCACCAGTAGCCGACCGTGTTTTAGTGGGACGGCTGGCCACCCTCGCCGGTGAACAACCATCGCTCGTCGCCGATCGTGCCGAAGTCTGCGACGTGCTGGGCGAGGAGATCGACCAGGCCGTCGGCGAGGTGCACGACACGCTCCGATCCGTACTTCGCTGCCCGGACGTCGATCCCGCCGCCGTTGACACGCTGCACCTGCCGGGTGACGGCGAGCGCTGCCGCGACGAAGTCCACGTCGCCGGGTTGAAGGCCGGCAGCTTCGCCGAGCCGTAGGCCGGCAAAGGCGCACAAGGCGATGAAGGTGCCGAACCCGTCCTCGGCGGCGGTCATGAGCAGTCCGACATCGGCGGGCGTCGGGATTGACATCGCTGCGTCAGCGCGACGACGACGCGGCAGACGGACCGTGTCAGTGGGGTCCGTCCCGATGACGCGGTCCCTGACGGCGGCGCGGAACACCGACCGTACGTTGACGTACCGCGTCTTGATCGTGCCCGGGGCAAGTCCCGCGGCGTCCATCGACTTGATCCAGACTTCGACATCTGAGCGACGGATCTGCCGCATCGCCTTGTTGCCGAACGGCACCGACCGAGCCGCAAGTGACATCGCGAGCACCGTTCCGGGCGCCCAGACCTGTCGAACCGACCACTCACCGTAGAACGCGGCGAACGTGATCTGCCCGGCCTTTGGATCGGCGTACGTGCCGGTAACCACGGCCGCCGTAACCTGGTCCAGCCACTGCTGGGCGTCGACCTTGCGGTCGAAGTGCCGTGTGTGCTCGTGCCCGGTCTCGTCGCGGTAGCGCGCACGCCATTTCCCGTTTGGCCGTCGTGCGATGCTTCCGGCCACGACATGCTCCTCTCCGGGATGATGATCGGATGATCGCCTTGTTCACTGGCGTCGCGCACGGCTCAATGGCGGGCCTGTGGATGACGGGACTGTTCTTCCAGCCAGTGGACAACGTCGTTTCGCCAGTAGCGGACGGATCGGCCGATCCGGAAACCGCGGGGCCCGGTGCCGAGGTGGCGCCAGTAGCGCAGCGTCGCTTCCGGGACCCGCACGAGTGCGGCCACCTCCTTCAGCGTCATCAACTCGTCGTCGGCGTGGGGGAGTTCTCGGTGCAGGGACTGTGATGTGGTGCTCATGCTGGTTCTCCTTGGTTCGAACCTGTCGGGTACGACTGGGGCTGGTTTCAGATTGAGCTGCGAACGTCACCGACTTCGTTCCCCTAGGTATCGAATTGCAGGGGGGTGCGTCCAAGGGGGCGTGCGTTGTTGCAGGTCAGCGGACGTTCCCCCGAAAATCGAGAATCTTCCACGCTTCTGAATCCGAAGAGCCAAGATGAGGGGCTTGACGGGGCAGGGAGAGAGCGATAAGGTTGTCTTATGACCCTGCTGGCGGAGTATCGGGATGCGCGACGCGACGAGGATGTCGCGCGGCTGCGTCGTGTCATCGCGCTTCGCGCGATGGTCGCCACGGGCATGAGCCAGCAGCAGATCGGCGAGGCGTTGGGCATCTCGCAGCCCGCGGTCAGTCAGCAGCTCCGGAACGCGCCCGACCTCGAGGTCGTTCGTCCCGCGGAGTTGCTGGATGCGGCTGCTCCTGTCCTCAAGGCGCTGGCGGCGGAGTATGGCTACCTGCGGCTGGCGGTGTTCGGCTCCGTCGCTCGCGGCCAGACGCGTCAGGACTCTGACCTCGACCTTCTCGTGGACGCGCCGCCAGGGACTTCGTCGTTCGCGTTCATCAGGTTCAAGCAGCTGATCGAGAAGGTCCTCGGCCGGGAGATCGACCTGATCTCATACGGCGGTCTGAAACCGAAGTTGGACGATGACATCCGGCGTGACGCGGTGCTGCTGTGATGGATCGCAAGGC
>JBBRZV010000157.1:0-3498 GCA_038236365.1 Actinomycetales bacterium | reverse complement strand
CTCGAAGCGTTCCGAGGTGCCCGGATAGGGCACGCCTAGCCCGCGGTGCTCCTCCTCGTTCCACGCCGCGCCGATCCCGAGCCAGGCGCGGCCGCCGGACAGGACGTCCAGGGTCGTCACGGTCTTGATGAGCAGCCCGGGATGGCGGTAGGTCACGCCGGTGACCATGGTGCCGAGCGTGATGGTCTTGGTGACGCCCGCGGCATACGCGAGCGCCGTGTAGCCCTCGAGCATCTCGTGTTCCGGCGGGCCGATCATCGAGATCTGGAAGAAGTGGTCCATGACCCACAGACTCGCCATGCCGGCCTCGTCCGCGTCGTGGGCAATCCGGGCGAAGGTGGGCCCGATGCTGGCGGGAGCACCGGGCCAGGTGAAGTCCGCGACCTGCAGTCCAATCTTCATGCGTCCAACGTATACCGATGGGCCACCCTGTCGGGCGCTCCTTCACGGCGGAACCGGAGCCTCTCACGGCACCGGCTGAACCCCCGATCTGGGTGTGCGAACAGCCTTGACCTTCCCAGATGGCGATCGGGCTACGGGATCGGCTTCCCGTGCCGGTGGAAGAATGGCGGCAGGTTGCGGTTGAGCGGCGGCGGGGGAACGATCGAACCATAGGCCCGACTACCCGCGGAGCGATTGTCAGTGTTCTCCCGTGTCATCTCGCGACTGGAGCGGGAAGGGGCAGCGCCAAGATGACGGGGTCGCGCGCGAGCTGGATTGGTCGAACGAAGCATGGCAGCAGCCTCGCAGACCATCGGTCCAGCCCCAACTCAGGCCCGCTGATCCTTCCTCTTTCGGCGATCTGCCGGCGGGATATCGGGCCCGAAGGCACCCGCCGAGGCGACGCCGATGCAGGTGGGCGCCTCAGGGTCCGTTGCCTAGGTCGCTGGCCGGTTGGATGAGGCCGCGGCCCGCCTATGAGCGGTCCAACAAGATACTGGGTTTGGCCCCCTGAGTCTGGCAGGCGATCGTAAAGTGTTGTTCAGGGGAACAGAGAAACCTGACGGATCGTAGGGTTCCACAGTGGACAAGCAGTTCTACCAGCACCTGCTCGACGAGATCTCCGATGGCGTCTACTTCGTCGACCGGGACCGGATTGTCACGTACTGGAACGGTGGCGCCGAGCGCATCACCGGATACAGCGCCGGGGAGATGTTAGGCCATAGTTGCTCTGAGGGGATCCTGCGTCACATCACTGCGACGGGACAACAGCTGTGCCTGCACGGTTGCCCGTTGGCTGCGGTGATGAAGGACGGCAAGCGACGTGAGGCGCAGGTCTACCTGCACCACAAGGACGGCCACCGCGTTCCGGTCACGGTGCGGGGCGAGGCGCTGCGGAGCTCGGGTGGGGCGATCGTGGGCTCGGTCGAGGTCTTCTCCTCCCAGAGGTCCAGCTCTGCTGAAGGCGAGCGCCGGGTGGACCCGGCCGACTTGCTGGATCCGGTGACCGGTATTGCCCCGCGTCGCCTCGGTGAGCTGAACCTGAAGGCCATGATGGAGGGAGTGGCGCAAGGGATCACGACGTTGGGAGTGTTGTTCATCGATGCTGACCACTTCAAAACCATCAACGACACTTTTGGGCACAAGGCCGGCGACAACGTGCTGCGGATGGTCGCTCAGTCGACAGCCAACGGGCTGCGCAGTGGCGACGTCCCGATCCGGTGGGGAGGCGACGAGTTCTTCGCGTTGTTGCCTGGCATCGACCAGGGGGGCCTGCATGAGAGCGCCGAGCGGGTCCGCATCCTGGTCGAGAACTCCTGGATCCAAGCAGGTGAGGCTCAGGCACGGCTGACTGTCTCGATCGGGGCGACCATGGCCTTGCCCACCGAGACCGTCGATGACCTCGTCGAACGATCCGACAGACTGATGTATGCGAGCAAACACGGCGGGAGCAACCGCGTGACCGGTGATGGCGGGGAACTCATCAGCACGGCCGAGCGACCCATCCTTGGCGCGGGCATCCCCTGGCAGATGCCAGTGCCCGGCAGATCTCGCCGGGGCGATGCCGGTCCGGTGGCGGTGGATCGCTCCCGCAACAAGGTGTAGCTCAGGCATCGGCCTGCCCATAGTGCCTTTCTCAGGCGGCAGGAGCGGCTCGACCCGAGCCCACATCTCATCACTGAGCTGTTTCTCGTCCCTTCTCCTTTGAGGACGGACCGAATGGCCCTTTCTGATGACCGGAAGAACCGACTGGCGGTGTGAATGACCTCACACCATCTTTGTCTGCACGGAATACTTGGGTGCGAGTAGTCCATGTGCAGGAGCGTCAGACCTCCAAGCCCGAACCCTCAGCCAGCCGTCAATGGCTGCTGCCTCTGGGTGCTCGACCTAGATCCTCCTGTTGAAGGGCGGGGAATGACCAGGCTGCGACGACGCCGAAAGGGCTCCGGCCTATTTGTGCTGTTCGCCGTTGCGAGCCTGGTGCCGGTCAGCATCCTGGGCGCGACGCTCATGCGCGGCTACCAGGACGAGGAGCTCAGTCGCGGTCTTGATCAGGGTCGCGCTCAGGCCGCCGTCATCGAGCAGATGGCCATCGCGCCGGCGCTCAGCACGGGTGACCTGTCCGCGGGTGTCACTAGTGCCCAGCGTGAGCGCCTGCGGTCTGCGACCGACCTGGCGATCTTCAGTGGTTCGGTGTCGAGGCTTCGCCTGAGAAGTCTGGCAGGCGTTGTCGTCTTTTCAGATGACGGCAGCGTGGCGGGTTCCGTGCCGGTGACTGACCCGGCGTTTCGGTCCGCCGCGGCCGGTCGTATCGACGCTCGGATCCTCGATCACGGGCCGCAGTCCTCAGCAGCCATCCGGGTGCTGGAGCCGGTGATCTCGACGTCGGTGGGCCAGGTCACCGGCGTGCTGGAGGTCTACCTTCCGTACGAGGAGATCGCTGCGAAGGTGCAGGCCGAGACGAATCGCGCCATCTTCCGGCTCGCCCTCGGACTCGTGGCGCTTTACGCCGTCCTGGCTCTCATCTCCTGGTGGACCACCCGAAGGCTTCGCCGGTACGCCGCAGACCACCTGCACCAGGCCCTTCACGATCCCCTCACAGGCTTGCCAAATCGAGAGCTCTTCCGGCAGGCCGCCGAGGATGCGCTGGAGCGTGGTCGGCGCGGGGAGCGTGGAGCGATGGTGCTGATCGATCTGGACCATTTCAAGGAAGTCAACGACACCCTGGGTCACCACGCAGGTGACGAGTTGCTGCGGGTGGTGGGGCGCCGGCTCATCGGATCGCTGCGCACTGACGATGTTGTGGCCCGGCTCGGTGGTGACGAGTTCGGGCTGATCCTGGGTCGGGGAGGCGACCAGATGGAGACCGTCGAGCTGTTGACCCGAGTCCGGGCGGAGCTGGGTGAGGAAGTGGTGCTAGTGCCGCGACGCGTTAATTCGTCTGGGGGCTGATCCAGGCGGTTGGGTCGGCGAGGTAGAGGCCGAGGGCGCAGTCGAGTGCTTCCTCGGGGGTGCCGGTGAAGTGGCCGTTGGGCAGCATGCTCTCTTCGTAGGTTT
>JBBRZV010000156.1:0-3922 GCA_038236365.1 Actinomycetales bacterium | reverse complement strand
TCGCCATCCTGGTCATGGGCGTGGACTTCGGGCTGATCGCGATGATCATCGGCGTGGTCACCGGCAACCGCGGACTCGCCCTCGGTCTGAGCTCGGCCCTCGCGGCCGCCTCCTACCTAGTCAGCTCACTGGCGCCGATCGTGAGTTGGGCACACACCATCCGACCGGTGTCCCTGTTCTACTGGGCCGTCGGGAACGACCAGCTCACCGCCGGGCCGTCGACCTCGGCCTACGCCGTCCTGGTGCTCGCCGGCGTCGGCCTGCACCTCGCAGCCGTCGCACTGATCCAGCGGCTCGACATCCGCTGAACCCGTCCGCCCGACCACATCCGCCCGCAACCGCTGTCCATGGACAGGGCGGCTGGTTGCGGCTACGGCTCCTGGCCCACCACTACCGGTCCGGGCCCGACTCTCAGTAAGGCTGATGTTCCTCACGTCGCAGCACGTTCACCGCCGGGGCTGAGACCAATACTAGAACGACCTGCGTGCTCGCCGGGGTGTGGTGCGTCGCGGATACTAAGCGATCCCACCCGCCGTCACTCAGCTGGCGCGTCTGGCGCGAGCATATCGTCGCTTGAGGGCACGCCGTTCGCCCTCGGACATTCCGCCCCAAACGCCAAAATCATGCCCAGACTCCATGGCCCTTTCAAGGCAGGTCTGCACGACCTCGCATCGCCGGCATACGGCTTTCGCCTCTTCGATCTGGAGGAGAGCAGGGCCGGTGTTCCCGACCGGGAAAAACAGCTCGGGATCTTCACCCAGGCAGGCAGCCCGATTGCGCCAGGTCATCATGATCGAGCTCCTTGAATCGAGGTCCGGGAGATCTGCGTCGTGTGAGTCAGGGCAGTCGTCCCATCGATGGTTTCACTGGGCCGTACAAAGGCCAAATTCAAAGTCAACGACAAGGTCAACGCCCACGTCATAAGAACCGCGTCACAAGAAAACCGGATCAGATGCCGGGCCGACAGTGTCGCGGCGCTGGATCGCCAGCTCCTCGGGAAGGCCGTGATGTGCGTCAAGCACATCGTTTCCTATCCGTGGACTGTGATGTTGAGGAAACGAAGGTGACCCCTTGAATCATCGCGGTGCGGGTAGTCGGACCAGCGACCGATGCACTCGCCCCAAGGTCAAGAACTGGCTCTCGGCCCTTGGAATTGTCAGCCCCGGTGTTCGGACCTCACGCACGCACACGGGAGAGCAGGTTGCCGTCATGTGGCAAATCGCGCATTGCGGCCACCCATCATGTTCTTGCTGGTGCCGCTGTGTCCATCATGCTCGTGCCCGCCCTTGCCGTGCTCGTACCGTTCATCATGCTTGTGCCCGGACTCCTCGTGCCTGTGCGGCCCATCATGTTCCTGCTCGTACCGCTCATCATGCTTGTGCCCGGACTCCTCGTGCCTGTGCGGCCCATCATGTTCCTGCTCGTACCGTTCATCATGCTTGTGCCCGTGCCGGGAATTGTTCTCGCGGTTTGGCCGCCCGTTGTCGAAGGCCTGGGAGACGGGCTACCGAGGGGGCCTACAGCCACCGCCGTCGCAGCGCCGAGGGCGACCACCCCTGCCGCCAACGCACCAACTAGCAAGGGACGTCTCATGGCCGTCCTCTTCTGTCCCCGTGCGCCGATTGAACCCATTTCCTTGCCATACCGAGCCATCATCGTCAACTCCTTCTCTGATTCCCCGTTCCTCCGGGGATATCCCCAGACTTCCTCCCAGGTGTATCGGTCGTGGTCAGAAACCATGTAAAAACGATGTAGAAATCCGGGAACCTGCCAGTCTGGGCGTCCACCCGTCTGAGACGGCGCGGTCAGCCCCGGTGGGTGACCGATCGCGACCGGCAGGCCCTGGTTGACCCATTCCCTGTAGCCGTCGTACGGCCCTGCGCAACCGGCAACCCAAGAGGATGTCGACCGGCCCCCTGTGCCCGCAGGAGCAACTGCCAGCAACTGAATGATCTCCTGGTCGTAAGCAGGCCCGCAATCCAGAAAGGGGCTGACCGGAATATCGGCAAGAACAGGGACCAAAGCCACTATCAGCCGCAGTATTTCCGGCTAGATGATAGATAGGCCGCAAAAAGATGCATCGCGGACCGGGCCGGGAGGCTAGGCAAATGACGACGGTAAGGAAAATTTTGTGAAGGCTCTGGTGTACCACGGACCGAATCAGAAGTCGTGGGAAGAAGTACCCAACCCCAAGATCATCAAGCCCACAGATGTGATCGTGGCGGTGGACACAACCACCATTTGTGGCACCGACCTGCACATCCTCAAGGGGGACGTCCCGGCAGTCACCGACGGGCGGATCCTCGGTCACGAAGGCGTCGGCACCATCACCGAGGTTGGCGCTGCGGTGAACAAGCTCGCCGTAGGCGACCGCGTGATCATCTCCTGCATCAGCGCGTGCGGCTCGTGTTCCTACTGCCGCCAAGGGCTCCCGGCGCACTGCCTGGACGACGAGGGCACCTCGGGCATTGGCTGGATCTTCGGCCACCTCATTGACGGCACCCAGGCAGAGTACGTGCGCGTCCCCTTCGCCGAGTGCTCCCTGCACAAGGTGCCCGAAGGCGTCAGCGACGAGGCCGCCGTCATGCTCTCCGACATTCTGCCCACAGGCTTTGAAATCGGGGTGCGCAACGGCCGCACCAAACCCGGCGACGTCGTTGCCGTCATCGGAGCCGGTCCCGTGGGCCTTTCGGCGATGATGACTGCCACCCTGTATGGCGCCTCTCGCATCATCGCTATCGACCTGGACGGAAACCGACTGAACCAGGCCCAGAACTTCGGCGCCACCCACGTCGTCAACAGCAGCCTCGCCGGCTGGAAGGACGAGCTGATGGCCCTGACCGATGACGGCCTGGGTGTGGACGTCGCGATCGAGGCCGTGGGCGTTCCGGACACCTTCCAGATGGCCACCGAGATCATCCGCGTCGGAGGGACGGTTGCCAACGTCGGTGTCCACGGGAAGTCGGTAGAACTGCGGCTCCAGGACCTCTGGATCAAGGACATCGCCATCACCACCGGACTGGTCAGCGCTACCACCACACCAATGCTGCTCAAGCTCGTCGCCCAGGGAAAACTCACACCCGACAAGTTCGTGAGCCACCGGTTCACGTTCGACAAGATACTAGAGGCCTACGACACCTTCAGCCGCGCCGCGGAAACGAAGGCCCTGAAGGTGATCATCACGCGCTGACGCCGCACCGGGGCGCTTGGTCGGGCTCAAGTCCTTCTCCAGGCGCCCCATGGCGGTAAAGATCCCGACATCCCTGAGTCTCACTCTCCCCACTGAAGGATCGGCAAACGACGCAGCGAAAGGTGATCGGCCAAGACATCCGGACACGTCGATTTGCCTCGTTTGTCGTTCCGCTACCTGGACGGTTGGAACTACCGGGCATGCTCGATATACACGCCGTCTGTACCCTGTTCCATGTCCAACTCCCTCTTGTGTTGGGCCACGCCCCCGGTCCGCTGCCAACGCGGTCGCGGGGGTTCCTGGTGTTGCAGCCCGTTACCTTGCGAGCGGGAGCCTCGCGGCCTTCACCATCGCGAAAGCATCGGCGGGTGATAACTCCCGCAGTGTGACCTTCCTTTGCGAGCTCGGCCATGACCCTTGGCTGTTCCGGCGGTCGGTGGCGTCGGTAAAGCTGGCGGCGGGCCCACATTGCATTCTGGGCTGAGGTCATCGACCTAGTGCTGCCCGCTCGGGCCAGGTCTTCGCATAGGCCCGCATCGCGGTGTAGCCGGCATGGTCGGTGCTGAACCGGCGAAAAGATCGGCGCATACCTCCTCAGGCTCGGCGTCCTTGAGCAGGTAGCCGACTGCCCCAACGTCCAGTGCGGCCATGATGCGGGCGTTCTCGCTGAACGAGGTCAGCATGATGACCTTGGTCGACGGCCGGGCCAGCAGTACGGCGCGGGTCGCGTCG
>JBBRZV010000155.1:0-3938 GCA_038236365.1 Actinomycetales bacterium | reverse complement strand
TGCGCCCACCCTCGGCGTTCGCGATGATGGTCGGCTCGCCGCCCTCGAGGACGGCGACGGCCGAGTTGGTGGTGCCGAGGTCGATTCCGACCGCACGTGCCATGGTGAGCTCTCCTGTTGCTGGGCTTACTTCTGGTGGTTGCTGGACTGTTCCGGTATGCCGTGGTGCGGGGAGCGCTCGCGCGCTCGTCCCGGTCGGGCTTCACGTCCCAATCTGCTCCGCGAGGTCTCAGTTGTCAAAACCACGCTCGGCAAAGTTGCGTACGTCAGACTCAACTCTGGCTGCGAGCCAGATGTTCCCGGCCGGCCGTCTACGTGGCGCTGCCGTCGTTCTGTGGGATCCGGATCAACTTGTCGTCGTCCGGGTTTCTTGGCGCAGCGTGTCGTTGTCCGGGTTTCTTGTCGCGCAGGGGGACCCTTGACTTGTGAGCCGGTCGCCTTGTGGCGAGGTGGAGTTGCGCTACACGTCCTGCGAGGGTGAGGACGTCGTGACGACGTTGGCCGTCGCCCGGGCCGAGGAGGTCGGCCGGGGCCCGGAGACGGCGTGACCATCCCCATCGCAGGTGCGATGCTCGTCCGGGACCGGGTGCTGCTCGTGCACCGCCACCCCAAACGGCGGGCGTACCCCGATTGTTGGAACCTCGTCGGCGGTCACATCGAACCGGGCGAGGACCCGGTGGACGCCCTGCGTCGGGAGTGCCAGGAAGAACTCGGCGTCGACATCGAGGCGTATGTCCGCTTCAACATGGCAGTCAGCAACCCGCACCTAGCGATGATCTCTTTCCTCGTGACCCGCTGGCGCGGCGAACCCGCGAACACCGCACCCGACGAGCACGACGACCTTGCCTGGTTCAGCGCCGACGAGATCAACGACCTCAAACTGGCTCACCCCGAGGGCAGAGCCGATCTGCAGTCGGCAACTAGGTGGCAGTCGGCGTAGCGCGGAGCCGCGCCGAAGACTGGACAAGTTGGTGAGACGAACAGCGTCTCGGCATGGTGTCCCGCCACAGGTCAGCGGCCTGCGTCCTGGACAAGAAGCTCCGGACCTACACCTTCGTCGCCGGAGTTCTCAGAGGCACAGGGCAGGAATCCGGATTTCGCGGCGGTTCCAAGTTCGTGTCATCCTCGTAGCCCGGTCCGCTTCGTGTCACCTGGACGCTGTCGAGGGTCGGCCGAGGTCGGCGAGCTGCGCACCGCCGCGTAACCCTCCCAGGGCGGCACCCCCGATCTGGATGGTGCGCGCATCGCTCCCCGCGTGAGGCCGGCGCCAGACGCCGACTGGCTCTCGCGGATCGCGGCAGATCTGGTGACCGCCTCACGCTGAGAGAGTGAACTTCGGGGTTCTGGACGTGATGACGGCGTCCGAACTCGGTGCCGTGAAACGCATGCCCATGAGACTTGAGAACGTAGGCATCGCCGTCCGCGACCACGAAGCCACACGATCGCCTTCTTCACCGATCTGTGGCTGACCGTCCTCGGCCGCGGCACGGTCAGTGGAGAGTGGACCGACACCGCGGTTGGCTTGGACGGCAACCACGCGAACATCGCCATGCTCCAGAACCCAAACGGCAGCGGTCGCCTCGAGCTCGTCGGGCAGCACCAGGTGGGCCACCCCGCGACCATCTTCGAGTACATCCACCCCGACGCAATCGAGACGAACCCACCCGACGGGACGAGATCGGCATGCACCGCGTCGCCTTCTCGGTCGACGACATCGAGCAGGCCCTTGAGATCGCCGCGGCACACGGCTGCCACCCGGTACGCGGCGTGGCGACCTACGAGGACGTCGAACAAGCCGACCTACATCCGCGGCCCTAGCGGCATCATCGTGATGCTCACGGAAGAGCTCAAGAAGAGCTGACCACGGGCACATCCCGCACCGGCACACTCCGGGTGATGGTCCTCCTGCCGCAGGTCGGGGCAGGGACGCTCTCTGAGGGAAGCGGGTCAGGGCGGGGAGGTCTGCTCCGAGCGCAGGATCCCCATGCGCACGATGTCCTCGTACGTGCCTCGGACCCAGGCGTGCTGACGCTGCCGACCTTCGCTCACGAAGCCCGCCTTCTCGTACGCGCGGATCGCGGCGACGTTCGATGAGATCGCCTGCAGGTGGATCCGGCGCAGGTTGTGACGCACGAACCCGAACTCGACGAGCTGGATGATCGCGGCTGTGCCGATGCCGCGACCCCGGGCGCTCCGTTCCAGATTGATCCCCGCCTCGGCGTGACGGGCGAGCAGGTCGAAGTCGAACAGCGTCGCGCTCCCAGCAGCGGTGCCGTCGACGTCGATCACGAGGGACACAGCGGCCCCGGGGCCGTCGTCGTCGGCAGTGCGCACGAGCCGAGCGTCGAAGCGGTCCCTCGTCAACGGTCGCGGCGCCTGCGGTTTCCGCTCTTCCCAGGTGTCCAGGTCAGCGGCGATCTCGAACAGCAGGTCAAGGTCTTCGTCGGTGCGCGGTCGCAGCGACACGATAGGCGTCTTGGGCACAGCGAGGACACTACGTCGGCCCCGGCGATCACACTTCTGGCTTTCGCCGGCGGGACGGCAGAACCATCCCGGCCAGCGCAGACATCGCCCACGCGCGCATCGCCCAGTGCGCGAGCGGCGACATGATAGGAAGCCCCGTCCGCAGCAATAGTTGCCGCGCGGCAAGTATTCCTGCCGTCCTCGGTGGCGTTGACCTCTCTCAGCCGTCGAGCACGGTTGCGCCAAAGCTCGATGCTGACGCGCTGACCGTGATTGTGCGCACCGACACCTCGCTGACCGGCAGGGGCATCGCCTCGCTCGTTCGACGTGGCAGCCGCCCCGGCATCCAGGCAGTGCTGGACCGGCTCGTCGAGCACGGGCCAGTCCGGGCTAGTCCCGCCGAGCCCCTGCTTGCCATGGTGACCGCAAGCGCCACTCTGACGGATCGGATCCGCGACGAGATCGGCAGCAGAGCACGTGGGCCACCGCTCGACGATCGCCTTGCTCGCCGCAGTTGACGACTCAAGACAGGTCCTCACTCGAAAGTGAAATCGACCCCGCCGGCTCGTGAGGGTGAGCGGAGGTTCAGGCCCTGGTTCGAGGGTGACCCGGACTCCATCCAGCGCGAAAATGCACCTCCGATGGAGCCTAAGTTCTAGAATGGGCTGTGTTGCACTTCGAAGTACCCGGGCGCTAGAAGCCATATTAAGCCAAGTCCAAGTAGTGTGAGAATCAAAGCGGTCCTTCGGAGAAAGTTAGCGGATCGCACTCTTCCTCGCTCAGCCTCATCCCCAGGCTTCTTGACTCCTGCTTGTGATGCGGCGACTAGCATTCTTACCGGGACCCCACGCGTGGTGATGAGCCAAACTAGGATTACCCAGCTCGCAGGAACTGGGCCTCGTTGTAGCCCACCAAGGCGTCCAGTTCCGATTACCCCAGTCCCGAGAAGCCCGAGCGTGGCAAGCCAAAGACTCTCCCAGTGGCGCCGATCCGAGGTCGCCAGACCGAGACCCAGGAATAGCACCAAGAGGCCAAGGTAAACCCACCACGCGAGCGAGACGGAAGGCATCGAGAGGTTGTTCACTACTCACTATGCTCGGGCGAGATAGAATACTCAGACATCATCAACGAAGGCTCCGCCCTGCGTGGGGAGCACCCACAGAGGAAAGGTTGTGAATGCAGCCGTGGCCGCCGTCCATCGGCAACAGCATACGATGCTCCAGCAGAGACGCGAACTGACCTTGCGGCGATCATGTGGCAGGTTCGGCGGTGGGGATCCCATCGTCCCTGGGTGGTGACCCGGTGGTGACCCGCCGCTCGCTTCAGGAGGCTCCGTTCGGCTAGACCACATGTCCGGTCTGACCCGCAATGGCAAGAATCTCGTCGAAGCCGTTCCGCATGCAGTCCATCAGCACGTCCGGGTCGGGGACGGCGCCGGTGTCGATGTTGATGCCGACGAAACAGGTGCCGCAATA
>JBBRZV010000154.1:0-3942 GCA_038236365.1 Actinomycetales bacterium | reverse complement strand
GGGCGTGAGCCCGCATAGCCGTCCAGGTGGCTCAGCTCCCTCTCGGGCAGCTCACGCGCGCCGTCGACGGCATACATGATCTGCATGTCTTGGGGGTCGCCAGCCACGGCCCGGAGCAGCCAGTTGCGCCAGAGGACGGTCTCCTCGTGGTAGCCAGATCGAAGCAGCGCCTCAAGCGTCAGCGACGCGTCGCGCAGCCAGCAGAAGCGATAGTCCCAGTTACGGGGACCGCCGAACTGCTCGGGAAGAGATGTCGTCGGGGCGGCCACGATGCCTCCCGTTTCACCGTGGGTCAGCACCCGCAGGACGAGCAACGAGCGCACGACGGCGTCACGATAGGGGCCGCTGTGGTCGCAGGAGCGGGCCCAGTCTTCCCATCGCGCCACTGTCTGCTCGACCTCGTCGTCCGTGTCCATCGGCGGTGGCACTGCGTGATGTGACTTGAACCAGGTGGTGGAGAAGGCGAGACGCTCGCCGGCTGCGACGTCGAACTCGTCCTCGTGCCGCCCATCGACGGCGTGGGGAAGACGTGACCCACGAAGTACCAGCATGTCTGGGCCCGCGATAGCCGAGATCATCTCTCCTGCGCCGATCTTGGGGATGTCCGCCCGACGGCTGACCCACGGGCGGACCTTGCCGTAGCCGAACCGAACCACCCACTCATGGCGGATGCGCACAGTCCCGCTGACCCCCTCGATCCTGCGCAGGAGGTCGGCCCGACCATCGCCGACCGGCATGAAGTCGGTGACCCGGACTACCCCGGTGGGCGTCTCATGGGTAGTCTCCAGGACGAAGCTATCGCCGAGATATCTGCGTGTGGTTCTCGAGGGTCCAACCGGCCCCAACAGCCAGCGACCGTTGTCCGGAGAGCCTAGAAGCGCCGCAAAGCACGCCGGGGAGTCGAACCTTGGCAGGCACAGCCAGTCAATCGAGCCGTCCCGCCCGACCAGGGCCGCCGTGCCGGTGTCGCCCAGTAGCGCATAGTCCTCGATCGGAAGAGCCATAACAGCACCGTATGCCGCAACCCGCCTCTCGCGCGTCCGCACGGCGAGAAGAACCACGGTCGGAGCCTTGGGCACACGTGCAGAGGTGTGGCATGTCAGTGGTGCCACATACGATTGCGACGTGCCCGACGTGACCACCAGCCCTGCCCGATACCACCATGACCGCCTCATCGTTCGCGGAGCGCGTGAGCACAACCTTCGCGATATCTCCGTTGAGCTGCCACGGGACAGCCTCATTGTGTTCACAGGCCTTTCCGGGTCCGGCAAGTCATCCCTGGCCTTCGATACCATCTTCGCCGAGGGCCAGCGGCGTTATGTCGAGTCCCTGAGCGCTTACGCGCGTCAGTTCCTGGGCCAGATGGACAAGCCAGACGTGGACTTCATCGAGGGTCTGAGCCCGGCTGTCTCCATCGACCAGAAGGCAACAAACCGCAACCCCCGCTCCACCGTTGGCACGATCACCGAGGTCTACGACTACCTACGGCTGCTGTTCGCCCGTGCGGGCCGACCACATTGCCCGGTGTGTGGCGAGCCGGTGACCCGCCAGAGCCCGCAGCAGATCGTGGACCGGCTGCTGGAGCTGCCCGAGGGTACTCGTTTCCAGGTGCTGGCACCCGTGATCCAGGCCCGCAAGGGAGAGTACGTCGAGCTGTTCAGCGAGCTCCAGACCAAGGGCTTCTCTCGTGCGCGCGTCGACGGTGAGGTCATCTCGCTCAGCGAGCCGCCCACTCTGGAGAAGCAGAAGAAGCACACTATCGAGGTTGTCATCGACCGGCTGGTCGCCAAAGGCGCCGACACGGGGGCCAAGCGGCGGTTGACCGACTCGGTCGAGACGGCCCTCGGCCTTGCCTCCGGTGTCCTGGTTGTGGAGTTCGTGGACCTGGATCCCAAGGACGCCGGGCGTGAACGACGCTACTCGGAGAAGATGGCCTGCCCCAACGACCACCCCCTGGCAATGGACGAGGTCCAGCCGCGCTCGTTCTCGTTCAACTCGCCGTTTGGCGCCTGCACCAAGTGCACCGGTCTTGGCACCGAGCTCGAGGTGGACCCAGACCTTCTGATCCCTGACGAGGACCTTTCGATCAGTCAGGGTGCCATCGCGCCGTGGTCGCAGGGGTCGGGTTCTGCGGAGTACTTCCTGAGGCTCCTCGCCGCGCTGGGCGAGGACCTGAAGTTCTCCCTCGACAAGCCGTGGCACGCCTTGCCGGACCGGGCCCGCGAGGCCATCCTGCACGGTCAGAACTACAAGGTCCACGTCAAGTACCGCAACCGCTTCGGCAGAGACCGTTCGTACACCACGGGATTCGAGGGTGTGGTGCCGTTCGTCAAGCGTCGGCACGCCGAGACCGACTCCGAGTGGTCGCGTGAGCGCTACGAGGGCTACATGCGCGAGGTGCCCTGCCCGGAGTGTGGGGGAGCCCGGCTCAAGCCCGAGTCATTGGCCGTCCACATCGGTGGTCACAGCATCTCCCAGATCTGTGCGCTCGCCATCGCCGACTGTGCCAAGTTCCTGAAAGAGGTCGACTTCACCTCTCGTGAGCGCCAGATCGCCGAACGCGTGATCAAGGAGATCGAGGCACGGCTTGGCTTCCTGCTGGACGTGGGTCTGGACTATCTCTCGCTGGACCGTCCCGCCGGCACCCTCTCCGGTGGAGAGGCCCAGCGGATCCGGCTGGCGACGCAGATCGGCTCCGGGCTGGTTGGCGTTCTCTACGTCCTGGATGAGCCGTCCATCGGTCTGCACCAGCGCGACAACCGTCGGCTCATCGAGACGCTGACCCGGCTGCGGGACCTGGGCAACACGGTCATCGTCGTCGAGCACGACGAGGACACCATCACGACGGCCGACTGGGTCGTCGACATCGGGCCGGGCGCGGGGGAACACGGCGGACGGGTGGTGCACTCGGGTTCGGTGGCGGACCTGCTCAAGAACCCGGAGTCCATCACCGGTGCCTATCTCTCAGGTCGCCGCGAGATTCCCATCCCGGCGATCCGACGTCCGCAGGACGGGCGTCAGGTCACCGTTGTCGGCGCTCGCGAGCACAACCTCTATGACGTGGATGTCAGCTTCCCGTTGGGCAACTTCATTGCGGTCACTGGGGTTTCGGGATCTGGCAAGTCGACTCTGGTCAACGACATCCTCTACATGGTCCTGGCCAACAAGCTGAACGGGGCGCGTCAGGTCCCCGGTCGGCACAAGACGGTCAAGGGGCTGGAGCACCTCGACAAGGTCGTGCACGTCGACCAGGGCCCGATCGGGCGTACTCCGCGGAGCAACCCGGCCACGTACACCGGCGTCTTCGGCAACATGCGCAAGCTGTTCGCGGAGACGACAGAAGCCAAGATCCGTGGCTACCTGCCGGGGCGGTTCTCGTTCAACGTCAAGGGCGGTCGGTGCGACAACTGCAAGGGTGACGGCACCATCAAGATCGAGATGAACTTCCTTCCCGATGTCTACGTTCCGTGCGAGATCTGCCATGGCGCGCGCTACAACCGCGAGACGCTCGAGGTGCACTTCAAGGGCAAGACCATCGCGGACGTTTTGAACATGCCGATCGAGGAGGCATCCGACTTCTTCGCGGCCGTTCCAGCAATCTCACGACACCTCAGCACCCTGGTGGATGTCGGCCTGGGCTACGTCAGGCTCGGCCAGCCGGCGCCGACCCTCTCCGGTGGAGAGGCTCAACGTGTCAAGCTCTCCACCGAGCTTCAGAAGCGTTCGACCGGCCGGACGGTCTACGTCCTGGACGAGCCGACGACCGGCCTGCACTTCGAGGACATCAACAAGCTGCTCGGGGTGCTGCAGGGCCTGGTGGACAAGGGCAACACGGTCATCGTCATCGAGCACAATCTTGACGTCATCAAGAGCGCCGACTGGATCGTGGACCTGGGTCCCGAAGGCGGCAACGGCGGTGGTCGGTTGATCGCCGAAGGCACT
>JBBRZV010000153.1:0-3964 GCA_038236365.1 Actinomycetales bacterium | reverse complement strand
TTGGGCCTCGGAACCATCACGAACCAGATCAGCACGGCCGCCAGGATCACCGCCATCGAGATGACCATGCTGCGCAGGTTGCCCATGCCACGCCTCGGCGGGGACGGCTGCCTCGCCGGGGCCGGCGCACTGTCGGGAGCACTGGTTGCTGCGATCATGCTTCCATCGTCGCTGAATCCCAGCCAAAATGACCAGTCGGTCCAGTCGAGTCCACGCCGCCGCCCGCCTCGAAGCACCAACTCGCATCGATAGAGTCAGCTCAACCCAACCCTTGAGCCGGAGGTTGCCGTCATGTCCGACGAGAACATGCCAGCAGGACCGACATGAGCGGGCGCACGCTCGTGATCGGGGAGTCACTGATCGATGTGGTCCATCAATCTGACGGCTCCAGCCAAGACCATGTCGGGGGCAGTCCGGCCAACGTCGCCGTCGGGCTTGCCCGTCTCGGTCACAACGTGTCGTTCGCAACCTTTGTCGGCGACGACGAGCGTGGCACCAAGATCACCAGTTACCTTGCATCTGAAGGGGTCTCGCTGACCAAGGACAGCGTCGGAAGACACCCCACGTCCGTGGCCACCTCGACGCTGGATGCGACCGGCGCCGCGGCATACAGCTTTGACCTGGCCTGGGAGCTGCCCGGGCTGCCCAGTCTGGAGGGACTGGAGCATGTCCACACCGGTTCCATCGCCGCGACGCTCGAGCCCGGCGCCTCCGCGGTCCTGAACGGCATCCAGGTCGCGCGCCCGACGGCCACCATCTCGTATGACCCGAATGCCCGTCCATCGCTGATGGGAGACCCTCATGAGGTCCGCGCCAAGATCGAACAGCTGATCGGGCTCAGTGACGTGGTCAAGGCCAGTGATGAGGACATCGCCTGGCTGTATGACGGAGCACCGATCCCCGACGTGCTGCGCCTGTGGGGTCAGCTGGGTCCCCCTCTGACGGTGGTAACGCGCGGCGCCCGCGGCGCCGTGATCGCCCTCAGCATCACCGGCGAGCTGACCAGCGTCGATGCACCAACGGTTGCCGTCGTCGACACCGTCGGGGCAGGAGACTCCTTCATGGCGGGCCTGCTGTCCGGGCTGATGGATGCCGGGCTCCTGGGCGGCGTCGAGGCCCGCACGCGTCTGCGGTCAGCCTCCCTCGCCGCCGTCCGTCCGGCGGTTGACCGCGCCCTCGCCTGCGCAGCGGTCACGGTGTCCCGCGCCGGCGCGAACCCGCCTCGTCGGGCGGAGCTCCAAGAGGGTGACGCAGGCCACCTTTAGCCAGGTCCTACGCTGAGAGCCACTTCCATAGCGTGGACTGAACGGCCGCATCGTGCGGCGTGACAGATTCTGGTGTTCAAAGGAGCGACGGTGCCCGAGTTCGAATACGAAGACCTGCTTCCGCTGGGAGCCGATAACACGGCATACCGGCTGGTGACCACCGAGGGCGTGCGGACGGTCGAAGGCCCGGACGGACGATCTTTCCTCGAGGTGGCGCCCGAGGCGCTCCGGCTGTTGACCGAGACCGCCATGCATGACATCGCCCACTACCTTCGCCCGGCGCACCTGACCCAGCTGCGCAGCATCCTCGACGACCCCGAGGCCAGCAACAACGACAAGTTCGTCGCGCTCGACCTGCTCAAGAACGCCAACATCGCAGCCGGTGGCGTCCTGCCGATGTGCCAGGACACCGGAACCGCGATCGTCATGGGCAAACGCGGTCAACGCGTGCTCACCACTGGTGACCAGGGCTCGGACGAGTCGTCCATTGCGCGCGGTGTCTACGACGCCTACACACGGCTCAACCTGCGCTACTCACAGATGGCGCCGATCACCACCTGGGAGGAGAGGAACACCGGGTCCAACCTGCCCGCCCAGATCGAGCTCTATGCCGACACGGCTGCCGGCCACGAGACGACGTACAAGTTCCTGTTCATGGCCAAGGGCGGCGGCTCGGCGAACAAGTCCTACCTCTATCAGGAGACCAAGGCCGTCCTGAACCCCCAGGCCATGATCACCTTCCTCGACGAGAAGCTGCGCTCCCTGGGCACTGCAGCCTGCCCGCCCTACCACCTGGCCATCGTCATCGGCGGCACCAGCGCCGAATTCGCTTTGAAGACAGCTAAGTACGCCAGCGCGAAGTACCTCGACGACCTGCCGCGCGAGGGGTCAGCAGCCACTGCGCGAGGCTTCAGGGACGTCGCGCTCGAAGAGCAGGTCCTCGAGCTGACCCGCAACTTCGGTATCGGCGCGCAGTTCGGCGGCAAGTACTTCTGCCACGACGTCCGCGTGATCCGCCTCCCCCGCCATGGCGCGTCGCTGCCGATCGCCATCGCTGTGTCCTGCTCGGCTGACCGACAGGCCCTCGGCAAGATCACGTCCGAAGGAGTGTTCATCGAGCAGCTAGAGACAGACCCTGCGCGGTTCCTTCCCGAGACCACCGACGAGCACCTTGAGTCGGACGCCTCCAACGATGTCGTGAGAATCGACCTCACCAGGCCGATGGACGAGATCCGTGCCGAGCTGACGAAACACCCTGTGATGACACGTCTTTCGCTCACCGGCACCCTTGTCGTGGCGCGCGACCTGGCTCACGCCAAGATCAAGGAACTGCTCGACGCCGGTCAGCCGATGCCTCAGTACCTCAAGGACCACCCGGTCTACTACGCCGGCCCGGCCAAGACGCCCGAGGGCTATGCCAGTGGCTCCTTCGGCCCCACCACTGCAGGGCGGATGGACTCCTACGTCGAGCAGTTCCAGACGGCCGGAGGATCCATGGTCATGCTCGCCAAGGGCAACCGCTCGGGCCAGGTGACCTCCGCGTGCGAGACGCACGGAGGCTTCTATCTGGGCTCCATCGGCGGCCCTGCCGCCCGCCTCGCGCAGGACTGCATCAAGTCCGTTTCGGTCCTTGAGTATCCCGAGCTCGGCATGGAAGCGATCTGGAAGATCGAGGTCGAGGACTTCCCTGCCTTCATCGTCGTGGACGACAAGGGCAGCGACTTCTACGCCGAGACGAGCAAACCCGTCGCGATGAGCATCGGCAAGCGCCCAGGGCTATGAGCGAGGGTGGGCAGGGTCCTTCGCGATCGTCGACCCCTGCCGAAGCCTGGGCCGAGATGGACCGAGGCAACCAGCGGTTCGTTGCCGGCGAGCACTCGCACCCCAACCAGGACGCTGCCCGCCGAGACAGCCTGACCCAGGGCCAGTCGCCTTTTGCCGTCTTCTTCGGCTGCGCGGACTCGCGCGTTGCCGCTGAGATCATCTTCGACCGCGGGCTCGGTGACCTGTTCGTCGTCCGCACGGCAGGCCACGTGATCGACCAGGGGGTGCTCGGCTCCATCGAGTTCGGTGTCGCCATCCTGGACATCCCCCTTGTGGTGATCCTCGGCCACGACTCCTGTGGCGCCGTCGCGGCAACGGTCGACGCGATCGAGACAGGCGTCATGCCAGGGGGATACATCCGAGACATCGTCGAGCGCGTCACCCCCAGTGTCCTGGCCGCGCAGCGAGCCGGCATGACCACCGCCGACGAGATCGAGGCGGAGCATGTACGGCATACCCTGCATCTGCTGACGGAGCGCTCCAACCTGATCTCGGACCGTATCTCGGCTGGTCGCCTCGCGGTTGTCGGTGCCACCTACGCCCTCAACGACGGACGTGCCCGCGTCGTCGACGCGGTCGGCCTCGACCTCACCCGGTAGCCCAGACGCTCCTGTCCCCGGCTCAGAGCGCGAGGTTCCTTGACACGACGTCGGCCAACCGCTCGGCCACAGCCTGGGCCTGTGCGGCGTCGTCAGCCTCGACCATGACGCGCACCAGAGGCTCGGTCCCGGACTTGCGCAGGAGGACCCGGCCAACCCCGTCGAGCTCGGCCTGGGCCGCACGAACGGCAGTCTGAACCTGCTCGTTGACCTCGACGCGGCTCTTGTCCACGCCCGTGACGTTGATCAGCACCTGCGGCAGTCGCTTCATGACGG
>JBBRZV010000152.1:0-4132 GCA_038236365.1 Actinomycetales bacterium | reverse complement strand
GGAGCTCAACAGCGAGGACCCGTTTCGACCTCCGGCTCAAAGCACCCCTACCTCGACCGCGACGGACCGCGGGTGCGCCTCCCAGGGCGCGACTACCTGCTCCTCACCGGGCCTTTACCAGCAGCCACCAGCCTCGGCTGGTGGCTGGACCCCACACGGTTCCAAGCCCAGTCGCCGAACCTGTTCTGGCCCGCCGATCGGACCTGGTGCGTCGCCACCGAGATCGACTTCGACTCGACCCTGGTCGCCGGAACCCGCACACTCATCGACGCGCTCCTGAACGAGCCCATCCTCGACGCCTGGCCCCTCGACCCCGACAACTCCCTCGCCTCCGACGCCGATCACATCAACCCCGTCCCCGTAAGTCGACGGCTCCGGTGACGATCCGTCTTCGGTGCAGCAAAAGCTCACTATCCGCGCCCACTTAGAAACTTGGCGGACGTACACGGCTCGAACCCGTTAGCTTGGGCGCATGCTCGCCGAGGGGACACCGATACGACCCGGGTTAGATACGTCCACAAAACGATCCTTGGGTTCTTGCGGTGGTCGCAAACCCCAATCCTGAGGAACGCTGAGCGACACCAGACTCAAGGCCTCGGCGAGGTTCTACCTTGCATCGACGATCACCGGTTACCGATCCGGGCACGAGACGTCGGCCTCATCCGTCTCGTCGTCGTAACGGTCGAGGAGAAGACCGCTCAGAGCGACCGAGCACATCGTGTTATCGCCCGTGGGGGATCGCCTCGTATGGTCAGAAGCTGGAGGAGCCGAAACGCGTGACGGCGACGAAAAGTGCGAGAGCTGCGAGCACGACGTTGGCGCCGATGGTGGGGTACTCCCGGCGTCGGGCGTGCGTGATCGCCGCGCCGATCATGAGAACGACAACCCCGGTCGCGGCCAGCGGCACGAGCACCGTGGCGGTGTTGAGCACGGCGGGGAGGATCAGCCCGAGGGCGGCAAGCACCTCAAGGGCGCCGATGGCTTTGATTGTGGGCTCGGGAAAGTCCTCGGCCCAGCCCTGGCCGGAGGCTGCGAGCTTGGCCTTCGGCTGGGTGAGTTTCATGCTGCCAGTGGCCAAGAAGGCCAGTGCCAGCAGTGCGGCGACAATCCACAGGGTGATGTTCATGGCGATGCTTCTTTCTTTGCGCGGTGGGCTTGAGGGGGGAGCGGACGCTGGTGGTCGGGTCAGGCGGCTGCTTCGCGGGCATCGCGCAGCGGGGCTAGGGCAGTGCTCCAGGCGATGACCTGGTCCAGGAGGGTGTTCAGCGCGGGCAGCTTGTCGTCGCCGGGCTTGAAGACGCTGAAGTTCTCGAACTCGCGCATCAGTGAGAGCGCCACCTGCTGGCGCACGTCGGCCATCTGCAGCTCGCCCGCGACCAGGCGCAGGTGCTCCACCGCGCGGGCGCCACCAGCGGAGGCCCCGTAGGAGACGAAGCCGACCGCCTTGTTGTTCCACTCGCGGTACAGGTAGTCCAGGGCGTTCTTCAGCACGCCGGAGGTGCCGTGGTTGTACTCCGGCGTGACGATGACGAACCCGTCGAAGGAGGCCACCTTGGCGGCCCACTGCTTGGTGTGCTCGTGCTGGTACCGGCCCAGTGACGGGGGAAGCGGCTCGTTGAGGTGGGGGAGCGGGTAGTCCGCCAGGTCGACAAGCTCGAACGTGGCGTCGCCGCGACGCGAGGCGATGTCCCGAACCCAATGGGCGACCTGTTCGCCGTTGCGGCCGGGACGGGTGCTGCCCAGGATGATGCCGATACGCGTCATGGTGTGTGCTCCTCACGAGGGGATCTACTTGCTACGTCAAGCAAATATAGAGGGAAGTGCTTGACGTAGCAAGTAGTCTTGAGGATGTGGAAACAGAGAAGCGTGAGGTTCAAGCAGAGATCCTTGAGGTGGTCAACCCGCTCGAACTGCGCGAGGAGGCTTTCCTCAGGGCGCTGGGACGGGTGTTTGTGACCGTGCCGCGAGCGTTCGAGGCGGACCTCATCCGCGAACGTGGTATGTCTCTGAGCGGCTACTTCACGCTCATGCACCTCTCTGAAGCGCCCGACCGCTGGATGCGCATGAGCGACCTCGCGGCCGCGGCAGACCTCTCACTGAGTGGGATGACCCGAATCGTTCAGCGGCTCGAGGCGGAAGGCCTGGTGCGCCGGGAGAAGTCGCCGTGTGACGGCAGGGGTTGGAACGCCGTCCTGACCGACTCCGGGCTCAGCCGGCTGCGCGCCGCGTGGCCAACTCACCTTGCGAGCGTCCGACGACACGTCATGAACCACCTCAAGGACGTTGACCTCGACCCGATCACCAGCGCGATGCAGAACTTTGCTACTGGCCAATTCGCGCCCCGCTCCGAGTAGGCAGGCCGCCAGTTGCGTGGCCCCTTTGACACGAGCGAGCCTAAGCCACACTGGCCGGGTTTGCCCGGCCAGGGTTGAAGCCGGGCTGGGTGTGGTCTCGGCTGGATCAGGTTGTGGTGGCCGCGAGAGCCCGAACGAGTGCATCGAACGCGGCCGTGTCGACGGCGTCGATTCCAACGATCCATTTCCCGCCGTTTTTGGCCACTGCGGCAATGTGGCGGTTGTATGGCCGCTGTCCTTCCGCGGAGAACCACAGCAGTACCGCACCGGGAGAGTTCTGGGCACTCACGGTGAACTGTCCGCTGTTCTTGAACCGGGTGAAGAAGTTGTTCATGGCCATCCCGGGAGCGGCTTCAGCCAGGGACTGCACGGTGAACACGGACCCATCGGCATAGTGAACCTCGCTGCGAGTGACCTTTGTGCGCGCGTGTCCGGCAACCGCGGATGGCATCGCGTTGAGCAGGCGGGCGACGCCAGCTTCAGCGTCCGGCAACCGGGCCGGGTTCACTCTGGACAGTGTGCTCGGGTTTCCGGCGGGCTGGCTCGCCGAGGGCCGCACGGACGGGCTGCTTGACCCGCCTCCGGCGCCGACGGGGTGTACCGACTGCGTACCGCACGCCGTCAACGTCAGCGTGGCCATTGTTGCGCAGCGCACGAAGATGCGGGTTCCGCCCGCGTAAGGGGTCAGAACGTCACGACCTGGGTGTGGACGCTCTGGTCGTGGAGTTTCAGGGTGAGTGGCGCCCGGCCCCTGCTCCCCGGGTTCACCGCCATCCCTGCTTGAGAACGTCCTGGCTGACGAACCCGTAGCCTGGCGAACCTGTGATGGACACCTGCCAGGCCGCACCAAGGGAGACGTTCTCCTCGCCGACCGCGACCATGCCGAAATCCGTGGGAAGCGGCCAGCCAGCGATGTACTGGCATAGCTTCGGACTGCCCATCACGTCCTCGAGCGTGAACCGTTCCGTGCCGGTCCAATTCATCGCCTCAAGCAGAAGCCGACCGAGGAGATCGGCATCCAACTGATCAGCCGGCCGCAGGTGCATGGGCACAGTCTGAGACCCTGATGCCGATCCGACCTCACTAATACTCCGAAGAGCCCCTCCGCGGTTCCGCGTTGCCGTGAACTGCCAGCCTCAAACCCCAGCGAAGAATTGCCGGCCAAGACCACCACCTGGCCATCGGCCAGTCCCGGCGGTGACCGGAATGACGATCCTTGACCGGTCCCCTGTCATCGATGCGACGTTCCGAAAAACCTTGCTGACTGCCACCAAGATTCCGGGTACGGCGACGCCTCACCCGCCGCCCCCCGTCTTAGATGAACAGGGACAGAAGCGACAAGGCCTGAGCTGTATACCGATCGGCGCCGGTTTTGTGGTTCGGCGCTAGGACGCCAGAAACATTGCGATGTCGTTCTCGGCTGTGGTGATGCCTGCAATGCCGAAGTTCCTGACCAGGACGTTGACCACGTTGGGGGAAAGGAAGCCCGGCAGTGTCGGCCCCAGGTGAATGTCCTTCACGCCCAGGTGCAGCAGGGCGAGCAGGACGATGACAGCCTTCTGCTCATACCAGGCGATGTTGTAGGAGATGGGCAGCTCGTTGATGTCTTCCAGGCCGAAGACCTCCTTCAGCTTCAGGGCGATCACCACAAGCGAGTAGGAGTCGTTGCACTGTCCCGCGTCAAGGACTCGCGGGATGCCGCCGATGTCTCCTAGCTCCAGCTTGTTGTAGCGGTACTTCGCGCAGCCCGCAGTCAGGATCACCGTGTCGTTGGGCAG
>JBBRZV010000151.1:0-4155 GCA_038236365.1 Actinomycetales bacterium | reverse complement strand
GGGTCCAGTGCTCGGCCGCGTTCCCACCCACCTGATGACGCAGCTTGACGACGCCTTGCGCCTCCATCTCCAGCTGTAGTTGCGCGCCATGTCCGTGCCAAGAGCGGATGTTGGCGCTGATTGGGTCAGGCTGGAGGTCGTCTGTGGGTCACCTAACCTACGGTCGTCCTCAGCGGTAGAAAGTGAAGATCAGCTCGCCTGGGCGCAACGGTTGAGGTGGTGCGACGAGGCGGTTCACGCCGACCCGCATGCTCGTGCCCTGGATCCACTCCTCGCAGGACAGTTCCTCGAAACCCGCCTGCTCGAACCATCGGCGGATGTCGGGTCCGAGGTCGGGGTCCTGTGCGCCCCGGGTCCAGATGACCGTCGCTTCCGGCGCACAGAGCTGACGCGAGACGTACACGAGCCGCTCGATGTCGGCCGCGGAGATGTTGCCCATAATCCCGCTCAGGAGCACGAGGTCCGCGGGTACGAGACCGGCATACCCGTCGGTGGTCCCCGCGTCGGACTCGACGACCGTCAGCGCCAGCCCGAGCTGCGCGATGCGCCGCCGGGCGATGGTGACATTCGTGGGGTCGATCTCGACGAGGGCGCCGGTCACCCGGGCACGGTCCTGCGGCCCGCGCTTCTCGAGCACACCGAGGATGTCGTGGCCTTGGCCGGCGCACGAGCTGAGGACGCGAACCGGGCCGGGCGTCTGGTCCAGCCACTCGGCGATGGCTGCCTGGACATGTCGCAACCGCACCGACAGGCTCGACTCAGGATCGTCGTATGCCGCGTGCCAACTCACATAGTCGCGCAGGTCAGGGTACTCAGGACTTGCACCCGGCCGATGATCCTCCACGCTGCTCATTGTCCATCACAGCGTTGTCGACACCGTCAAAGGGATGATCCGTACGGCCGACAGTCGTTGCGGTCACCGATCGGTCACCGTGCATCAACACGCCCTATCCGTGCCAGATCCGGACGTTTGCCGGTCCCGAGTCCATGCATGGTTGTGCATTCCAGCAGTTGTGAAGGGTGCCGGCCGCGGTGAGGATGTCTGCCTTGATTTGGGCCAGTTGGGTGGGGGCACCGATCCAACCCAGGTCAGATGCCGTCCGCAAGCCGATCCGCTTACGAAGACGACGGACACCATCCAGCGGTGAGCGTCACGCCCCTCAGCGTCGCCGCAACGCGTTCCGCTAGTGGGACTCCCTCTCGTGCCTCGATGACAGCGAACTGGCCGGCAGACACGAAGCTGTTTGTCCGTTGCGCAACAGCGACAAGGAAGCGTCCTTCTGGCTAGCCCAGATTGACCCGCTCTCGCCGGGGCCGTAATGCAGAGCCAGCGTGTGCGCGGTCACGCCGCGCAGACGAGCCGCCAGGAGTGAGCCACGCCGGACAACCTCGAACCGGACGAAACGACTGGCCAACGCCACCATCACATCAACTCAGACCCTTGCTCTACCGGTCTGGCAGAATCACACTTTCCCCATGGCCGAGTCCATGCCTGAGTCCTTCTGCACCATCGCCGTGCAGTACAAGACCGGGGGCTTCCCTCCGCGTGGATTGTTCTGTCTGTGGGACGACCAGATCACCTTCGTTCACTCAAAGTGGATCCAGTTCGTGACCCCCGTGCCGTTGATCGGGGCGTGGCTGCCGATACGGGTGGTGCCCGCCGGTCCGGAAGACCCTCGTACCCACACGCGCATCCTCTACGCGGACCTTGCGCACGCCATCTCCCAGCAGAAGGGGCGAATGGTCCTTGTCCGCACTCGCAGCGGCGACAGCTACCACTTCGGTGGCGGAAGCATGAACTGGGAGTTCCGCTTCGCGCAGGTCTCTGCTGAGATCGCGAAGGCGCTGGAGGCGGCTGGCTACACCTTCAGCCTGGCATCTGACGGCCTGAGCGTCCAGGACGGTGCGAGGTCGACACTGGTCACTTCGTCCGCGCTGACCGTGTCGCGTGAACCGACGAGATCGCGGGTTGCGGACATCGGAGGAGGTGCCAAGAACGAGGCGACAGCGAGCCAACAGGCCACCAGCCGGAAGCAGCGGGCGCCGTCAGCGCTGCGCGCCACGGCGTTCGGCGCGTCGGGCGCGCTGCTCGGGGCTGCGGCCTACGCAGCCTTCGTCATCCTGACCGGACATGACTACAGCCTGGTATCTGTTGCCCTGGGCCTGATCGTTGCCGTCTCAGTGGGTCTCGCCGGCCTCGGGCTACGCCCGTTGTGGACCCGGTCCATAAGCCTCTCCCTGACGCTGGTCAGCCTCCTGCTCGCCGAATACGTCATCGCGCGTCAGGACGGCGGCTTGACCAACGCCTCGGTGGTGCTATCACCGAGCGAAACAGTGACCCTCATTCGTACCGACCTCGCATTGGATGCCGGGTCGCTGTGGTTCTGGGGTATCGCCCTGCTTGTCGCATGGTCTGCCCCCGCCTACTCTGGGCCCCGAATCGTGACGCGGTCCATACACGACGCGGCCCCATCCATCCAAGACGCGACGCTCACGCAAGACGACACGCTGCCCATCCAGGACACGGCCACCAGACCGGACCGGCGACCGTGGTCGTGGATCATCGGTAAGGGCCGGTGGCTCGCGGCGACCACGGCCTGTGCGATCGGGCTGGTGGCGCTGGTCATCCTCGCCCGTGTCCCGCTCGGCACGCCAGGCTCCGACGTGATCTCTGACCCCAGAGTTGGTGACTGCTTCGACGCACCGTCTAACGACCCCTCTGCAGCTGTACCGCGGCTGCCGTGCCTGCGGCCACACGATGATGAGATCTTCTCCCTGTTCACGATGAGCCCCGGCGGCTACCCCGGTGATGCAGCCATCGAGGCCTCCGGCGACAAGACGTGCACTGACCGACTGCGCGGCTACCTGGCCGGTTCACCCAACGCCCCCCTCTACGACGCATTCTCGGTGACCTCAGATCGGACTGGCTGGGAGTCCGGCGACCGCTCCGTCGTCTGCGTATTGTTCCGGATCGACGAAAAGAAGATAACCGGCACAGCCCGTACCCCACGATGAGGAGCCCGCCGATGCGCCTCGGCGGAGCACATCCAAGAACCGCCTGACTCATCTCCCGCCCAGGAGTACCTGTGGAGATCAACCCCCAACGACCGGGTGAGCGGGTCGAGCGCCAGGACGGCAATGGCTGACCAGCCGTGCAAGGTGGCTCCGGGATCACGCCCACCGGAGGTTCACCTGGAGTTCGGTGTCCGATGTCCCCTACAACGCCTCGGTCTATCGCGACGCGGTCGGGAACGTACTCGGCGTGTTTGCCCCCGCCCGCGACATGACCAGCGAGACGGAGGCGTTCGAGGCGGCCCAGCGGATGGCTTCGGTGGTCGAATACTCCGACGATGCCATCATCGGCAGCACACTGGAGGGCGTCATCACGAACTGGAACCCAGCCGCTGAGAGGCTGTTCGGCCACCCCCGCAAGAGGATCGCTGACTGGGATCGGCAACTAAGCAGAGTCCGCCGTGAGCTCCACGTCATCGCGTTCCTCGAACCAGAGCTAGCGAAGTCGAACACCAAAGCCTGGGGTGGGTGTTCACCACCCCGCCGCCAGTTTCTCCCGGGGACGGCGAACTTCGTCGCCGATCGCAACCGCAACCGACCACTGATCGGATCGTGCGAAACCTCAGTTGAGTGTGTCGGTGCCCTCTGACTGCGCCGCACGATGAATCAGACCTGGGACCTGGCTTCTCGACAGAGCGAAGTAGACAGCCACCAGTGCATCGATCGCGAAAGACAACGCTGGACTGATGAGCGCGACGACGATGGCCGCGAGATAGACCGAGCCGCCGAGAAGGGCTCGACGCATACCAGTGGGGAAGGCAGCCCGGGCAGGCGCTGCGACCATCTCCGGGTGCGCGGCGAGGTACTGCCATCCCCAAGCGAAGGTCAGCCCCATCAGGAGCATCGTTGACGCATAGAGAATCGCCGCGGTGCGTGCCTGGGAGAAGCCCTGGTCGGCGTACTCAGCGGCGATGGCGGTCGGCCAAGGGATAACGGACACGAACAAAAGGAATGCAAGGGTTCGCTCAAGAAATCGCCGATCGATCGTACGCACTGCGCTCATCATTCCGTGGTGCTCGATCCAAATGAGCCCGATCGTCACAAAGGACACCAGATAGGCCACGTACGCGGGCCACTGCTGCG
>JBBRZV010000150.1:0-4239 GCA_038236365.1 Actinomycetales bacterium | reverse complement strand
TGGCGGGCAGGTCTTGGCGTGTGCGATCAGGGCGGAGAAGTCTTTGGCCTGGCCGTCGACCCGGTCGGCGATGTGCTTGACCCCGTCGAAGCCGACCACACCCGTTGTGTACAGGCGGTCCTTGTAGCTGTCTTTCGGAGGGATGAGGCAGTTGGTGGTCAAGAAGACCACGCCGTTGAACGACTCGAACTCGGCATGCTGGCGGTGCCAGGCGTTGCCGTAGTTGCCGACGAGGTTCTCGTACTTCTTGAAGCCGGGGTAGTAGTGGGCCGGGAGCATCTCGCCGTGGGTATAGACGTCAACGCCGGTTCCCTGGGTCTGCGCCAGCAGCTCTTCGAGGTCTTTCAGATCGTGACCGCTGATCAGGATCGCCGGGTTGTTCCTTACCCCGATGTTCACGGTGGTGAGCTCGGGGTCGCCGTAGGACGTGGTGTTGGCCGTGTCGAGCAGGGCCATGACGTCAACGCCGAACTTCCCGGCCTCCAGGACCAGCGCGACCAGATCATCGACGCTGAGGTTGTCGTCCAGAGTGGCGGCCAGGGCTTTCTCGATGAACGCGAAGATGCCCTTGTCCTCATACTCCAGGGTGTACGCATGCTCGGCATAGGCGGCAATTCCCTTGACGCCGTAGGTGAGCAGCTCGCGTAGCGAGCGGACATCCTCGTCGTCCGTTGCCAGGACTCCCACCTTTGCCCCCTTGCTGTCGAACCCATCCACCGGAGTCACCCAGGTGGCGGCGTCGTGCAGGTTCGCCGGGATCGTGCCGCCGGCTCTCAGGATGTCCTTCCTGAGGTCCTCACGCAGGTTGAGTCCTTCCTCGACCCGGGCGACGAAGTACTTGGCGTCGAAGTTGGCATTCGTGATGGTGCTGAAGAGGCTCTCCATGATGAACTCATCAACCTCTTTGCCCGACGCCCCCAGCTGCCGGGCCGCGGTTGCATGGACCGCGATCCCCTTGAGCGTGTAGATCAGCAGGTCTTGCAGCCGCGCGACGTCCTCGGTCTTGCCGCAGATTCCCTTGGTCACACAGGCGGCGCCCTTGGTCGTTTCCTGACACTGGAAGCAGAACATGCTCATGCCTTGTCCACCCAAATTTCGATATTAACGGTTCAAACAGGTTCAATAGGTACCGGGCATTTTTACCACCTAGACCGGCAAAACCCCCAAAATTTGACGTGTGAGTCATCTCACCCCACGTGGTGCACACTTGTTCCCACGATGAAAATCAGGAAAACTGCGTCCATGCCCCAGTCCCTCGGCCTGAGCCACCATCAGGTGCTGGCCAGCACCAGCCGGATGGCAGTTCTGGACATGCTGCGGGCGAGCGACAAGGCGCTCGGCGTCCTTGAGGTCGCCCAGCACGTGGGTCTGCACCAGAACACGGTGCGCTCGCACCTCGACCTGTTGGTGAAGGCGGGGTATGCCGTACGACGAACCGAGGACCCCAGCGGACCAGGCCGACCCCGCGTGGTCTATGGAGCGACCGGAGCGCCCGAAGGTGAGCGCAACTACGAGCTTCTCGCCGAATTGCTGGCCCAGCACCTCGTCGCCACCAGCGAACGTCCAGGCGAGGCGGCGGCGAACGCCGGGCGGAACTGGGCAGGGCTCAGCGAACACCGACTTCACGACGGCAATCCGTCAGGTCCAGCCGAGGGGCCGCCGATCAGCGAGGCTGACGCCGTGAGCACCGTCGTGCGGATGCTCGCCAACATCGGCTTCGCTCCAGAGCTGAGCGCGGATCACCGGGCCATCAGCCTGCACCGCTGCCCCTTCCGCGAGCTGGCCGAGAAGCACCCAGACGTGGTCTGCGGTGCCCACATGGGAATGATCCAGGGTGCTCTGGCAGAGCTCAGCGCGCCGGTCCGCGCCACCAACCTGCTCCCCTTCGTCCAGCCCGACCTCTGCATCGTCACCCTGGGCCAATAGCTCGCGCCGCTGATGGCTCCCCATGCGCCGGTAGCGAGGACCACGGTAGTGGCCGCGGCCGTCACACCCGGTCGTCGTCGCCGTCGATTCTAGGGTCGGGGTCTCTGATCGTCATCGACCGATCAGTCTCAGAAAACCGCGAGTCTCAGGACAGCTCGACGACGGTGCGCGCGGTGGCGGATTCGAACGCTGCGTCGAAAGACCTCTGAGGCGGGTCGAACACCAGGTCGGCAACGAAGCGCCGAGCCTCGGGCGCTCCCACCAGTCTGCAGTGGCCGGCGGCTTCGCCCTCGCGCGCGACGGTTTGGTTGCTGCCCGGGCCGGACGCAGCCGCCTGCTTGCCGAGGTTCTCGACGCCAATGGCGCCCTTGCCACCGAGGACATCCTGCGGGCTGCCGCCCTTGGCGACCAGACCAGCCTGGGCTTGCTGACGCGCGCAGGTCGACTCGTGGGGCGGACCCTCGCGACGCTGGTGAACTTCTACAACCCCTCGCTCATCGTCATGGGCGGGCAGATCAGCGCGGCAGACGAAGCGTTCCTGGGTGAGCTAAGGCGAACGGTGTACGGGCGCTCGATGGCCTTGGCCACACGCGACCTGCGCATCAAGACCTCGCCACTCGGCGACAGGGCCGGGCTGTTGGGCGCAGCGTTCCTTGTCGCGGACGAGCTCTTTGCGCGCGACTGCCTTGGCCGATGGATCTCCGACGGATCACCGTGTGGCCGAGCGGACCTTTCGACGCTCGGCGCGGCCTAACAGTTATCTGGGGCCCCGAGCGAAGATCACCGGGCCGTCGTCGCCATAGCTCTCCCCGCTGCCGGCGCTCAGATGGTGACGACGACAGGGATCGTCGCTGGAGGTTTGTGGAGCCGCACCAGGTTTCGTCCGGCGTTCTTGGCCTCGTACATCGAGGCGTCGACGGCGTGGAAGAGGTCGTCCATCGACGTGCCCGATGAGGGGTACGCCGCAACGCCGCCGCTGAGGGTGCAACGGATCATCCGGCCCTCGAAAACGATCACGTTCAGCTCGCACCGGCGGCGCAGGTCGTCGGCAAACGCCAGTCCCGCGGCGGCATCTGCGCCGGGCAGGGCGACGAAGAACTCCTCCCCACCCCAGCGCGCCACCATCGCGTCGACCGGGACCTGTTCGCCCATCAGCCGGGCAAGCTCGACCAGAACCGCGTCCCCGGCCTGGTGGCCGAACTTGTCGTTGATGGTCTTGAACCGGTCGACGTCGAACAGGACAACGGCGAGTGGCTCTTCGGTCCGCTCAGCCTCGGCGATCATCGAGGCAAATCTCTCGACCAGGTGGCGCCGGTTGTGCAGCCCTGTCAACGTATCCCGGCTGGCCAGCTCGGCCAGGTCAGCCCGCAGCAGCTCGATGGTCTCGACCTGCCGGACAAGCTGATTATGCGCCGCGGCGAGACGCCGGCTCTGGTTGTTGGCCTCGGTCACGTCACGTGCCACAAGCACGGTTCCGAGGTCCCGGTGGTAATGGTCGATGAGAGTGGAGGCTCTCACCTGGAACTCGGTACGAGCGGAAGCGCCCCGCACCACGATCTCGGTCTCCCCGGCGCCGGGGGTGGCGATGCTTTCGCCGAACAGCGCCTCGGCTGACACGCCGATCAGTGTGCTGGGCGCGCCAGGGTTCATGTCGCGCAACAGGGCGACCGCGGCGGGGTTCAGGTCCAGGACCCTCCCTCCCGGGCTGACGGCCACGATCACGTCGCCGATCTGGTCGATGATCAGTGCCCGGGCCACCGGACTGAACGTGAACAGGTCCTGCCTGAAAATCGCATAGAAGATCACCAGGCCAGCCACCGCGAAGCCGAACGGTGTCGGATCGAGGTCGCCAAGGCCCCGGGCAAGATAGACCACGTTGGCCGCACATGGAATGAACGTGGCGAGGAGGATTGTGAGCCGCTGTTTCCGGAACGCGGGCGGCGCTTTCCACCAGCCCCAGGCAATGAACCCGAGACCGATGAGGAGCGCCAGATAGCTGTACCCGGTATGCCACCAGAAGCCTGGGCCGTACCCCCACGTGGCCGACCCGGTGAGGCCTGCCGCGCCCGCCCCGCGGTACACCAACAGGTGCCACGGGTTCGTCGCCGCAGCGATGGTGACCAGCAGCGGCTCGACCAGCAGCAACGCCACAAACCCCCGCCCCGGCGCCCACTGAGCCTCGATCCACCGCTGAAGTGTCCGCAGGCGGTCGCCAATGATTCTGAGTCGGTGTAGGCGAGCAGGCGTCAGGCAGCTACCGGTCTGTCCGGTTCTTCCACTGGGTCCTGCGGTTGTGCCGGTTACGGCTGGGTG
>JBBRZV010000149.1:0-4262 GCA_038236365.1 Actinomycetales bacterium | reverse complement strand
CGTCGTGGGTGACGTCATGCAGGATCAGGAAGGCTTCGACGGCGTGCATGTTGGCGTTGCCGCCGCGGTAGTCGTCGCAGTGGGTGAATGACTCGTCCCAGTTGTCCAGGCACATGCTCTCGGCGTCGGACCAGAAGTGTTTGTTGACCACCTCGATGGCCAGGTTGAGCAGCTCGCGCGCGCCGGGGATGTCGGCGGCGGTGGCACTGGCCGCGCCCAGCGCGACGAACATGTGGGCGTAGGCCTCTTTCTTACGATCGGTGACCTGGTCGCCCTCGTTGGCGACAGCGGCGTACCAGCCGCCGTTTGTGCGGTCGCGAAGGATGCCGTTGGTCAGGCACTCGACGCCGTGGGCGGCCAGGCTTCGTGCCCCCGGGCGCCCCATGAGCGCCGCCGCCGCGTAGACGTGGACCATTCGGGCGGTGATCCACAGGTGGGTGCCCATCTCCTCACGGATGCCGCCGGTGTTGCTGATCCAGCCGAAGCCGTTGGGGACCTTGCCTTTGCGCCCGAATTCGAGGGTCCTGTCCAGCTCGGTTTCGAGCCACCGGTTGTGTGCCGGCATTCCGATCCAGTTCACGAGAGTTCCTTCCTTGGTGAATGAGGTGCGGTCAGTCATCAGCGAGCGGCCATGGACTCATCGACAATTTCGCCGAGACGCTTCAGGCGCGGCACCGAGACGTCTCGCAGCATCGTCGCGGGGTCCGTTGCCCCGACGACCGATGCCCAGACGGCCCGTCCGGACAGGAACCCTGAGGCTCCCGCCGAGACGGCTACGTGCACGGCCTTGCCGAAGATGTCGGCGTCGACTCCGGAGGAGAGGATGACCCAGGGCATGTTCAGCTGCCCGTCAAGTCGCCGGCACGCATCAAAGAGCGTCTTGTCGTCGGCCTTTGCCCCGTATGGCATCTCGCCCTTGTACAAGTCGATTCCGCTGTCGCCCAGCTCGGTCGCGGCCGCCAGGATCGCGGCCTCCCGATCGAAGTCGGCGCCGCGACGGGGCGGGCGCACTACCGGCTCGATGATGCTCACCAGACCCGCGCTGCGGCACATCTCGCCGAATTCGGCGACCATCGTCATGCGCTGCTGGGCGGACTCGTCGGAGCGCCACAGAACGAGCAGCTTGAGCGCCTTTGCGCCGGCCGCACGAACGGCGGCCGGGTCGATGGCGCGGTCGATCTGAACGCTGTCGACCGGGATTCCGTTGCCGGGCAGGAAGTCATCCGCGGCGACGATGAGCCCGCACGTCGGGTCGACGGCGCCGGCGGCGAGCACGGCGTCATACGAGAACTGCCGGTCGACCAGGACACCAGATGCGTACGGGCTGATGATCTGGGCCGCGAGCACCTTGAAATCGGTGAGGGTCTGGTCGCTGACCGGAGTTGTTGCGCCTGCGCCCTTGAACATCTGGCGCAGTGCCTCCCGCTGGTCAACTGCAAGCATCGCGAATCCACCCGAGGGGCGGGCGATGTCTTGCAACGTGCAGGCTGGCATCGTGCTGGGCGTCGGTGCGAGGGTCATCTTCAGATCTCCTGTGTGGGTTGAGTCAGGGGCTGGCGCGTGCCACGGTCGGCTTGGGTGGCCGGCTGCCGCGGGGTGATCAGCTCTGCAAGGGTCGGGACGGCGCTGCGTCCGTCTAGAGCGCGACAAGAAAGAGCCGCGGTGTCATTGGCCTGCCGCAGGGCCTGGGGCCAGTCAAGGCCGCGGCATATAGCTGAGAGCAATGCGCCGTGAAACACGTCACCTGCGCCCAGGGTGGACACGATCTCGATTCCGGTCGAGGCCGGCACGTGCACCCGACCCGGGTCAATGCCCGGCGCGAATTCGGCCGACCACCAAGCCGTCGACCCTTCGGATCCGTTGGTCGCAACGACGGCCCGGGCTCCGTCTGCAAGCGCGAGACCGGCAGCCTTCTCCACGCCCTCAGCGGTCGACAACTGGCCATACTGCGCCGCCAGCGACTCGGCTGTGGGGACGTACAGATCAAGCAACGAGATATCGAGTCCTTCAACCGGGTTGCCGGCATCCACCGCGAGGCGCGGCCGAGCCGAACGGCTCATAGTGCCCAACAGCTCGGCAACTGGACCGAACCCGAGGTGGTCGGCATGAACCCATTCAGCCGCAGCAACGAGCTCGACTGCCCTGGGCCCCATCGCGGCGAGCGACGGCAGCGGGGGGACTGCCAGTGTGGAGATCGCGCGCGTCTTGGTTTCCCTGGAGACCACGACACACGAAGCTTGAGTGGGCACGCCTTGATCGCGCATGACACCGGAGACATCGACGCCTTCCACCTCAAGCAGCCGCACCGCTTGTTCACCCTCCAGGTCGGCACCCACACGACCGACAAACGCCACCGGAATGCCTTGGCGAGCGAGCACCACAGCGGCGTTGGCCGCAGGCCCTCCCCCGACGATGGAGACCTGGTCACCGACGACCCGTTCGTCCGCGGTTGGGTAGCGGTCCACGAGTGCAAGAGCGTCGATGGTCACGACGCCGACGCAGACAACCTGAAACGGAGTGGGCATCCTTGCTCCTCGCACACGTAGCGCGACTTCTGGGTTGCCACAGATTTTGCGGTACCAAGCTGCGCTGATTGTGCAAATATAGCACATTTTGTGGGACTGACGAACAACATTATGTTCGATTTCCACCAACAACGTCAGCCAGCGACGCCATTCCCCTCACCCCCTCTCTCGTTCCATCGCTGGCACTTCGGATCTCGACCCGTGCACGCGAGTCGTCCTTAGCGCGCAAATTTGTGAGGAATTTGTTAGATTGGTCCCCAGCTCAGCCAGAGTTGTTAGCCGTATCGGAAGGAAGCCAGCGAGATGAGCGCCCAACCCATGCGCTACACCGGGGCTCCTGCACGCCGAGCGGCGATCCTTGAAGACCTCCGGGCAACCGGCTTCGCATCGATTTCTGACCTCTCTGAACGCCTGGGCGTCTCAGAGATGACCGCACGGCGTGATGCCCGGCGCCTACAGGATGACGGTCAAGCCGTCGCGGTGCACGGGGGCCTGCGCCTTCGAAATCCCGAGACGGACAGCGCCCGTGACACCACCGCGTACAACGGCCGGGAAAGCGCAAGAAACGCGGCCAAACGGACCGTCGGCGCAGCCGCGGCCCGATGCGTACGCCCTGATGACGTGATTGCGATCGACGCCGGCACGACGACGGTCGAGCTCGCGAGAGCACTCTCCCCAGATTTCCATGGCACGGTCATTACGCATTCGCTCCCGGTGGTCAACCTCCTCCTCGACCAACCCGCGGTGACCGTGATCGCACTCGGTGGTGACTTGCACCGTGCCAGCCGCGCTCTGGTTGGCACGGCGACCGTCGAGATGGCCCACCGCTACCGAGTGCGCACGTTGTACATCGGTGCCGCAGCAGTAGACGAGCGTGGCGTGTACGCCTCAGCAGACGTCGAGAGACTCGTCAAGCTGGAGCTCATGGACATCGCAGACCGTATCGTGCTGTTGATCGACCACGCCAAGTTCTCGGCCCGCGCACCGGTCTTCCTCTGCGACTGGGGCAGACTTTCCGCTGTGGTGACTGATCGCCAGCCCCCCACCGCTATTGCGCAGCGACTCCAGGCTGACGGTATCGAGTTCGTCCTGCCCAGCGATCTCGAGTCCGCAGACGCCCGCCGACGCGGAATCTCCTGAGTCAGCGTTAGCCGTGCCGCCGATTACGTCGCAGCTGACGCCCGTCCTACCTGAACCGCTCACCCATCGTTGACTGGGATCAGCCTTTCGACTCATGGCGTTCTGCCTGCGCTGAATCGCCAAGGTGCGCGGACGACCGGTAACCACCCTGTACCTTGCCGAGCAGGACAGCGGGTTGCGCCAGGGCGATCAGCGAGCTGGCCGTGTCTCAGTCCGTCAGCTCGGCCAGATCGACCGCGGCGAGGACTGCGGCCAGGTCGGGCTCCCGGTCCAGGTCAAGGGCCGTGAGTTCCTTGCTGGGGCCGGTGAAGTGGGCCGTCAACTCATCGTTGGTGTCGTTGAGCACCGTTGCTGCGTCGGCAGTGGCCCATTGCACTCCCTGGAGAGCTGCGCGGGCGAAACGGGCGGCGAGGATGGCCTCGACTCGCGTCTTGCCGTAGGCGTCTGTTCCGGTGTTGCGGATGGCGGCGATGCGCATGTGCTGAAGGCCCGGAGCGACGGCGAACCCTTCTTTGACCGTGGCCATGACGTACCCGCTGACCATGAGCTTGTAGAAGTCGGACAGCTCGCGTTTGGTCAGCTTCTTCAGTGACAGGT
>JBBRZV010000148.1:0-4265 GCA_038236365.1 Actinomycetales bacterium | reverse complement strand
TCGGCCGCGTGCCGGAGGAACTGGCCGGGACGTCGCTCGCCGTGACCTTCGCCCCGGTGCCGGGCTTCGCGCGCCACTCAGCGTCCGTAGCGATCGCGCACCTGTACCCGTGGCCATGGCTGGCCCGTCCCAGCGACCAGCGCCTCACCTCCTACAGCGCGTGGCGCAAGGGGGTGCGCCGGTAAGCCGACAACGGCGCCGGCCCCGTGGATGAGCGATCCTGTTGCGGGCTCCGCTGCTGACGTCTGCGGTCAGAGTCGGCCATTGTGAGCTGGCGCTCGGCGAGGCACGCTGGATGATGTCCGATCAGTTCGACTCGGCTGGGGTAGCCGCCCCTGACCCGGCCCGCGGGTCCGCCTGCGGGGCGGTTGGCGGTCTTCGTCGATCCGTTCGGTCACCGCTGGTTCCTGAAACAGCCGAAGGGATGACTCATGGCCGGTCGGCCAAGAAGCCTTCCCGGACCGTGCAGGTGCGTCAGACCCACCCCCCATCCGGCGACCACGAGCAGAAGATCCAGGCCGACGGTCGCGGATGGGTCAGCACGAGACATCTCTGCGGTGCTGGGTCCCAGCGTCATGCGCGGCCGTGCACAGTTTCGTGCCGTCCCGCTCGACGATCCTCTAACGCCCACGGATTGGAACTGCGGAAGACGGTACGGGGCAAGGCCAGAGGTGACACCCTGAAGTTGAAACGATGCTGAAATGCACCGCGCCGTCCATGTGTCGCAGGCCCTTGTGCACTGGACCGAGGGACCAAGGGACGGTTGATGACCCAATTGCCGACACGGCTTCCCTTCTCGAGTTCCCATCTGATCGGTGCGATCTTCGGCTCTGTATGGCACGGGATGTGGTTGGCAGCGACGTCGACCCCCTGGCTTATTGCCGTGTTCTGCCTGCTCATGCTGTCAGTTATGGCTCGCGTCTACCGCGCGATCAGGTGGGCACCAATCGCCAATGCGGGACTCGACCCTTTACGTCGTTTCGGGGGCAGAGATCGTGCAGCAATCGTCTCCCGCGCCGGCGCGCGGTGTGAGCGACACAGTTTGTTGTTCGGCCGCTGTAAGGAGACTGAGAAGCTGCATGCCGACCACGTTCACCCGCACTCCAAGGGTGGCAGCACGACGGTCTCGAATGGCCAGGTGTTGTGTTCGCGGCACAACAAGCAGAAGGCCGCGCGGATCCCGTTCAACTGGGAGCTTCGACGCTTGGAGAAGCAGCGAGCCTCGTACTTCCCGACCGGCGACAGTGGCGCAGTGGTCCGTCGAGCAAAGTCATAGGCGGCTGCCCGCGATACGCGTGGGCCAACTGGAGGGCGGTCCTTCAGGTGCTACGCGTGCCGAGCGTCCTTAACTCTCCGGCGTCGGCTCATGACGTACCTCACCTTGGTTCTCTCCCTCGAGCTCATGCCAGCGCTCCCACGCGGACTGGCGAGTCACTCCCAGCGAGGTGGCTATCTCTGTCCAGGACAACCCGGCCTCGCGAGCTTGACGCACGGTCGAGAGTTCGGTCATGTCGCAGTTGGTTCGGATCGCCTGGATGCTTTGCAGGGTGCACAGGATCTCGAACTTCCAAGCTTCAGGGCTGCTTCTCGACGCGCCTGTGTGCCTTGGACCTGTCAGCGCCCGGTGTGTGGTTACGCCACCGCTATACCTTGCCATGCTGTCAGGCTGCCCTTGCAGACACTGCCTGTCAACAGGCCGAGCTCGGGAGTCACGAGCGGCGGCGGGAACATCCGCACAATGCCACTCTTCGGCCGACCAGGCTTGGAGACCTCCAAGGGGGGCGTCTCCAAGGCCAGTCCGGGTTGAACTGGCAAGCGGCCACTCGTACAGAGGAAACACGACCAGCCCCCGCAACAGGATCGGTGACTGAGATGGCGCCCAGTACGGGCGTTGAACACTGGCGGCTGCGATACTGAGCTGATGGACGCTCCAGCCGCTCATGCCTTCGATAGTGCCGCCCGACGGTTCCTCGAAGTCAGCGCCTCCGCGACAGGCCACTATGAAGCCCCCGGCCTCGGCGAGTGGTCCGTGCGCGACCTGATGGGGCACACCAGCCGGTCGCTGTCGACGGTGGAGACCTACCTCGACGTCGCAAGCGTCGACTCCGGCCCGGTGGACCTGGCCGATGCCGTCGCGTACTACCTGGCCATCGCCGGCGCCCTGGCTGACACCGCAGCGTTGGTCCAGCGCGGACGCGCCGCGGGTGCCGCGCTCGGCGAGGACCCGATGGCCGCGCTGAGCGCGCTGGTGGTCCGGGTCCCCGACCGGGTCCAGGCCACTCCGGCCACCGCCCTGGTGCGCACCCCGTTCGGGACGATGACCTTGGAGGGTTACCTCCCGACCCGCACCCTTGAACTGACCGTGCACACCTGTGACTTGGCAGCCGCCCTCGGCGTCAGCGCCGATGTTCCCCAGGATGCAGTAGCCGATGCGTTCGCCGTCATCGGTGGTCTGGCCGCAGTGCAGGGAACAGCATCCGCAGCGCTGCTGGCCCTGACCGGCCGTCTTCCCCTGCCAGCCGGTTACTCGGTCCTCTGACCCGTCACTGCACTCCCACTGGCAGGGGTCGACCGTGTGCCGCTGATCCCTCCCGCCACGGGACGACCAAGATGAGAGCGAGCAGCGTCCACCTGCCCCAGACCGTTCCTTTTTGACGCTCGCGCCAGCGAGATGACGGCCTGGAAATCCTTCCGCTCTATGGCGCAGATAGACAACCTGCGCAAGCTAGGCGATGTGCGGACGACTCAATCGGCCTTGGCAAGCAGAACGGCCTGATCGTCTTTCTCCTTGCCCTGAGCACGTCGCACCAAGCGGCACACTTCTCGCAGTCCGGCAGCCTCGATCTGGGAAGCAACGTGATCCACCGTGTACAGGTGGCGCTCAAGTTGGATCTCGTGACCGAACATGCGGTATGCCCCAGACACGTCTCGCGTGCCGTCGCCGGACTGGAAGCCAACGAGCAGATGGCCAGATGGGCGCAGAACCCGGGTTGCCTCCGCGAAGATGCGTGCCTGGCCGGCGGGAGGCGTGTGGATGATCGAGTACCACAGCATCACGCCGGCGAACTGGTTGTCGGGGTACGGCAGATCGGTCAGCGAGCCAACCGCGAATACCAGGTCGCGGTGGTCGCGTCGTGCCATGGCGACCATGTTCGAGGACAGGTCAACTCCCTCGACAAGACACCCGCGTTCGGCGAGGCACCGGCTCATCCGACCCGCGCCGCACCCTGCGTCAAGGACCCGTGCGTCGTCTCCTGACGTCACCGCCTCAGCGAAGGTGTCAATCATGGCGAGGTCAAGGGGGGTTTCGGCACGGGTGTCCGGCAGATAGGTGGCGTAGTCCTCCGCCACAGTGTCGTAGGCGTGTCGCACACTACGGAGGTCGAGCGGATCTGGGGGTGAGGAGCTCACGAGACGCATGATCGCATCACTGAACTTCCAGAGGCTCAGCAGAACGTCCGCTCTTGGCGGCATTCCACGCGTTCGATCAGGGATCCTCAAACGAAGGTGTCGTCAGCTGCCTTTCTGGCCTTTTTGGGTCACTGAATATCAAGCCCGGGAGCCGGACAGAACAGGACGAGCCCGAGGGGGCAGCGCTGCTGTTGCTGGCTGCTTCCCGATCGCTCACCTGGTGCCTAGAGTCGTGCGATGACCTCCCGAGACCACGACGTCGTCTTGCACGGTGCGACCGGCTTTGTCGGCCGCCTCACGGCCCGCTACCTTGCGTTGCACGCCGGCGAGGCGCGGGTTGCCTTGTCGGGGCGTTCAAAGGACACGCTTCTCGCGTTACGCGACGAGCTCGGCGTCGACTGGCCGGTGCTCCTCGCCGACGCCACCGACGCCGGTTCCCTGGCCGAGCTCGCGGCCTCAACGACGGCCGTCGCCACCACTGTCGGGCCGTTCGCCAAGCATGGCCTGCCGTTGGTGCTGGCCTGCGCAGATGCTGGCACCTCCTACGCCGATCTCAGTGGTGAGGTGTTGTTCGTGCGCGACAGCGCCGCCGCGGCGCACGAGCGGGCGCGAGAGACAGGTGCCCGGATCGTGCACGCGGCCGGTTTCGATTCCGTACCGTCCGACCTTGCGGTGCTGCTGCTGCGCGAGCGGGTGGTGGCCGACGGAGAGGGCACGCTGGGGGAGACGGTGTTGCTGCTCGATACGATGCGAGGTGGTGTCAGCGGCGGGACGATCGACTCGATGCGCACACAGGTGGAGACCGTCAAGACCGATCCGGCGCTGGGCCGCATCCTCGCGGATCCCTATGCCCT
>JBBRZV010000147.1:0-4287 GCA_038236365.1 Actinomycetales bacterium | reverse complement strand
GTGTCCTCATCCCGGGCCTGGGTCTCCGACGGCTTGCGCTTCCCATCGCGCTCCACCCACTCGAACACCTCGTTCACGATCCCCGTGGACCGCATCGCCTGCCGCTTGCTGTCAACCGCGTAGAACGTCATGCCCTCACTCCTCGCTGCACGTGACCCGTCACTGAGTCGGAATAGGTAGGAATCAGTGGAGCATAATATTCTCACAGATGCAAGCGTATGGACGCGGGACGCGAGGTAAGCGAGCATGTATGCCACCAGCGAGGTCCGGCACGGACCACGCTCGACCGATCAGAGGGATGGTTCCGATGCGCCTACAGCTGCTCGCCAAGTGGGTCTTCTCCGGCTCCAGCGGATGCCCCAGCGTCTACGCGACCGAGGACCCCGACATGCTCGTGATCCAGGGCAACTTGCTGGACGAGAACGCCAGAAGCCAACTGCTCAATGGCTTGGACGGCGAGGACGCCGTCGTCATCCCGACCGAGACGATCCTGCGCGCGGCCGACATGATCCGCGCCCGAGCCTCGTGACCGACGTCTTCACCGACCTCGACGACCCCGGCTGGTCGGCGCTGTTCGAGAACGTCGAGCGGAGCTGGTTCCGGCTCGAGACCCTGCAGGTATACGCGGTCGCCTACGAGGACCTCGGCCAGGCCCAGTTCCTCAGGAGCGGAGTCGTCGACGACGCTCCGACCTCGTGGCGGGAGATGATCCGCGCTCACACTGACCGGGGCCGGCGCCTGCAGCGCGTCCATGTCGTCGAGGAGCCGCTCACGGACTACCTGCGCTACGAGATGGCGATGTACGAACTGAATCACCAGGCGGGCGAGGAAATCAGCATCATCCCGGTCCCCTCTGGAGAGTGGCCCCCCGGCCTGCCGAAACACACCGACTTCTGGCTGTTCGACGACCAGGACCTGTGGGCCATGCACTACGACCATTCCGGCCGGTTCCTCGCCGCAGCCCGCGAGACGTCGACCGAGCGCCTCGACGAGTGCCGACGCTGGCAGGCGATTGCACTTAGTCAGGCAGTCCCCGTCGGCGACTACGCCCTCGCTCGACCATGAGCAGGGAGCCAAGGTAAACCATGGTTGACCCCATCCGCCGCGCGCAGAACGCGCTCACCGACCGACTACGGTCGGCGCGCCGTGATGCCGGCCTGACCGGGTCCGCTCTCGCCCAGCGGCTCGGTGCCGGATGGGGTCAACCCAAGGTCTCCAAGATCGAGTCCGGGCGCCAGATGCCCACCGCCGACGACCTACGCGAATGGGCGGCCGCCACCGGCGTCGACCAGGCCGAATTACTGGCACTGTTCGAGCGAGCTCGGCACGAGTTCCGCGCCTTCCGTGAGAGCTACCCCGAAGAGGGCGGAGCCGCTCGCCATCAAGCGACCTACGCCATGGCCGAGCAGAACGCCAAGCGGATCTTCCTCTACCAGCCGACGCTCGTGCACGCTCTCCTGCAGACCCCCGACTACGCCAGAGCGCTCCTTGCCTTGCCCGGCGGACCATCCGACCACGGCGCCAGTGCCGACGAGATCGACCGGCTCATCGCGGAGCGCATGCGCCGATCCTCAATTCTCTTCGAGCCAGGCCGCGATGTAACCGTCCTCATCGGACAAGCAGCCCTCCTCAACCAAGTCGGCCCGCCTGACGTCATGCGCGAACAGGCCCGGCACATTAGCCGGCTGATCGACACCTCGCGGCACGCCTTCATCGGCATCATCGGCTTCGAGACGTGCCCCGTCCTCCCTCTGCACGGCTGGGAGATCCGAGACGACATCGTCAGCATCGAGACCACCGCTGGTGACCTCGAAATCGCGGACCCCGACGAGGTGGGCCAGTACCAACGCTGGGCAGAGCTCCTGCGCAACAACGCGCGCCGAGAAATCAGCGACACCCTCCGGTCCGCGTGACTCATTCTGTCCGTACTGCATTGACCTGGAGAGTGTGAACAGCACCGACTCTTCAGGCACGACCTGATGCCGGGTTGCGACCGCGGCGAGGTTGAACACGAAGTCGAGGAGCCGTTCGGCAGGAGCCGTACGTTGCAGATGACCGTCAGCCCGTTGACCGTCTCGCCGGCCCAACGCATCACCCTGCGGCTACCGCGAGGAGTCCAGTTCCTGGCCGAGCTCCTCTCCCGGCTACGAGAACTACCAGACCCGGCCTGACCGGCCGCCCACCGGTACACCCCGAGCGAGCCTTGGAACCCGCTACACGGAGCGACATCCGGGCCGCTCGTCTGCCCGACCACGAATCCCGCTGACAGCAGCCAGGATCGACGCAGAATCGACTCCGAGCGGCTCAACCGCAACCATTACCCGCGGATTTGGGTCTGAACCCGCCGCTCTCCAGGAGTGATCTGGCGATGAAGTTGGTGAGGCTGGGGAAGCCGAGGGCGGAGCCGCGCGGAGGTGCGGTGCTCGAGCGGGCAGTGGCTCGCTGCGGCGAGGGAAAGGGGGCCGCGCCGACAAGCCGGGACGTTGTTCCCCTCCGGACGGGACCGACGAGCGAGACTCTGGCTGTGTCACCAAAGTGGAGGCAAACACGACCTTCCACCAGCTAACCAAGGCAATCTGCCGCAGATAGTAAAAATGGTAAGGGCCCAAGTGTCGAAGTGCACACCATGATTGATTGTCGGTACTGTCCATGTCGCCAGGCTGGCTGGTTGCACTTCGGCTGCCGTCTTCGGGATCAGCCCAGTCGGTTAACGCGCTCATGATTGACGAGCGCGCACCCGGACATGCCATCCGCGCCGGCGCCCCTTCGACGTCGACACAGATCCTCGAGCCAGCAATCCATTTGGATGCGCGGCTCCCGCGGAGAGGGGGGAGGATCCTTTGGGTCGCCTACCTGATCTTCGCCGGTGCGCTCACCTTTTCGTACTACCTGTTCCCCGACTATCAGTCACCGTTGTGGACGGCCCTTGGCCTGTCCGCCGTGGCGGCGACTGTGGTGGGGGTACGCCGCAACCGTCCAAGGCAGCCACTGGCCTGGTACCTGCTCGCGGCGGCCGAGCTGGCCTTCATAGCGGGTGACACAAGCTACAACGTGCTGACTCACGTGCTGCACCAGGACAACCCCTTCCCATCTGTCGCTGACCTGTTCTACCTCCTTACCTATCCCCTTTTCGCCGCTGGCATCTTCCTCATCATCAGGGCCCGCGCGTCGTCGCGGGACCTTCCCAGCCTGCTCGATGCGGTGATCATCACGACCGGACTGGGCCTACTTTCGTGGGTCTATCTCATCGTGCCGAACTTCCAGGCGGACGGCCTCGACACGATCCAGCGCATCGTCTCCGTGGCCTACCCGGTCGGCGACGTCATGATCCTGGCCATGCTGGTGCGTCTTGTCGCCGGTGGCGGACTGCGGTTCGCGTCCATGCGCTTCCTGGTGACCGGGGCCACAGGACTCATCGTCGCGGACGCCTTGTACGGGCTTATCCAGCTCAATGGATCGTGGCAGATCGGCGGCCCTGTCGACATGGGCTGGGCGATCTTCTACCTCGCTTGGGGCGCGGCCGCCTTGCATCCCTCGATCAGTCACCTCAGCGACGTCGCGCCGCTTGCCAGTGTCGGGGTCGGCCGCGTCCGGCTCGCGCTCCTGGCCTCGGCGAGCCTCATCGCGCCCGGCGTTCTCTTCACCGAGTCCCAGATGCACAGGAGCATTCCCGCCGCCACCATCGCGATCTTCTCGGCAGCCTTGTTCATTCTGGTCCTGGCCAGGACGTGGGGCATCCTGACCGCACACCAGCAGTCGGTCAGGCGTGAACGGGCGTTGCGCACGGCCAGTGAGTGTCTGGTGATAGCGCGGGGGCTGCCTGACATCTACCAGGCCGCCCTCACCAGCGTCTCGTCCTTGGTCGCAGCCGAAGCGCTGCAGGGTATCTCGGTCTATATCGACGACTCCAACGGCGTCTGCTGCGTGGCAAACGCGGGGACCAGGCTGAAGCTCGGCGACGAAGCAGGTCTTTGGGAAGCCGCTCAAGCCGGCGGTTACCTCAGCCCGTACGGAACCGTCAGCGTCAACCCGTTGCGTTATAACGGCCAGGACCTTGGCATGCTCGTCACCGAATGCAGAACTGCCCTGACCGTCGAACAGCATGAAGCACTCGCCACAGTGGCCTCACAGGTCGCGCTCGCCGTCGTGAGCGCCAACCTTCTCGAGGAGCTCCACCAGCGCAAGATCCAAGAGCAGTTCCGCGGCATGATCCAGAACGCCTCGGACATCATCATGGTGGTGGACGAGTCAGGCCTGATCAACTACGCAACCCCCTCATTGGAACGC
>JBBRZV010000146.1:0-4395 GCA_038236365.1 Actinomycetales bacterium | reverse complement strand
GATCATCTTCGGCGCGGCCAACGGCGCGGGGCTGGCCCAGGCCTTCTGGCCCGAATTCCTCCTCGAGTACCCGTTGGGCTTCGGGTTCGGGTGGGCGTACTTCCAAGCGTTCGCCATGCGCGACATGGCGGGCGGGTCGTACGCCAGGTCGCTGCGGATGACGTTCCTGCCCGAGCTGTTGTCGATGAACCTGCTGATGACCGGGATGCAGCTCACGACGCGGTTCTCGATGCGGGAGATCGCCGGGGGCGACGACCCGGCTCGACCGGAGTTTTGGTTCATCATGTCGATGGCGCTGGTCGTGGGCTTCGCGTGCGCCTACCCCATCAACTGGTGGCTGGTCGCCCACCATATGAAGCATGGGATGCTCACGGTCCGCAAGGAGCCCGTCGCCGCGCCGAGCGGTCGCGAGACGATGGACGCCATGCCCGCAGGACCACCACCGGCCCAGCCCAGCACGCGCGCCAAGGTGGCGATGACTGCCCTGACGTTCGCGATCCTCGGTGCCGCACTCGTGGTCATCATGCAGCTCGCGCTTCCCTGACGGCCAGACGCCCACCGCTCCTCCAGAGTCACGATCTTGACCGTCAAGTCCCCACTGATCGTGCATACAGTCTTGTCCCGGGTCCGGGTCCCGGGTCCCGGGCCCCGTGCCGGTACGGCGTGCGGGCATCGGTGCGTTGGTGCGGGTCGGCGCTGATGTGCTCAGCAGCCGCCGCGTCGATCAAGGGTTGCAGGATCGTGTGCAGCAGCCGCCGCATCAACTGACCGCCATCCGACCGGTATGCAGTGCTCGAGCCCGTCCGCCACGACCCAGACCTCCAGCAGGTGGCATTCTGAGCAGACGAGCGACTATCAGATCGTCATCCACCTGCGTGGCCCGGCGAGCCCCTGCAGATCCTGCTGCCCGGAGTAGGAGACGATGCCGCCGAACAAAACCGCCAGAAGCTCAAGCCCGGGAATCGAGGAGGCCAGACTCGCCGAAGTCCCCATCCTTGCCCTACAGACCTCGAGCGGCCATCCCGCGGAACCGCTTGCGGTCGACCCCCCCCCGAGGTCACCGAAGTCGACCTCGGGGGGGTCCCCATCGACGATCCGCCGGGCGCCCCAGAGCGGTAGCCTGCCCACCAAACCCGCATTTGCGCAGGTCAACGCCCAGATTCAGCCGATCGCGTGCCCATCATCTGCGGAAGTCCGGCCTGTACCGGGACGAGATTCGTGCCGGGTGTGCCAGAGAGAGGCCTACGATGGAATGACCTTGATATGCGTGCTTCCCCTCTGCTTGATGAGCGTTGGAGACTTGCGGATTCTTGAGGAACTGACAGAGTCGGGCACCGATGGTGGCGCCCTGCTGGGATGTCCAATCCTGCAGGTTTCGAGGCCGAAGCCGAACTCTTGACGTGACGTGTCCATCAAAATCAACAACCCCCGACCAGGGATACCCAGGGAGCCCGCCGAGAGCGAAGAACCCGCGACCCAGCGATCAAGAAGGCCGCATAGCCACGTCTAATCGTAAGTTTGGCGAACGTGGATCTTGACGGAATCTTCATGGTTTCTCTGTCGCGGCGACATGATCTCGGCGTTAGTCTAGGAGATACCCCGGTAGGGTATCTCCGCTCATGTGAAGTGAGTTTTCCGCGCTAAGCCCGATGGTCGCGGCAGCCGCGATGGCACCGTCATCGCTGTCGGCGGTGACCACCGCCAACCGTCTCCGCGGGTTCAAGGCCCCGGCGCTACCCCCAGACGTCCAAATCCTGGCCACCGACCCGGTGGTCGAGATCGGAAGCGATCAAAAGAAGGAGTGAGACATGACCGACCAAACCACCACGGTGACCGACCCGGTGTGCGGCATGAGTGTCGACCCAGCCAAGGCAACCAGCATCGAGTACGAACCCCACACCTACTACTTCTGCTGCAAGGGCTGCGCCAAGACCTTCACCAAAGACCCGGGCGCATACCTCAAGTCAAGCGGCGCCAGCTAGGACTCGCGCCGTGTCCGCTCCCCCGCCGGGCCTGCCGCCGGGAGGGAACGCCGATACGGCCGAACCCGCAAAATGATGCAGCGACGACCGGCGGAAGCGGCCGCAGACGCGCCCCTCGAGCTGGCCGGCGCCCGCACTGTCACCCCTGCGTTACTGCTGCACTCAAGCCGAATGGAGCAAACTCCCGTGGTCATCCTCATCGTGCTGGTGATCCTCGGCACATCCTACGCGGTAACGAGGCTGGTGCTGCGTGCTGAGCACCCCCGCACTCCCACCACGACTCATCCACAACAGGTGTGTGCGGACCCGAGCGGGGCACAGACCGATGCCGGCAGCCAGCACGGCCCGGCCTGGGGTGCGGTGGATGACCTCCAGGTGACACGGCCCGGACCGACTCCGCTTCGCGAACCAGCAGCGAATAGGAAATTCGCATGACACAAAGCCAGATGTTCACCGCCGCCCGCATGGAGCTGGAATACCCCATGTCCCTGGGTGTCTACGAGCAGTATGTCAAGGCCCAGCATGCGGTCGACTACCTTGCCGATCAGGGCTTTCCCGTGCAGAACGTGGAGATCGTGGGGACGGAACTTCGCTCCATCGAACGCGTCACTGGGAGCCTGACCCGAACCAAGATCGCTGTCGCCGGCGCCCTGTCCGGACTCCGGATCGGGCTGTTCGTCGGGATCGCCTTCAGTCTGTTCGGCGACCGGACCCAGCTTGCTCTCCTGGTGACCACTCCGCTGCTCGGTGCGCTGTTCGGACTGGCGTGGAGCCAGCTCGGCTACAGTGCCGCCGCCCGGAACGGCAGCCGAGTCTTCGCCTCGGTCAGCCAAGTGGTGGCCACCAAGTACGAGGTGCTCGTGGAACACAAGCACGCCGCTCGCGCGCGTGAACTCCTCGCGACCATTCCGCCGGAGGCGACGACCTGACACCTGGCTGCGCTCAGCCTCTGCACCGAACCGGCGGTTCGCAGAACGAACCTGCATCCGCATCACTCTAGGAGACGATTAGTAATGACAAGCTACGACGACAACGCCACCCTCTACACGCTGGGCGACCGCGGTCATACGGTCGACGGTTCAACCAACGATGTCCGCGGCCGTGAGGTGAAAGACAAGGACGGAGAGGGCATCGGCAAGGTGGCCGATCTCCTTGTCGACGACCGAGAGGAGAAGGTCCGTTTCCTACTGGTCGAACACGGTGGATTCCTCGGCTTCGGTGATACCAAGACCCTGATACCCGTCGACGCCGTCACCAAGATCACCGACCACGAGGTGTTCATCGATCAGTCCCGTGAGCGGGTCGCAGCGGCACCCGGCTACGCCCCCAATCTCGTCGATGACCAGCCGTATCACGCGAGCATCTACGGCCATTACGGGTACACCCCGTTCTGGGGCGGGGGCTACACGTATCCCGTGGGTGCGTGGGGGATGCATCCTGGATCGCCGCCACAGGCACGGGACTGAGGCGTGCTGCGTCTGCGCTGCATTGTGGTGATCTGCCGAGGCCACCAATGAGCACTGAACACCGACAGTTCCACCCGGCGCGGCGGAGTCGAAATGGCTGAGATCACTCAATCACGCGTTCTGATGCCGACGTTGCTATACCCCGACCGGCAGGTCGTGAACAGCCGCGGCGACTTCGCGGACCGTGATCGCCAGAACCTGATACCGCGCTGGAACGATGCAAGGCGGACTTGTGAGCCTACGGGCAGCAGTTGTGGAACGACGTGAACGCGATGCGTAACTGCCTGCTGCACGATCAGCCGCCCAGTCGCTGGCATGGTCGGCCGATCGGTCAACCCCGGGGCCACCTCGGCGGCGTCGGTCAGCCGACCACGTCAACATCGGGCGATGCAACCGGGGCAGATGACGACCCGGACACTCAGATGGGGCGGAGTGCGTGGACCGCAGCCTATGCTGCAGGAATATCGGTGCCGGCCGGAACCCATGGTGATTCTTGCTTCGGCGTGCACGATACGCACCAACTCGCCGGGTTGCCACAGAGGACGCCGTGACCGCGCTCGCCACGACCGACTCGACTTGGGCCACCGTCGGCGCGGCATGGATCACCGTCGGCGCGGCGGCGGGTCTGCCTGGGAGGGGATCGGCATGACGTCCCTGAGGCCGGGAGCTGCGGGTGAGGTGAGGGCGGTTGGGTCGGTGGGGTTGCCGGCGGCGATGCGGGCGTGCCTGTTCGACCTGGACGGTGTCCTCACCGATACGGCGAAGCTTCACGCGGCGGCGTGGAAGGAGATGTTCGACGGTTACCTGAAGGCGCGCGCCAAAGAGAGCGGGGCGAGGTTCGTGGCCTTCGACGAGGCGGCGGACTACGACACCTACGTTGATGGCAAGAGCAGGGCTGATGGCACCCGCTCGTTTCTGCAGTCCCGCGGTATCGATCTGCCGACCGG
>JBBRZV010000145.1:0-4526 GCA_038236365.1 Actinomycetales bacterium | reverse complement strand
GCTGCTCCGTGGTCTCCAGCAGAGCCTTCGACGTCTTGTGAATCGCTCGGAGCTTCATGACGTCGTCCCGCGCCTTGTCTTTGTGCTTCCCAGGCAGGCTACGTCCCGGCGCTGACGTTGCCACGGGTCGAGTTCTCCAGGGCTGCTGAGTTGATCAGGACTCATACGGCGGTGGGGCCGTTGCTCTGGCCGTGCAGCCAGGTGCTGACCTCGCTGCGCCAGTAGCGGACGCCGCGGCCGATGCGGAAGCTGTGCGGACCGGTGCCGAGGTGGCGCCAGTAGCGCAGGGTGGCGACGGGGACGCGGAGAACGTCGGCGACTTCGGCGATTGTGAGCAGCTCGTCGCCTGCGTGCGGGTCCTGCGGCGGTGTGACCTTTTGCGAGATGGTGCTCATCTGAGTCTCCTTGCATCGGCGCGTACTGGGCGTGGGCAACGCCCAGATTTCGTCTCGTCATCATGGCGCTGCAACGTCCCCTGATTCGCACCCCCAGGCACGTACCCCCAAGGGGGTGCGTCGGTGTTTGTGCAGGTCAGGCCACGTACCCCCGAAAGTTGTGGACGCTCCTTGCCAAGGCCCGTTCCGAGGGTTTTCGGGTGACCAGACCCGCGGAGGTACGTTCCGAAACATGCCGATCCCAGCTCGGCTGGTGACTGCGCCAATCGATGTGCAACGCACAGGTGTTCACTTATCGTGCGTGTTCAGGTATTCCGAACGTCGTCTGAGGGGTCGCCGCGATCCACGATCGCCTGGCTGCTGACATGTAAAAAAGATGGCAGGACTTTTGCATGTTTCGGGGACCTGTCAAGTTTCTTCACATGACGGGGGTCTCCGCATCTGCAGGGATCGACACGTGGAGGTGTCGACCCTGGCGCCCATCGGTTCGCAGCCCGTTGGTGGAGGGCTCGGCGCGGACGAGTAGCTGGAGGAACTCGCGGTTGACGAACAGGCGACTCCGGCCCACCTTGATGTCTTGAAGAAGCCCAGCTTCCGCGAACGCGCCCAGCCAACTTGTGGCTGTTGGGCGGGAGACACCACAACGAGTCATCACGGTGCTGATCCGGCAGTAGGGCTGCTCGAAGAGGACGGACTGGAACTCCGAGTCCGCCCCACCCCTGGAAACGGCCCGCCCTCGGCGCGCGAAGTCGTCCTGGAGTTCGCGGATGGCGGCGATCTTGTGGAAGGTCGCCAGAGAAGTGCGCTCGATGCCGGTCAGGATGTACAGGACCCACTTCTCCCAGGCAGACTCCTCCGTGACCGCCCGGAGCAGTCGGTAGTACTCGTTCTTGGTCTCGATGATGTACCGGGATAAGTAGAGCAACGGGTACCGCAGGAGCCCTGCTTCGACCAACATCAGGACGTTCAAGATCCTGCCGGTGCGGCCGTTGCCGTCGGTGAACGGATGGATCGCCTCAAACTGGTAGTGGGCGACCGCCATACGCACAAGAGGGTCCATGCCATCTTCTGCGTGGATGAATCGCTCCCATTCGCTGAGCTTCCCCGCGATCAGGTCCCGACCTTCCGGGGGGCTATACGTGAGCTCGCCTGTCACCGGGTTCCCGATCCGCGTCCCGGGCAGGGCGCGAATCTGCATCTCGCGACCCTGGATGAGGCTGCAAACCGCCGAGGCCGTGGCCGTCGTGAGCCCGCGATCGATGGTCTGCTCGAAGCCTTCCCGCAGCGCTGTGCGGTACAGCAGGGTCTCGCGAGTCGCCGGATCAGCGGCGGCGTGGTCATCGATGTGACGGAAGAGCGCGTCAGTGGTGGTGACGATGTTCTCGATCTCCGAGCTGGCTTGGGCCTCCAGAAGTGGGATCGTGTTGATCAGCACCGTCGGATTGGGAATCGAGCTAGCCGCCTGGTCAAGTTTCGCCAGCGCCGTGTTGGCTCCGATCGCCGCTTTGAGGACGGAGCGCGTCTCGAGCTCATCGACGCCTGGAGGAGTCGGCAGCTCGTTGTGCGGAACGTCGGGACGCCACTGAGACATGTGACGAATCTGCCATAGGCTCGAGCAATATGCAAAGATCAAGGCCATAATTTTACATGTCCGGTGGATATGCCTAATTTCTTAGCACAACAACGAGCGGGCCCCGCTCATCGACGATGAGCTGACCGATGGGCGCCTGGCACGGCGAGCTCGACATGCGTGGCGGTCCGGCTTCGCCGCACGACTCCCAACGGCGACGCAACTTCGTTGACGCTTTGACGCGCGGAGTTGCGCGGATGCCGTCCTAACACCCGAGTAGATCCCCTTGAGTTTCGCGTCTGTCTCCCTCGGCCTGAGCCCTAGAATCGAGCGAGACCGTTCAACGAGAAGGGCAGCCTGACATGGCTGGCAGGTCCAAGGTTGGCGTGGCAGTGATGTGCGCGGCTCTGACTGCCATCCTTTGCGGCGGATGCGCAGGAGTCGGGCGCAGCGGCCCCGCCAAGACAGTACCGCCGAGCGGGTCATACGGGATCACCATGCTGGACGGGTTGCTCGTCTTGACCAGGCCCGGCAGCGCCGCAGGCGCCGCGGTGGTGGGCGTCACCTCAGTTGATGACCGCGGCTGTTGGTCACTGGAGGTTCCGGGCAACCCGACCTATTCCGTTGTGTGGCCAGCATTCACTAAGTGGGACGGAACGGATCATCGCGCCGTGCGGCTCGTCACGGGCACCGTGATTCGCAGCGGCGAGTATCTCAACGGCGGCGGTGGCTATACCGATGACATACAGAGGTCGACACGGAACATCGACCCGGCTGTCACCTGCCTCGGCGGCGGCTCCATCACCTACGTAGCTTTGGCGACCCAGCCCAAATCACCTCACACCCCTAGCGTCGAGATTTCCTGGTCCGAAGCCCCACGGTATTCCCCCCTTGTTGGGTCCCGTACACAGCCAGCACACAAGAACCGTTGACGGCCTTCAATCACCGTTGCCCTCAACGACGCTGCTTGAGCGATACCAACGGTTTACACGACTATCAACGACCCAAGCGATCCAGACAATGGCCTTCCGCGGACTCCATTCCGACGTTCGGATAGACCCATCAGCGGGAGATCCCGTGGTCGGCGGCGCTGCGGTAGAGGTCGTGGTCGTGCTCGTGTTCGTGGCCTGGTCTCGGCGCGTCTCGGGCTGCCAAGACGGCTTCGGCCTGTGCGTCCTTGTCGTGTTCGTGGTCGCGGACGCAAGTGTCGTGCTCGGTCTGCAGGCGCCCGGCAGGGAGGGTTCGGATGACGGGTTCGCGACCCAGTGCGCTGATGCGATCTTGGGTCCCGGTGAGCTGCAGGGTGAGGTTGCTGAGGGTGTCTTCGGCAGCCGCGAGTTGTCGGGCGGGCCGCTCGGTGTAGGCGAGATCGCCCAGGCCAAGTTCGTCGAACTGGTCTGTGCGGGCGCTCTCGGCCGCGGTGCGCGTGTCCCTGGCAATGCGTGCATGCTGATCTGCGACCTCGACTGCGTGACGGTTCGCCTCGAGTTGTGGGTGCGCTCGTCCGGCGGCGTGCTCGGCGTACCGACCGATCGCCGCCTGGAGCGCACTGCCCCCGTTGAACGGCATCCGGTGGACAGCTGATCGGGATCGAGCAGCACCTCGACCGGCAGACCCGTAGCTTCGGCCAGGATCGGCTGCCAGGCTCGGGCCCAGCTGGTGAGGTTCCGCCGGGCCGCGTTGACCTCGGCCCGACCGCGTCCGAAGCGTCCGGTGCCTGCTCGGATGGTTTCGGCAGCCCTGGCCGTGTCCGGATAGGCCATGTCCCAGCTGTCCAACAGGTCCCGGGCCAGGTCGCTGGTCCGGGTGGTTATGGCGGCCTCGGTCTTTCTGAGCTGAGTACGAGCGTGGTCGGAGTCCGCCCATGCCTGCTGTTCGGCGTTGCGCAGGTGCGCGATCAGTGGGTCGGTCTCGGCGCGGAGCGGGACGATCCGGGCCAGTTCGTCGCGAGTCGACGACGCTTCGGCGATGTGCCCGGTGAGGTCGGCCGCCAAGGTCCACGCCGCCTGCAGGTCGGTCAGGACCGCCTCCAGCGGGCGCCCGGTCGCGTACGTCGCGGCCTGCGAAGCGGCCAGGCGGGCTGCGTGGGCGGGTCCGAGGTCGGCCCGGTCGCGCGAGAAGGTGCTGATCCACTGGGCGCGGGCGTCCGGGATGCTGCCGGCGACCAGGTGCGCGATGTTGGTCTGGCGGCCGCGGGTCATCCCGACGTACGCCGCAGCGGCGCCGGTCTGCTCACCTACGAGCAGGTGCGCCGCGGCGACGGTGTGGCCTTGGGCGCCGTAGACGGTGGTCGCATAGGCCAGCTCCAGATGGTCTTGGACATAGCCGGCGGGTAGGTGGCGTTCACCACGGCCACCATCAAGGGCCAGGGTGCCGTCAGGCTCGATCCCGGTGACGGTCCAGGTGTCGCGGTTGGCCACGTCCAGGTTGCGGTCGTTGCGGCGGGTGGCGACCCGGTCACCGACCCCGATCCGTTCCCCGGCCGCTGTCGTGACCGCCCGGGTGTCGTCGAGGCGGCCGGTGGCGATGAGCTGGTCGCGGATGGTCGCGTTCAGGGCGGC
>JBBRZV010000144.1:0-4611 GCA_038236365.1 Actinomycetales bacterium | reverse complement strand
CGCACCCACATCCACTGGCCGCCGGCCTCAAGGACAGCGGGGTCGGCGACGGAGGCGTGCCGCCCGTCCTCGCGGAGCACTGCCGTCGTCACATCGACGACGCCGCCAACGAAGTCGGCGACGACGTCCACGCCGTCCGGGGTGAGCGCACGCACGCGGTCGGTGAGGCCCTCGCCGTAGGTGACTGGCTCCGCGCCGAGCGCACGCAGGTAGTCGTGGTTGGCAGCGGAGGCGGTCGCGATGATGCGCGCGCCGAGGTTCCTGGCGATCTGCACCGCGAGGGAGCCAACGCCGCCAGCGGCGCCGTGGATGAGGACCGTCTCACCGGCGGCCAGGCCGAGGCGGGTCAGCACCTGGTACGCGGTCAGGCCAGCGAGCGGCAGCCCGGCCGCCTCGTCCCAGCCCATCGAGCGCGGCTTCGGCGCTACCGTCCGCACCGGAACGGTAACGAACTCCGCGAACGTCCCGCCGAGTACAACGTCCTTGCGGGCGTAGGCGATCACCTCGTCACCCACCGTGAGCTCAGGAGTGTCGATCCCGACGCGCTCCACGACACCAGCGACGTCCCAGCCAGGGATCGCTGGGAAGACGATGTTCATCATGCCGTCCAGCCCGCCGGCCATGACCTTCCAGTCGACCGGGTTGACCGCAGCGGAGCGCACCCGCACCAACGCCTCGCCGGGCCCGACCACCGGCAGAGGCTGCTCGGTGAGTGCCAGCGCCTCGGCGTCGCCGTAAGCGTCATAGGTCATCGCACGCATCGTGGTGGGGGTGGCGTCGGACATGTGCTTCCTCCGTTTGGTGGGAATGCGTTTCGGGCAGGGCCGAGGGTGCAATCAATCGTGACCTCGCTGCTTTTCTGCGCGTCCGCCGGGATGGACCGGCAGTGGCATGATCGGGCCCCTGATCTGAAGTCGGGCACGGCACGAGATATTCCGGCATCGGCGTATTCCACCGACGGGAGGGACAGCTGACCCCGCGGCGGTTGCTGCCGCGACAAGGCGAGCCGTGACCGTGGAACGTCAGCAGCGCTTCCGCCGGCAGGCGCTTCCGCTGCACCCTGGTCGAGGGGCTTGAGAGCGCTTGTAACCTCATCTGTTCGGCTCGCGTGTCCGGGAGTTCGTCAAGGCACACCTATACGTGGGATCCGGCAGGAAGGTCGTCCGCCGGCACACTGTCCGCGCAGATCGGCGCCAGGCGGTTCGAACAGTTCACAATCGGAAATTCTCCCCCTGTCGCTGCCGGTTGAGGCGGCGTACCGTCGGCCGGATGGAGTACGACACCGTCGTCGTACTCAGCAGGAGGAGGAGCGATGACGCCGCCAACCACACAAGCCCTCACCGACGAAGTCCGGCGGGATCTCTTGAGCACGATGGTGCTGATCAGAACCTACGAAGAGGCAATCAGGCTCGCGTACTACGCCGACAAGAAGCCTGCCTTCGACATCGGTGCGGGTCTCATTCCTGGAGAGATGCACCTCTCGGCCGGCCAGGAGCCGGTCGCCGCGGGGATCTGCGCACATTTGACCCCGGACGACGCACTCACCGCCACCCACCGGCCGCACCACCTGGCCATCGCGCACGGCGTTGCGCTGCGCCCGATGACGGCAGAGATCTTCGGCCGTGAGACGGGGCTTGGCCACGGCCGAGGGGGGCACATGCACCTCTTCGACCCGAGCACGCACTTTTCCTGCTCCGGAATCATCGCCGAGGGCTTCCCGCCTGCTCTCGGTCAGGCCTTCGCCTTCCAGCGTCAGGACAGCGCCCGCGTGGCGGTTGCGGTCACTGGCGAGGGCGCGGCCAATCAGGGCGCTTTCCACGAGTCACTCAATCTGGCTGCGTTGTGGCAGCTACCTGTGGTCTTCGTGGTGGAGGACAACGACTGGGGTATCTCAGTGCCGCGATCCGCTTCCACCTCTGTGGCCTCCAACGCCGACCGCGCGGCCGCATACGGAATGCCCGGGGTGCGTGTAGAAGACAACTCCGTTGAGGCGGTCCACGCTGCCGCCGGCGAGGCCATCGCCCGCGCGCGCTCTGGCGGGGGCCCGACGCTCATCGAGGTGCACACGCTGCGTCTGTGGGGTCACTTTGAGGGCGATGCGGAGGGCTACCGGCCCGATCTCGCGAGCGTCCCTGAGCGTGATCCGATCCCGATCTACCGAGATCGGCTGCTTGAGACTGGAGCACTCAACGATGCCCAGTACCAGGAGATGCAGAAGTCCGCTGCCGAGCGGGTCGAAGACGCCATCGACTTCGCCAAGGGCTCTCCTACACCCGACCCGCTGGATCATCTCAGCTATGTCTTCTCCGAAGGAGTGAACTCATGACTGCCACGTTGCCAGCCAACAAGCACTCGCTCGCGTTGGTAGTGGAACCAGATGCAGGCAAGCGCAAGCTTTCCACCGCGAAGGCAATGCAGGAGGCGATCAGCCAGCGCATGGTGCGTGACGAGTCCGTCTTTGTGATGGGCGAAGACGTCGGCGCCTACGGCGGCATCTTCTCCTCCACCACGGGTCTGCTCGACCGCTTCGGCCCGGAACGCGTGCGGGACACGCCCATCTCGGAGTCTGCTTTCATCGGCCTCGGCATCGGCGCGGCAGTGGAGGGCATGCGACCCATCGTCGAGCTGATGTTCGCCGACTTCTTCGGCGTCTGCATGGACCAGATCTACAACCACATGGCCAAGATCCACTACGAGTCGGGCGGCAACGTGCGTGTGCCGATGGTGCTCATGATGGCGGCCGGCGGTGGGTACGGTGACGGCGCGCAGCATTCGCAGTGCCTGTGGGGCACCTTTGCGCATCTGCCAGGGATGAAGGTCGTGGTCCCGTCGAATCCTTACGACGCGAAGGGCCTCATGAGCGCCGCCATCGATTGTGATGACCCGGTTGTCTTCGTGTTCCACAAGGGAGTCATGGGTCTGGGCTGGATGGTCAAGAACGACCGCTCCATCGGTGCAGTGCCCGAAGAGGAGTACGTCGTACCGATTGGGAAGGCGCGTGTCGCGCGCGAGGGAACGGATGTCACGATCGTGACCCTCTCGCTCGCAGTGCACCACAGCCTCGACGTCGCCGAGAAGCTGGAATCGGAGGGCATCAGCGTTGAAGTGATCGACCTCCGGAGCCTGGTTCCGCTCGATCGTGAGGCCATCGTGCGCTCCGTCTCCAAGACTGGTCGGCTGGTCGTAGTCGACGAGGACTACCAGTCGTTCGGGCTATCCGGTGAGGTCATCGCGGTCGTGGCCGAGCACGATCCAAGCCTGCTCAAACGGGTGTCGCGGGTGTGCGTGCCCGATGTTCCCATCCCCTATGCTCGCGAGCTCGAGTACGCAGTGCTCCCTACACCGGGACGCATCGAGGCGGCCGTGCGCAACGCCGTGGCGCCATGACCGATGTGTTGTTTCCCATGATGTCGGGGGCCGAGGGTGCCACCGGTGTCATCGTCACGTGGTTCGTCGAATCCGGCGACGAGGTGACCCCGACGACGCTCATCGCCGAGGTCGCGGTGGACAAGGTCGATGCCGACGTGTATCCCGAAACGTCCGGGGTGATCACCCTGCTCACGAAGGAGAACACGGAGATTCCGCAAGGCGGGGTGATCGCGCAGGTCACCTAAACCTACGGAGATGGGGCGGCCGGCAGCGAGACCTCGACTTGCTTTTACGATTACAGCCGGAGCCTGGGGAATGACCAGCGGAGGACTTTATGTCGTCGACAGTTTCTCGCTCCCACGCGGCAGGAGCAGATGTTCGTGACGTGTCCGGGTGAACGCCGGCGCCTGCTCGACCTGATCAGCGCTACATCGGGTCGTTGAAGTCAGGCGGTCCTCATGTGGGTTCGTGTACTCCAACGGCCGGGTCGCCCTCGCCGAGGTGCACGAGCACCCACGTCGCGCTGACGCTCGCAGTGAGTCTGGCCCAGTTCAGCAACTGGTTTGCGCTCATGTCCAGACTTGGCAAGGTCAGATAGCCAAGGTCGTCGTGGGGCTCCTCGGGACAGAAGTGCTCGTTGTACCAAACCCACGCCTGCACGTGGCTAGCCTCGCCCGTGAAAGAAGTCTCGGCCCCGCAGTCATGGCACCCTGCTGCCCAACGAACGGGGGACGACAGCTTTCTTGGTTGTAGCCATCTCTGGGGCATCACTTCCACCTATGCGGCGGAAACAGCCACGCCCAAGAGGTTGAGGACCTCGGACTCTAGGAATCGGCGGTGACCACCGAGTGTGCGCATCGAGGTGAGCTTTCCACTGTTTGCCCACCGGGTGACTGTCTTGGGGTCGACCCGGAAGAGGCCTGCAACCTCAGCAGGAGTCAGCAGAGCCTGAGTTTGAACAACGCGGTGAGTCATTGGGTCCTCCAAGGAACGCAGAGATCTGGATGTCAGTCTTGGGTCTTGCCGGCCGGATGGAAATAATCGAATTGGCCCCTCCCTGTCATGGGCATCGCTTTGCCGCTCTTGGGCCGTCGTGGGTTTGGCCGGGCGGCGTTGAGCACAGCCCAGACAACCTTGCCGTCCTCGGTGGGAAGAACACCGAAGGAGCGCGAGAGTCCGGTGACCACGGAGAGCCCTCGCCCGTTCTGGTCGAAGCGGGCGAATCGCGGACGGGGCAGGTCG
>JBBRZV010000143.1:0-4701 GCA_038236365.1 Actinomycetales bacterium | reverse complement strand
GACGATCTTCGAGGCGGGGGACGTCACCGACGCAAACGTCGTCCTTCTCTCGGATGCGCCGACCCACCTGAGCGCCCGCGGCGAGAGTCGCCGCAGCAAGAAGGATCTGCCGGTCCCCGAGATCGGGGACGAGGTCGCGGTCGCCCGGGCCCTGCGGCACCTGGCCGATCAGCTTCTCGAGACGGCGATCGAAGACGTCGAGGCCCTGACCGGAGAGGCGGCCTTCATCGAGTCAAGCTGAGAAACCAGACCCCAACCTGCGTCGAGGACGAGAATGGGGTGAGCCACACAGCCATTCGGCACCCAAGGGGCAGGACCTTTGTCCCTGCGCCGAGCAGGACTTTGAGAGAGACGATGCAGGTGGCCGCCCGCGAACCCCGAACAGATGGGCGCGAGCAGAAGGAGGTCAACATGAGCCTTAGTTGGAAGGACGGGTTGGCGGCTGTCTTCGTGGGTGCTGCGGTAGCGCTCTACATGGGGTCCCAGGACGGCACAACGATCGCGGGACTGACCGGGACCCGAGCACTGACCGTCGCCATCTTCGGGTTAGGAGTCGCAGGGTGCTACACGGCCAAGTCGCAGATGGAAGCTGTGTACGGCGTCGGCAGCGGCCCGCGCCCGCCGCTCCTCTATGTCGTGCTCGTCTCCGCCGTGGGCGGCGTCACGCTTGTCGCCGGAATCGTCGCTTTTGCCGGGGGTGGTGACACTGCCCTGACGACGTTGACGGTGGCAATGATCGCGCTGTGGACCATGGCCACGATCCGCCATGGGACGTCCCGCATGACCCCACATGGCGTCGAAAGCCAGCATCTTCACAGGTGATTCGCAGCCGCGGCATGACCGCGCGCGCTGGCGAGGTCATGGTAGTCCTTGGTGCAGACAGTTGCTTGCGCCACACAAGTATGAGCAAAAATGGTGACGGAAGTCAATCTATGGCGCGTGCGATGTCGCGCGCGGTCGGAGGCGGGGTGGCTGCCCGCTCTGCCGGGGCATCGAGCCGGCGGAGCTGTTCACCCTCGACGTCGACCTTCGGCAGGATCTTGTCGAGCCAGCCGGGCAGCCACCAGGCGGCGCGCCCCACCAGCGCGAGGGCTGCCGGCACGATGGTCATCCTGACAACGAAAGCGTCGATCAGGACACCAACGGCCAGCCCGAAACCGATCATCATGACCGCGCTGTTCGCGGAGAGCACGAACCCGGCGAAGACGCTGATCATGATGATGGCGGCGGCAGTCACCACGCGGGCGCTGTGGCCGAACCCGACGACGACGGCGCGTATGGCGGTTGCGTCCTGCTCGACGCTGGTGACCGCCGGGGTCGCGTGGATGTACTCCTCGCGCATTCGTGTGACCAGGAAGACCTCGTAGTCCATCGCCAGGCCGAAGACCACGCCGATCATCAGGATGGGCATGAAGCTGACGATCGGGCCCGGTTGGTCGACCCCGAAGAGTCCTGCCAGCCATCCCCACTGGAACACCGCGACCACGGCGCCGAGCGAGGCCGCAATGGTGAGCAGGAACCCCAGAGTGGCCTTGAAGGGGACAAGGATCGAGCGGAACACGAGCATCAGCAGGATGAAGGCCAGGCCGGCCACGAGCAGCAGGTAGGGGAGCATCGCAGCGCTGAGCTTGTCGGACACATCGATATTGACCGCGGTCAGGCCTGTGACGGCGACCCCGGTGGTCGCAAACGTATGACTACGGATGGCCTTGACCAGGCTGGTGGTCGCCGCGTCGTTGGGTCCGCTTCGGGGTATCACCTGGGCAAGGACGGTGTCGCCGGCAGGGTTGAAGAGGGCCGGGCTGACGGCGGCAACATCGGGCAGGCCCTTGATCGTGTCGGTGACCTGTCGGGCAGCCGACTTCGGGTCGGCACTGCGCGAGGCGTCGATCACGATGACCAGCGGGCCGTTGACGCCGGCACCGAAGCCTTCGGTGATCAGGTCGTACGCGCTGCGCTCGGTGGTGCCCGGGGCGGCCATTCCATCGTCGGGCAGGCCGAGCCGCAGGTCTCGCGCGGGGATCGCCACCACGGCCAGGCCCAACCCGGCCACCACCAACACTGCGGCGGGGCGCCGGGTCACCTGAGCCGCCCAGCGCAACCCCATCGACGGCTTCCCGACGCTGTCGGTGTCGCGCTCGGGGTCGCGGGTGTGGGTGCGGCGACTATGGACGCGGTGCCCGGTGAAACCCAGCAGCGCGGGGAGCAGAGTCAGTGCGATGAGGACGGCGACGGCGACGGCGCCGGCGGCTGCGAGCCCCATCTGGGTCAAGAACGGGATCCCAACCACGGACAGGCCGGCCAGGGCGATGACCACGGTGAGGCCCGCGAATACGACTGCCGATCCCGCGGTACCTACCGCACGTCCCGCCGCTTCGCGCGGGTCGCGTCCGACTGCGAGCTCGTGCCTGTAGCGGGACATGATGAAGAGTGCGTAGTCGATCGCGACAGCCAGTCCGATCATCAATGCCATGGCCGATGTGGTCGAGGACAGGTCCATGAACCCGGTCAACGCGGTGATGGACGAGATCGCAATGCCGATCCCGATGATCGCAGTCAGCAACGGTAGCCCGGCCGCGACCAGCGATCCGAACGTGATCAGGAGGACGACCGCGGCGACCGCGACGCCAATGAGCTCGGTGCCACCAGTTTCAGCCGATGCACGGAGGGCGTCACCCCCGACCTCCACCGTCAGCCCGACCTGGCGGCCCTGCGCGACAGCCTCCAACAGCGACTGCTTTGCGGCGTGGTTCAGGCCAGCGGCGGCCACTTGGTAGGTGACCTGGGAGTAGCCGATCGTGCCGCTCCGGTCGAGGCCACCTGCCCTGAACGGGTCAGTCACGTTGGCCACCTGGGGGGCGATCTTGAGCTCGGCGGTGACGCCTTCTACTGCCGCCCTGTAGGGGAAGTCATTCAGCGTGTGCCCCTTCGGCGCGGCGAATACCACCCGGGCGGTGGCCCCGTCGGCGGCGGCCTGAGGGAACTTGCGTGTCAGCTGCGCGATCGCCTGCTGCGACGAGCTGCCGGGGATGGTGAAGGAGTCGGTGGTCGTCCCGGACAAGGTGGCTGCGCCGAGGCCAGCGGCCACCAGCAGCATCAGCCACGTGGCGGCGACCAGGCGCCTGCGCCCGAATGAGAGCCGGCCGACCCGGTAGAGGAATGCTGCCATGTTGAGCTCCAGTGGAAAGGGCGGTACCGCACGCCATGAAGAAGGGCATCTCATCGGGGAAAGCTGGGCTCCGCCGTCGCGGCGGGTGGGACTACGTGCTCAAGTGAGGCTCTGGCAACCCCGCGCGTAGCTGGGTGAAAGCCTCTGTTGTCAGCTCTATCGGGCTGGCGCGGCCCTGGCTCTTCAGCCACATATCCAGCGCCGTGTTCATCGCCACCATCGCGGCTATTGCGACCAGGCGCGGGTACAGATCGTGCTCGACATCGGTTCCGGTCCGCGCGGCGATCGTCGGCGCGAGCACCCGGCCCACCTGATCGAACAAGGCCAGTCGCGCAGCCAGCAGTGACGGATTCGCGTTGATCATCCGTATCTTGGCGGCGAGCTCGGCCAGCTCTTTGGGCGATCCGGACAACGCGGCCACTATGGCGTTCTGCAACGCGTCCCAGACCGGCTGGCCGGCTGGCCCGGCCCGTACGGCGTCAGCAAGCCTTGCCAGTAACTCGGCCATTTCGGACACGATCGCCTCCTCCTTGCTGGAGAAGTAGTTGTGGAACGTGCGAGGTGCGACATCCGCTGCTTCCGCGATCGCCTCAGCGGTGACGTTCTCCACTCCGTGTTCCAATGCCAGCCGCATCGCCGCGCTGGCAAGCGCGGACCGCGTCTCCGCCTTCTTCTGTTCGCGCCGACCGACCAGCTCGCTCATGCCCGGAACCATACAACATGCAGACACGGCAAACATGCTGTACGAGCAGAGTTGCTGACCACGCATCAACCCGTCCCGCCACCACACTTCTTTGACACGCGGAATTGCACCTCCTGCTGGTCCTGTAGGGAGTTGCACTCAAGTCAGGGCTTCAAGGGTCTCGACTTTGAACCTGGTGGTGGGGCTGCGCGTATCAGAAGGAAAGCCAAACACATCGTGGAGGTTCTCGATGGCCAGCTCATCGCATACCGCGGCGAGTCGAATCAGCTCGGTGGTCCAGGGCACGGACATGACGATCACGGTCGGCTGACCTGCCGTGTCTCGTCGTCCGAACGAAGACAGGGAAGTCACCAACGTGCACACGCTGAACGTCGGACCCACACCCCAGGGTCGGAACCCGCTGCATCGAGCCTCGTCGGGGGCCTCCCATCGGCTGTTGGCCCTGGTGGTGGCGGCCGGACTAGCTGTCGACGCCTACGTCCACTGGCAGCTCGCCCCGGGCTTTGACGGCATCCAGGGCACGGCGAGCCCACACTTCAGCCAGGGAGGGCTGTTCCGTCTCGAGGCTGCCCTGGCCGTGGTTGCGATGCTGCTGGTGCTGCTGACCCGTTCTCGCTTTGGCGCGTTGGTGGCTTTCCTTGTCGCGGCTGGCGGTTTGGGTGCGGTGCTGCTGTACGCCTACCTCGATGTAGGGACCATCGGTCCGTTGCCCGACATGTACGACCCCATCTGGTACCCGGAGAAGACCATCAGCGCCATCGCCGAGGCGGTCGCCGCCGTGGGCGCTCTTGCCCTGCTCACCCTGCCGTATCTGGCCTCGGAGGGTGAG
>JBBRZV010000142.1:0-4753 GCA_038236365.1 Actinomycetales bacterium | reverse complement strand
AGCTCCACCAGCGCAAGATCCAGGAGCAGTTCCGCGGCATGATCCAGAACGCTTCGGACATCATCATGGTGGTGGACGAGTCAGGCCTGATCAACTACGCAACCCCCTCATTGGAACGCAAGCTTGGTCACAGTGTCAGTGACCTCCTGGGGACCCCCCTTGCCGCCCTGCTGCACCCGGACGAGTCCGCGATTGCGAATGCTTTGATCTCAGGCATGTCGGGGGGTTCCTCCCAGGCACCCTCACTGGTGGACTGGCGTGTGCGTCACGCGGATGGCCGGTACCTGTTCTTCGAGGTCCTGACCAGCACCCTGCCTGATGACTCCGGCGCTGTTGGCCTCGTGCTGACGATGCGTGACGTCTCGCAGAGACGTGCGCTCGAGCAGCAGCTGATGCATCAGGCCTTCCACGACACCTTGACCGGTCTGCCGAACCGCGCCCTCTTTCGGGACCGTGTCGAGCAGGCGCTGACCCGAGCCGCCCGAACCGGCATCGCGATCGCCGTGGCGATCGTGGACCTGGATGACTTCAAGGTGGTCAACGACACTCGAGGCCACGCGGCCGGCGACGCGATGCTCTCCGAGGTCGCGCAACGCCTTCAGATGATGCTGCGCGCCAGCACCACAGTGGCGCGCCTGGGTGGTGACGAGTTCGCCATCCTCATCGAGGACCTCGATGACGGGTCACTGAGCCAGGACCTCATCGATCGGATCATGTCACCTTTTCGCGCTCCGTTTGTGGTCGAGCGTGAGGAGCTCGTGGTTTCTGCAAGCATCGGGGTGGTCTTCAGCGGCGGAAGCGAGCTCGTCCTCAACTTCACCGAGCTTCTCCGATGCGCGGATCTGGCGCTGTACGCGGCAAAGGAGCAGGGCAAAGGCCGCGTGGAGGTGTACCACGACGACCTCCATACCCGCATGGTGAACCGGTTGAACCATCGGTCTGAGCTCTCCAACGCCATGAAGACCGGCCAGTTCGAACTGCACTACCAGCCGATCGTCCTGATCGACACTGGGGAGATTCTTGGGTCCGAGGTTCTTGTTCGGTGGCACCACCCCACCCGTGGCCTGGTCATGCCAGCAGAGTTCATCTCGCTGGCTGAGGAAACAGGCCAGATCATCGAGCTCGGGCGGTGGGTGCTCGACCGTGCCTGCAGGCAGTGGCGCGAATGGGCGGACCTGGGATATGTGAGCCATCGCCTGTCCGTGAACGTGTCGGCGCGCCAGCTCCAAGAAGCCGGTTTCGCCGACGAGGTCAGTGCGGTCCTGCTGCGGCATGCCATGCCTCCTACCGCGCTTGTCCTCGAGCTGACCGAAAGCGTGTTTGCGCTCGACACGTCAATCATCCTGGAACAGCTGACCGTGATCGCCGACACGGGTGTGTACATTGCCGTCGACGACTTCGGTACGGGGTACTCCAGCCTGTCCTACCTGCGACGCTTCCACGTTCACGAGCTGAAGGTCGACAAGTCGTTCGTCGACGGCCTGGGGACGGACAACCCTGACGAAGGCGCCCTGACCAGCGCCATCGTGTCCATGGCGCAGTCGCTTCGGCTCGAGGTGGTCGCCGAGGGCATTGAAAGGATTGCCCAACGAGACGAGTTGTGGTCCATGGGGTGCGGGCTCGGGCAGGGATACCTGTACTCCAGGCCAGTTCCCGCCGAAGAGCTGCTCGTCCTGCTGAGCCGAGCCCAACCGCTGGGCCCCCCATCAGCGCTCTCCGGAGGGGGAAACATCGCCCGACTGCGAGTACCAGCGCCAATCGCCCGCCTGCCAGGTCTCGGCTGACGCCGCCACCGCGTCAAAGCCCACACCAGGCCCGCAAGGCCACAACCTGATTAGACCTCAAGTAGATCGGACACAGCTATGTCAATTACCAATCCGGCCTTCCGGCCCCTCCAGGACGCCCGGTGGTCCGACCTCCAGCGGCTGCGGAACTCATCGCCCATGTACGACGCGGTGATCGAAGAGGTCAAAGGCCGGCGGATCCGGATAGAAGACCACTGGCTTGCCGACTTCGCCTCGTGCAACTACCTGGGCTTCGACCTCGACCCTGAGATCATTGACTCGGTCGATGCCAGCATCAGACAGTGGGGAACCCACCCCAGCTGGTCGCGGCTGCTCGGCAACCCCCGGATGTACATCGACATCGAGGAACGTCTCACCGAGCTTCTGGGCGCCGAGGACACCCTCGTACTCCCGACGATCACCCACATCCACATGTCGGTCATACCCGCCATCGCGGGGCGAGGAGAGATCTTCCTCGACGGGCAGGCGCACCGGACGATCTATGACGGATGCATGGTCGCCAGGGGCAACGGCGCCACGGTCCGACGGTTCCCGACCGGCGATGTCGCCGCGCTAGATGCGATGCTCCGGGCCGCTCCCAGCGGCGGGACGAAGCTGATCTGTACGGACGGCGTCAACAGCATGACCGGTAACCCCCCTGACCTGACGGCACTCGCCGCGGTCGCTCGCAAGCACGGTGCGCTCCTGTACGTCGATGACGCTCACGGCTTCGGTGTCATCGGTGAGCGCACCGACACCGAGACCAGCCCCTACGGAAGCAGGGGTAACTCGATCGTCAGACATGCTGGTGAGACCTATGACGACATCGTGCTCGTCGGCGGCTTCTCCAAGGCCTACTCCTCGCTGCTGGCGTTCATCGCCTTGCCGACCTGGCTGAAGGACCACCTCAAGGTCGCGGCTGCTCCATACCTGTTCTCCGGACCGTCGCCGGTTGCCTCGTTGGCCACGGTGCTGTCCGGATTCGATGTGAACGATAGCCGCGGGGATGACATCAGGGCGTCGCTGCATCGAAAGACCGCACAGGTCCTCAAGACCGCCTCAGAGCTGAACCTGGCGACGCCCAACACCTCCGGCCTGCCGATCATCGAGGTGCCGTTGCGAAACGCCGAAGACATCGATGAAGTGGGTCGATTCCTGTACGAGGCCGGTATCTACGTCACGCTTGCGGCTTACCCGCTGGTGCCACGCGCAGAGGTCGGTTTCCGGGTTCAGGTCACGGCGGCCAACGGCGACGACGAGATCGACGAGCTGTGCGCAACGCTTCACCAGCTATGCGATCGCTTCGAGCTCCAGCGAAGCGATGACTGACCTCCCCCTCCGCACCGCATCTCCTTTGGCGCCGCTACGTCACCGGGACTTCCGGTTGCTGTGGGCTGGGGCCTCCGCATCCCTGGCCGGTGACGGGGTCTACCTCATCGCCCTGGCCTGGCAGGCGTACACCCTCTCGCGCTCACCAACCGGCTTAGCCATGCTCGGAGTCTGCGCGACGGTGCCCCAGCTTCTTGCGCTCCTGGGCAGCGGCCTACTCAGCGACAGGGTTGACCGGCGGCGGATCCTGCTTGGCGCTGACATCGCACGCTTCGTCGTAGTGCTCATCGTGGCCGTCATCGTCCTGTCTGGCCAGGCGCGAATGTGGCACCTGGCGGTTCTGAGCGTCGTCTACGGGCTCGGAGCCGGAGTCGCCGCCCCGGCCTTCGACGCGATCATCCCTGACCTTGTGCCCGAAGAGGATCTGCCGCAAGCCAACGCCCTCGACCAGTTCCTGAGACCGGCCATGCTCCGCCTGGGCGGTCCAGCCCTCGGCGGGGTGCTAATCGCCGTCAACGGCGCCGGTACCGCATTTCTCTTCGACGCCTTGACCTTCCTCATCTCTGCCCTGTGCGTCTGGCGGATGACAGCCGGGACACGAGCGACCCGCTCCTCTGACTCCAGCGAAGAGCCATCGCTGTTGGCCGACGCCGTGGCCGGTGTGCGCTTCGTCAGGAGCCGGACCTGGCTTTGGGGAACCCTTGCTTCGGCAACCGTGGCGTACCTGTTGTTCATCGGCCCGACCGAGGTCCTGCTGCCATACGTCGTTCGTGAGGTGCTGCACGGTTCCGCCCGCGATCTCGGCATCATCCTAGGCGCCGGCGGCGTCGGTGCGATCGCTGCGGCGTTGATCGTCGGCAAGGCGGGTCTGCCGCACCGTCAGCTGACCTTCATGTACCTCTGCTGGAGCGTCGCCACGCTGGCCGTGGCCGGTTACGGACTCGCCACTGCCGGATGGCAGCTCATGATCATCTCGCTAATAATCAACGGTCTCGAGGCGGCCGGCACCGTGGCCTGGGCCACCACCAAACAGCGCCTCGTGCCTGCCGAGATGCTCGGACGCGTCTCCAGCCTGGACTGGTGCATCTCCATCGCCGGACTGCCGGTGTCCTACGCATTGACCGCGCCCGTCGCCGCGCTGATCGGCGCCCAAAGGACATTCATTGCAGCCGGTGTGCTCGGCGCAGCAGCGACTCTTGGTGCGTTGTTCCTGCCACATATGCGCGATGCTGACGGAGCGCTCACGGCGCCACGGCTGCCAACCCTACGAGGGCAGCCAGCATGAAGCGGGCAATGCTGCACGAGTTGCTGCGTGCTATCTCGAGCGCGTTCCAGACCAGAGACGCTGAGGCCCTCATAGCACTCTTCAGCGCAACACCCGACGTCACCTACGCCGGGTCAGAGTCAGGTGAGAAGGCAACCGGTCCGACCGAGGTCCGTCGTCTGCTCTCAGATCTGCTCAGCCGTCCGATGGCTTACTCGTTCGAGTTCGGTGACCTTACCTTCAGCGAGCATAGTGGGATGGTCTGGCTACTGGCAGACGGTCTCGGCACCGAGACCGGTGACGATGGCACCACCGAAACCTTCCCCTACCGACTGACCGGATTGCTGGCATACGAAGAAGCCCACTGGCGCTGGCT
>JBBRZV010000141.1:0-4821 GCA_038236365.1 Actinomycetales bacterium | reverse complement strand
GGAAACCCTCCAGCGCATGTGGAAGCTGGACGAGCTTCCTGCGTGGTCAGGTAACCGGAAACATTTACTCTCCCTTGGGCTGGCGCCCAAGCATCACCTGGCTGACCCTGCCTTCGCTGCCCGGCTGCTCGGTGTGGGCGCCGCCGCACTGCTCGACAAGCCAAACCCGCTGACGGGTCGCACCCTGCCCCGCGACGGCTCACTGCTCGGAGCGCTCTTTGAGTCCCTAGTCACGCTCTCGGTGCGAACATACGCCGAGGCTGCAGGGGCCCGAGTCAGCCACCTTCGCACAGCCAGAGGTGACCACGAGGTCGACCTGATCGTCACACGGGACGACGGTCGGGTTCTCGCACTAGAGGTCAAGCTCGCACCCGTGGCTGATGACAGCGACGTGCGGCATCTGAGGTGGCTGAAGAGCCAGCTGGGCGACGACCTGATTGGCACTGCTGTCCTTACGACGGGACCAACCGCCTACCGCCGTGAGGATGGGATAGCAGTGATCCCCGCTGCGCTTCTTGGCGCATGACGGCACGGGGCTCAGCGTTCGGCTCTCATTGGAGACCGGACCGAGGGGCAGCCCCAGTAAGTCACCGACGTCTCACCACGATCTCGAAAACGGTCGTTCCTGGAAGTCGCCCGGCGACGATTAGGAGAACTCTGACCTTCAGAGATCGGTGGCGGTGTTTCTTCGCCACCATCGGCCCCATCGCCCGAGGCGACTTCCGCCTCCAGCAACGCCTCTTCGTCCAGATCGAACGCGTCATGAAGATCAACCAGCTGAACGTCATCGCCACCGACGTCGTCGAGAGCGCACGCAGCACCCTCGTCATCGGTGACATATGGCGATGAAGACACACTGCCACCGATCTACACCGCACGGCCTCAGCGCACGCCCGAGACCTCGGATCGCAGAACGGAGGCGTACGGAACGATGGGTTGCTTGCCGTCTCGGGCTGCTCGTGGAGTTTCGCCGGAGCCGCAGAAGGACAGAACCGTAAACCCGTCAGTGAGATGCTGTTGATGCTCGGCGGGGAGCCTCTGTCCGAGGGCCTCGGAGGGGGGCCGGTCACTTCGGCGTGTGTCGAGCCTAACGGCGACGTGGAGCCCTGGACACCGTCCGGGTTGCCTACGACGGCTTTGCCCGCACAAGCCTGAATGTGAGGACCAACACCGTTGCCGATCTTCGGGATTCGGCAAGTTTTCGTTGGGCTCCGAGGGTGGCGCCCGCCTAGCCGAACCGCGTCGCCTCTGTCGGCATGCGCGGGTGTGTGGCGGTGGCTATCTGCCCCGTCGGTGTACGCGGTACCGCGCAGGAAGAAGCCGACCACATAGAGGTGATGCATGCTCCAGTTCGTTGCTGGATGCCTCGACGTGGCCTTCCACGTATCGCGGGCAACGATCGCTTCATCGGCCGAGCTGACTGACTTTGACCTCCTTGAGGTCGCAACGCGTGCCCCGGAGGCCACTATCTGTCTGCTGTCAGCGTTGGCGCGACACGATCTCACCGATGCGATACCCGCTTGGCACGACATCGCGCTGCCTCGGGGCAAATGGCATCCGCGGCTGTCAGGGGTCATCCGCTGGCACAGCTTCGACCCGGCGACGTTCGACATCGGCCGAACCACAGTCCCGGTCGACGACACCACGACCATCGGCCTGTATGACGCCCCCAGAACCATCGTGGACACGTATCGCCTGCGTAACACGGCCGGCTCGGATGTCGCCAACCAGGCCCTGCGCAGGTGGCTGGCCGGCGGTGGCCAACCAGCAGAGCTGATCGCGGTCGGCAGAGCCTTTCCGAGGGCGATGCCCGCGCTACTCAACGCCTTGGAGGTTCTCCTGTGACCGTGGGGCGCCCGCCACCACCGACCCGCGCAATGCTCGCAGGCCGCGCGAACCTGGACCTGCGAGCGATGGCCAAGCAGGCAGGGCGAGCCAGCGACGAGTACTTGCGTCTGTATTCGCTCGAAGGGTTCCTGCTTCGTCTGGCCACTTCGACACGCGGCCAGGACTTCGTCCTCAAAGGAGGTGTCCTGCTCGCTGCGTACCAACTTCGTCGCCCGACCGCGGACATCGACTTCGCAGCGTTCACAACGTCCAACGACGTCGAAACCATCAAGTCGATGATCATCACCGTTCGTCCCCGGCCAGCACCGAACATAGAAGCCGAGGTGAGGTGGGAGACCCGATCTGGCCCGGCCCTGCAGTAGTGGAGTTTCCCCGCCTGCTGGGCGGGAACATCAGGCTGCTCGGCTATCCAATCCCGATGGTGCTGGGCGAGAAGATCGTCACCGCGTCTCAGCGCGGCATCACCAGCACACGATGGCGCGACTTCGCCGACGTGTACCTGCTCGCCAGCCACCATCGCCTTGTGGCCGACGACGTCCGAGCTGCGATCAACGAGGTGGCGACCTATCGGAACGCCGAGATGAGCTCCCTTCGCGCTGTCCTTGACGGCTACCCCGATTATGCGCAAACGAAGTGGCACGCCTGGCGAGCGCGGCAGAACCTGGAAGATCGACTCCCGGCGGACTTCGCGCAGGTACTGGAATCCGTCCTGGCGTTTACCGATAGGTCGCTCGACACCACCCGCACGAGCCAAACAGGTATCTGGTCGCCTGCCGATCGGACCTGGGTCTAGCTGACTGGTTTCGCTGAACCGGCCGCTGCCGGTCGTCGATCCGTGAACGGAGGGACGGCCGCCGTTCCGAAGCGTCGATGCCGCCGGTCGAAAGCGTCGATCCCGTCCTGACCGATACCACCGGTTCCCGGACTACAAGCGTGAGCCGGGGGGTTCATGGCAGGATGCGGCGATGGGGAAGAGCAGGAATCGGGGAGCGCAGCGCAACGCGACCAGGAAGTCGCCCGCTGTGTCAATGGTGATGAACAACCCGACGTCGGGTGAAGGGTGTGACCCGGTCGCGGGCGGGCTCGTCCTGGATGCTCTTGCGCTGGCTGACCCGGTCGCCGTGGCGACCGCCCTCTTGTTGGCCAGCATCGCCGAGGCTCGCGATCCGTTGGCTGCGGAGCTGGTGCTGTGCGCGGCCTTCGGGGCGCTGGAGGCCGGACTTCCCAATGATGCGGATGAGCAGCGGCGGCTCGAGGCGCTGACCCTGATGCTGGGCGAGGTGATCGGCCATGCGCAGGCGCTGGCGAGTGTGGACGCGTTGGCGTTGCTGCGGGTCTGCTCGGTCCTGGGACCTGCGACTACCAGGGCCAGCGCGGATGAGGGGGCTCGCCGGTTGGCGGCTGCTGGGGTGGCGGACCGTTCGTGGGCGGGCACGGTCGGCCGTCCGGCGATGCTGCGAGCGTGGCGCTACGGGGACGTGTTTGGGGAGCAGTACTCGGTCGGTGTGCTGTTCGACTACCGAGGCCGCGAGCATGCCTTGATGGTTCTGGTCGATGACGTGCTCGGTGGCGGCATCAAGGACTGCTGGGTGAGTGAGGGGCGGTCCGCGAAAGCGATGCGGAACACCGTTGCCGCTGCGATGGCGGGCAAGCCAGAGGCGGTCTTTGAGGACATTGACGCGACCGCCGTCGCCGGACTTCTCGGAGCAGCCCTGACCAATCCGCCGTGTCCTGAGCAGGACGACCAGATCGAGGATGTCGCCGACCTTCTCTACCTGCTGCGCGCCCGCGTCGAACATGTCGCCCAACTGGCTGGGGTAACCTCGGTCGAGGGCCGAGACAGTCGACCATCGTGAGCGTTCCGGGCAACCCCTGGGCATTGCTGTCAACGTCATGCAGCATCTGGTCGCCACGTGTCACAGATGGGAAGATCGGACCCCGCCTTGCCGCTGGTGACAACAGTGCTACTGAGGATCACGAGAACGACAGCCTCAGGTCATGCTCTGACCCGTACGCCGCAGGTCATGAAGGGCGATGTCGATACCAACGAGATTGCGTGCCCGCACGAACGTCTGGTAGATCGCGTTGCCTCGCATCCGCTTCCCGTCCCTGCCTACGCAGAACCCCTTCACTTAACCGGACCCGAGGCGCAGTGAGACTCGGCTTCCTTGGTGACGTTGGTGTGGCGTCGACGATCGCCGGTAGACGATCGTCCTCTTGCCGTCGTGACATACGAGACACGCCCGAGCCATGGGCTCCCGGACACTTTGGTGTCCGGGGCCTTGGCTGTTCAGGCACAAGGTTTCGACACTGATGGTGCTGACGCCCGCCAGTCGCGTTCTGAACCCCTGGAGGGCGCGAACTACTGGACTGCCAGAGCGTCTAGGAGATGCGTGAGACCGACATCTCGAAGCCCCGCGCTCGTAGGCGGGCCACGATGTGGTCGCCCATCGCGACAGCCGGGGTGAGCACACCACCGGCCGAGGTCAGCTTGTCGAGCCCAAGGCAGAGGGCGCTCTCGCCCAGCATCACCGCTGTGGCGGCATAGCCGGGGTCGGCGTGGGCCGCCACGGTGGCGACATAGCGCGCCCCCGTCGAGGTACGGGTGTGCACTTCGATACGGAAGTGCCCCCGGCGTTGCACCTGCTCGGATGGCCCGCTACCTGGCTTCGGCAGGACTTTGTCGAGCAGCCAACGGGTCGGAGGGAACGCCATCCCCACAGTAAAGCCACCGAGGCCGGCGGCGACCGCGCCCGCCACGACCGGAGCGAGCGGACTACGGCCGACGCCCATCACCTCTCGGTACCGGAAGCCAGGGCCATACGCGTGATCCTGGAGCGCGTTGCTGCGACGGACGATGCGGGTGTTGAAAGGCGCCATGACGAAGGGCGCGACCCACCTGCCGAGCAGCGGATCTCGGGTTGGGAGCCGCCCATCGTCCTCGGGCCCAAGATCAGGCTCGGCTGCCCGGTC
>JBBRZV010000140.1:0-4847 GCA_038236365.1 Actinomycetales bacterium | reverse complement strand
GCGGGAACAGCGACACCAGCGCGTAGTAGGTCACCAGCGCCGCCAGGTAGGGGGCCCGGTCGTCGAAGACCTTGTAGGCGACCGCCAGCGGGAATCCCGACCAGCCGTGTTCTCGCTGGTAGCGGTCCAGCCGCGCGACGATGCTCACGCCGGCAGGGTACCCACGATCCGCCCGGGGCGTGCATGCCTCCAGCGTCACAGGGTGCCGCGGCGCCCCTGCTCGCGCTCGATGGCCTCGAACAGCGCCTTGAAGTTGCCCTTGCCGAAGCCCAGCGACCCGTGCCGCTCGATCAGCTCGAAGAACACCGTCGGGCGGTCCTGCACCGGCTTGGTGAAGATCTGCAGCAGGTAGCCGTCCTCGTCACGGTCGGCCAGGATCTTCAGCTCGCGCAGCTTCTCGATATGAGACGTACGGACAGCCCGCCGAACCGTGTCCTCGCTCGCGTAGCTCCCCTCGTCTGCAGTGACCGTCGCTGGCAACCACCGCCTGGCCCTCGCCGCCGAGGCCGCGCGAACACGGGCGCAGCCCGAGAGCGCCACATTCGCCGGTAGAAGACGTTGGGCAATTGGGCGTCTTGGGCAACCAGGAAAAGCTACCGGCCCTCAGGCGCCTGAGGCTCGGCGCTGACGGCGGGTCGCACGGCTGGCGTCGTAGCGGCATAAGGTCCGGACTCCAGGTTTCGCCCTGGCGCTCGTCCGGACGTTCGGTCATGGCCCCGGGAGGACGATGCTCCTCGCCGCAGGCGGGACCACCGAGGGCCCCGCGACATTGAAAGCAGAGGTCGAGACATGCGCTCCTTGATGGTCGGGGTATCGGAGCGACTTTCATGACCCCGACGATCTGGTGGGCGGTCCTCGCAACCACCGCAGTTCTCGCAATCGGCATCGCGGTCGCGGTCGCGGCGGGCAAGGCTCGGGGTCGCGGCTGCCCGCGCATGGAAAGCACCCCCCTATCCACCAGGAGTGCGCCGACGGCGGCCATACCTACAGGATGCATGAGACCGGATGGCGCTGCGCCACCTGTGGCAATCACATTTCACGAATCGAGGGCGAGCTCTATGGCCGCGCCGAGGACGGTCGAATCGACCGTCGCCGCGAACCACGGTGAGCACCACGATCTGAATCACCACGATCTGACCCACGCCCATCTGATAGCGCAGCGACCGACCGGGTCGGCCGATGGGTCCGGGGTCAGCGGTTCCTGGACAACGCGTCGTTCGTCGGGGCCAGGTAGTCGGCGGCTCCTCTGCGCCATTCGAGCATGAGCAGAGTGCAGTCGTCGCTGGTGACGCCGCCACATTCGAGCATCTGTGACCGGTCACCGATCGCCTTGCGGGTGGTCTGTCAGCGGTGCATGTTGATGCTGGGCGCTATCGCCAGACGCATTGAATCCATGTGGGGAACTCGGATGAGCTTGGCCCTGTCTGCGTTGATGGGTAAGTCGCGCAGCTCGCGTCGGCAGGCAGATGACGCCGACTCGAGGCCTCTGCCGATGACCGGCGAAGGGGTGGCAGACCAGGACGCTCTGCGTAGCGGTGGCGAAGATCACCCATTGGCCGGTGGGTGGAACGGACCACCTGGATGGGTGGAATACCGGTGCCAGACGGGTCCTGGCTCGACAACACTTTCGGCTGGACACTTCTGCGCCCAGCGTCGGGCCAGCGTTCCCGGCCGGGGTAAGACCGGCCGACCGTAGCCAGGAAGAGTGATGACCTTGAACCGCATCAATACCAGGACAGGGACGCCGCAGTCTGAGTTCGCGTCGGCAGGTAGGTAAACGTGATGAACAGCTTGAGCACTACTGCGGAGGGCGCTGGGCGCTACATCCACTGGGGTGTCATCCAGATCTCGGTGGCGAACCTCTCGATCATTGTGGCAATGGTTGTCCTGTTCGTCCTGGCCCTGGTCGTGCCCTTCCCGTCAGGCCAGGGCCAGGACCGCGACGAGGAACGGCGAGATCGATGACGACTCGCACCGATGGGCTGAGCCCGGCCGAGGTGTCCGACCCCGGGAACTGGACCAACCGGCTCCGTGGCCGGATTGAGGGACTCGTCCCTCCAGGGCAGGCACTTCCAGCCACACAGCCCGTGTACGTCGCCTCGTGGATCTACGTCTTCGGGGTGCTGACGCTGTCAGCCTTGGCAGTCGTGATCCTGTCCGGAGTCGTGCTCACGCTCGGCGGCGTGCAGTGGTGGCACGTCTCGTCACTGGGCCACTTCGTCAACTCCGTCCACCTGTGGAGCGTGGAGCTGTTCTTCGGGTTCATGGTGATCCATCTGTGGGGCAAGTTCTGGATGGCAGCCTGGCGCGGCAAACGGGCCATGACATGGATCACCGGCGTGCTGCTGTTCGGGATCTCGATCGGCACGTCCTTCACCGGATTCCTGTCACAGACCAACTTCAGCTCACAGTGGATCGCCGGCGAGGGTAAGGACGGGATCAACTCCACCGGCGCCGGTGCGTTCTTCAACGTGCTCAACCCCGGTCAGATGCTCCTGTGGCACGTGGTCCTGCTGCCCCTGGTAGTGCTCCTGATCACGCTGGGCCACATCATTCTGGTCCGTCGCCACGGCGTCGTGCCTCCGCTCGACGCAAATCTGGAGGTCTGAGCCATGACACGTGACCGCACGCCGGACTCACATGACTTCCCGACCCGGCCCTACGACCTGGCCAAGGAGTTCACCATCGCCCTGGTCGCCGTCCTGGTCCTGAGCATCGGGCTGGCCGCGATCTTCTCCTCACCCGACGAGAAACCGATCACCATGTCGGCGTGGGCCAATGCCGATCCCAACAACCTCATCACCACAGCTGCCGGAGAGCTCGCCGGCACCACCACGAGTGCGACCTACGGGGCGCCATACAACACCAACAGTGAGGGCCAGAAGCTCGGGCCACTGCCACTTCAGAAGTGGGGTGGAGTCCGCATCCCCATTAACTCCGCAGACCTGGTTCTGGGCCCCCTGAGCAATGTCATTGGCGACGCGACGCTGACCACCGACCTGGCGACGTGGAAGGCGGCGGCCCCTGAGCAGCAGACCAAGTGGGCGACCGACTACCTCGACGCCATCGGTGCGCCCGAGGCCGATGGCACACCTGCGACAGGAGCCGGCGGCGACCCGGCCAAAGTCGCTGCGGGTGACTACGGCCCGGTGCCTGGGCTGTCGACCGGCCTGTTGACCCTGGCCAAGACGGGCGGGCTCGAAGGTGCCCTCGATTCGTCGGGCAACTTCTATGGTGGCGACACGACCAAGTCTCTGCTGCTGCTCGCCGACGGTGCCTATCTCGAGGACCAGGCAGTCGCGCAGAACCTCGGCGGAGACCAGTGGGGCATGATGAACGAGGTGGGTAACGCCCCTGGCCAGCCCTGGATGTGGCTTTACACGTTCTGGTACCAGATCAAGCCGTTCTCGACCTCGGACAACGCCGACGTTGAGGTCTGGGCCCTGATGATGCTCCTGACGCTCCTGCTGATGTTCCTGCCATTCATCCCCGGGCTGCGCTCAATCCCCCAGCGGGTGCCCGTCCACAGACTGATCTGGCGCGACTACTACAACAGGACGAAACGCGCCTGACAAGCACTCACCACAGATGAAGGCCCGTTCCCACAGGAACGGGCCTTCATCTGTTTCCCATCGGCTCTCCGTCCCCACGATGCGTGCAACACCTTCGACAGCCCTGAACTGGCCACAAGCTCGACGTGCTTCGGGAACACTGCAGCAGGGAGGGTCGGGACTACTCCGAGATCGAGAAGACCGTTCAGATGCGGTTCAACTTGGGCGAACACGGTGAGCGGGTCGAGGAGACGATCGAGCACCTGCACGAGCTTGCCGTGTTCGGCGTTCGGGGGCACACGGCGGTGTCGTCGACGCCGGTTCGCTACGCCCGCTGGAATTGATGGCTGAACGGATAATCCCAGCGGTGGCAGATCTGTAGGTCACTCGCGGCCGACTGACCGATGGCCTTCACGGGTCAACGAGGAACCGACGGGGCTGACCGAGAGGGCGCCTCGTAGGCCGACCCTTACCGGTCGGTTCGGCGCCCTTCCCGCATGGCGAGGCCGAGTCCTAGGACTACCGCAAACGATCCGACAAGGAGAAAGGGAATCGCTGCGCCGCTCGATGTCTCAATTGTCCGTTGACCAACAAGGCTCGCGAGCAGTGGGCCGATCAGCGACAGGGCTACAAACGTCCCACCCACTGCAATCAAGCGCTCCCTGAAAGGGCGCTTCGCGAACAGAAAGCGCATCATTAGAAGCTCCTTTTCACGGGGTTGGAGCCCACGAAAGCGCCACTGTAACGTTGGTCCCTGATGCTGAGCAGGTTATCGGCGTCCCGGTCAATGATTCGCCGATCGTCCACACTGCGAACGCCCGGGCTCGGCCATGGCCACACTCGGTCGGTTGAATGCTCATGGAGCCCCGACCATAGGTTGCGTTGGCACCGATCGATACCCCCGTAGGTATGTAAGCGCCAACAGTCAGCAACCAACCAAGAGCAACCTCAAACAGGCCGGCGAGAAGGTCAAGGATGCCTTCAACAAGGACTGACCGTGCTCTGACGGGGCGGCAGGTTGCCGTTCGGGCATCCGCCCACCGTCAGGGCCGCGCGGGACGCCGTGCGTCGAGGTGGCACATCCCCACCGTGTCTACCCCTGCGCGGCCCAAGGGGTTCGAGGACAGGTCGTTGATTCTCTGTACAGGACAGGCACACTCGTCGTTTCACACCCCGCACACCCACGGTCTACCCACCACGACCCGCGGATCTGGGTCAGAGAGGACGCTTCGGGGTTGCTGCGAGGATCCAACCTGGACCGCTGAGTCGTTACCGACCTCCTGCGTTGCCCGTGTT
>JBBRZV010000139.1:0-5294 GCA_038236365.1 Actinomycetales bacterium | reverse complement strand
CGCCCAACAAGCCGCCGAGACAAACTCGCCTGCGGCCGTTGAAACGAGTCCGGGAGGGCACTGCGGGGCGACTCAAGAATCCAGCGCGGCCGACCTACTCCCGCTCGTCGGCACTTCGGATCAGCCACTTCCCGGACCCGCGAAACCGAGGCTACAAGCCTCAACGCCAGTCAGGAAGAGCACCCGGAGAAAGACCCCTCAGACCACCGGTTGACAACAAAGGGGAGCCGGAATAACTCGGCAACCGCCACCACTTCGTTCCCTTGTGCTCGGTCGTTCCGTGTTGCACACTGTTGAGGTGGTGATACTACGGGCGGTATCATCTGGCCATGTCGTCCGTACAGAAGATCGTGGCCGCGTTGCGGAACTCGCAGACCAACGTGCACTACGCCGATCTGTTCAAGGTCTGCACGCACTACTTCGGCAAACCACGCCAGGAGAGGACCTCACACGCGAAGTTCGAGACCCCTTGGGCAGGCGAGCCGTACGTGAACATTCAGAACAAGAATGGCCAGGCAAAGCCCTACCAGGTGAAGCAAGTCCTCGCCGCGATCGACAAGCTGGAAGGGAAGGAGTGACGTGAGCCAGACCCAAGAAGCACGCTCCGGCGTGGACGTGAACCACTATTCGTACCGCGTCGTGTGGTCGTCCGAAGATGGGGACTACGTCGCCACCGCTCTCGAATGGGGACCTGCCCTGTCGTGGCTGGACGAGGATCCCACCGCGGCACTCGCCGGCTTGCGCGACCTCATTCGAGAGTCGATTGCGGACCTGACCGCGGATGGCAAGCCCGTCCCAGCGCCGCTGACTGATCGGGACTACTCGGGCCGGCTCTTGCTTCGTATGCCGAAGCCTCTCCACAGGGAGCTGGCAATCCATGCGGCCGAAGAGAACGTCTCGCTCAACTCCCTGGCCGTCCGGCTCCTGGCGGAGAAGGAGGCACAGCAAGATCGCCCACGCCAGGACGCGCCGACGTCATAGGCCCACTGGTGCGCCGCGTCGTGCCCTTCAACACCCGTATCGCGGCGGAAGGACGCGACTTGAGGCGAGCAGCTCAACATTGGGCATCGTGCCGCTGCGATCGCCGAGGCGCTCGACATCAGGGAGAACACAACAAAGACCCACGTCGCCAGCCTGCTTCAGAAACTCGGTCTCCACAGCCGCGTGAACGCCGTTGTCCTCGTTTACGAATCGGACTGGTGCGCCCAGGCTCTGGCCCTGCTTCACGCCCATGACAACCAACGCTGTTCCGGGCTGGCGGGGTGTGGCAGGGTCGGCCTCATGAAGGTCAATCGGGCGACTCCGCCAGTCTCCGTCGTGCCTGTCCTCTCCTACCCGGACGTGCGGGCGAGAGTGGCGTGGCTGAGCGGTGCGTTCGGCTTCGTCGAGCGCACGCGGATAGGCGAGAGTCACCGAGCGCAGATGAGCATCGGTGCCGACGGGGCAGTGATCGTCGCGGAACTCCACGGCGAGAAGTCGGAACACGGGGACCTGGTGACGCATCTCACGCGGGTCAGGGTCGAGAACGTCATCGCCCAGTTCGAGCGCGCTTGCGCACAGGGTGCCCACGTGGTTGAGCCCCCCACGGACCGCGAGTACGGCGAGCGTGACTGCACCCTGGAGGACCTGGCGGGCCATCGATGGCAGTTCGCTGAGACGCTCCGGGACGTTGCACCCGAGGAGTTCGGCTGCCAGACCGTCACGCCCTGGCCGAAGCCTCCGGACGCCTAACGACTCGGATCCTGCGAGCCAGCACCAAGCCGTGCCATTCCAATGCGCCCACGCTCACCTCCGCACAGCCAGCCCATCGGTCGTCGCCTGCTGGAGCCACGCGACTGGCGGCGGTTAGACGCAAGTCAGTGTCCGCGCGGGTCACGTGCATAACAACCAGATCCGGACTTTTGCCGGTCCCGAAGTCCATGCATGGTTTATGCATTTCAGCAGTGGAGGGTGGCTGCCGCGGTTGAACATGTCTGCCCTGATTCGGGCCAGTCGGGTGGGGGCACCGATCCGACCCGGGTCAGATGCGTCCGCAAGACGATCGACTTGCGAGGCAGCCATAGAACCCGGCGTGCACGGCCATTCCGATGTGACTGAGGGGTTTCAGCGGCGTGTCGATAGTTCGGCGCTATTGGCGGCCAGAGGCTTCGAGCTGGTTTGTGTTCGCCGGCGAAGGCGATCACCGAGGGTAAGCGTAAGGACACCCAGGATGACGACCAGACCGCCGAGTAGTTCGGTGATGAGGGGGACCTCATCTAGCCACACGAAGGCGATCAGCACGGCGACCGGCGGCACCAGGTACAGCAACGACGTCGATGTCGCGATGGGGAGGCGAGCCACCGCGTAACCCCAGAGAACGAATCCCAGTGCGGAGGGCATCAGGCCCAGGTAGACCGCGGACCACCACGCGGAGCCCCCCGCGGTTGCCATGTCCTGCCAGGCAAACGGGAGGGTTGGCAGAAGCATCAGTGTGCCGCCCACCATCGCGTAGGTCGCCACTTCGAGTCCTGAGTAACGCGCCAGCAGTGGTTTGGTGAGCGGGTGGTAGATCCCCTGCACCACGGTTGCCCCAACGATGATCCACAGCGAGCCGCTGACGGTCAGGCCGGACCGCGACGCCGAGACCAAAGCCACGCCGGCCAAGGCGACGCCGCTGCCCACGAGCTTGGCGACCGTCAGCCGTTCGCCGAAGGCTCCGGCAGCAATCGCAACGCTCACCAGCGGGGCCGCCGCCACAATGATGCTGGCCGTGCCCGCCGGGACGTAGAGCTCACCCCAGTTCAGCAGCAGCTGATAGGCCGCCATCCCGAAGAAGGCGCACGCGCCCACCAAGGGCAGGTCCCGCCGAGCTGGGAGTCGCACCGGCAGCCACGGTGTCAGCGCCAGCAGGGCTGCGGTGGCTACGGCCATGCGCGCGAGCGAGAGGCCCAGTACCCCGAGGTAGGGGGCGGCCACTCTGATCGCGGGAAAGGCACTGGCCCACAGCACCACCACAGCGCCACCTACCAGAACCGTCCTTAGCGATCGCATCTGATCAGTATCGGACCCAGAACAGTTCATGTCTATTTACTATTACTTACCTAACCAGCAATAATCGCTTACATGTTGGATAGTCGAAAGCTCCGCATGCTCAGCGAACTCGAGCGGTTGGGCACGGTTGGCGCGGTCGCGAAGCAGCTTCACCTGAGCGCACCGGGAGTCTCCATGCAGCTCTCCACCCTCGAACGCGAAGTCGGGCTGACCCTCACCGAGAAACGGGGCCGCCGCATCGCCCTCACCCCCGCCGGGCGCCTGCTAGCCCAGCGGGGCCACAAGATCGTCGACATGCTCCATCTCGCGGAGACCGAGGTCGCTGCCCTGCGTGAAGGCGCAGCCGGCACGTACTCCCTGGCCGCCTTCCCCTCAGCCACCCGCACCTTCGTGGCACACACCTGGCGCCAGCTACTCCAACAACCGGGGCACGGTCTCAGGTTGCGCCTCACCGAATGCGAACCACAAGATGCCCTCTCCGGGCTCTCCAGCGGCGCATTCGACCTGGCGGTCACGCATTGCTACTCGAACGTGTCCCAAGGCGACGACGCTGATTTGATCGCCACCCGCATACTCTCCGAGCCCGTTTGGCTCGCTACCCGACACGACGACCCTGCCATCAAACAGTCGGCTTCCTCTGATGCCGTTGACCTGGCCCAGTTCGCCGCTCACGACTGGGTGCTGCCTCACGAGCGATGGAGCTGTTACGAGATGGCGCAGCGTGCATGCGGGCTGGCCGGCTTCAGCCCCCGCCGCGTCGCGGAGGCCTCCGACTTCTCGGTACTCCTAGAGCTCGTCGCAGTCGGTGCCGGCGTAGCCCTCGTTCCCCAGCTAACCGTCGCCAGAGTCCCCGAAGGCGTCCGCCTTCACCCGCTCAAGTCACCGATCTTCCGTCACGACCTAGTTGTCACCCGCAGCCCGGCCCAGCCCGACCCGGGGATCCAACGACTCACACAGCTGCTCCGAGACTCCGCCAGGTCAGTCCTTGCCGAACACACTGCGGTCCGACAAGACAAGTGAACGAAAGAAAAGGGACGCACTCATCTACTGACCACGCGCGACCCATCCCTACCAGGGTCCCGAATGACGAACGGCCAACGAGAGCGCAGCAGGTCAGACACTGTGCACCCGACGAGGTGTCCGCGGCACTCGCCCGGTGAAGATTCCCGCTCAGACACGTCCTACGGCGAACCCCAAGCCAGCGTCGAGGACCGGAAAGGCCCATCGGTTTCTGTCGGACCCAACCGCCTCGTCACGCAACTGTTGTCAAGCGCGATGGTGTTGGTTTCCACCGCGATTACATACCCCCACCCCCGCCATACCCGCACGTCAGCGCGCCGGCAGTCCGGCCAGCACCCTGGCCTGGACCCAAACTTCCCCACGCATTCCCCACAAACCTCGAACCCGCCCAAGCCGGTCCGCGCGTTTGCGCTGGTCACAGGCCTGTGGCCTCCGAAGCTGATGACTGCCAAAACAGAAGCAGTTGGATACCCCCACCGGGTATATCAAGAGGGCCTCTGACCGGCGTTTCCGCTGGTCAGAGGCCCTCTCACGCACTCGGTGGCAGGTGAAGGATTCGAACCTTCGAAGCTTTCGCGATGGATTTACAGACCATAGGCGACAAGGCCGTGACCAGCGAAAACGTCCCTTCCATCGACAACTTACGTGCGGATTCCCCACAGATACCCGACGTCAGCCGGGGCCAACCGGACACCCCTTGCACAATTTTGCGAACTGCGGCGTCGGTCCAGGGGACGACCATTCACCACGAGCGGTCCTCCACAGGCGGGCCTCTTCCGAGAAACTCGATGGGCTTCTGGCCCAACCCACGTTGGCCGCACGAGTCGGAACCTACAGTGCTCAGGGACCATTGGGATCGACGACGATCAGCGGCGCGACGGTAGGACTGGGCGCCGCCAACGACTACGGTCAGGCCGTTCCGCTCTTCCATCGTCCACTCAGTTGGCCGACTGGTCGAGCGTCATCTCGCTCATCAGCTTCAGCGATTTGCATCAGGCGGTTGAACAACCACACCAGACGGAAGAAAGCCGTAAGAGCCCAGACGAAGGAGGCCAGCATCATGAACCAGGCCAACTTTGTGTAGCCCGAGGCGTCCACAACCTGGGCGGCCCAACAGGCCATGGCCGTCAGAGCCGTCGCGATCAGTGTCATGCGCCAGTTCGCCCGCAACGCGGTCCCATTTTCGGCGCGCAGCATCGTCGCCCTGCCACCCTTGCCGCCTAGGTAAACCGACACGGCGATCG
>JBBRZV010000138.1:0-5417 GCA_038236365.1 Actinomycetales bacterium | reverse complement strand
CGCCCTGATCCTCCTCCACGAGAAGAAGATCGGCAGCCTCCGCGAGCTGATCCCGCTCCTGGAGAAGGTCGCGCAGTCGGGCAAGCCGCTCGTCATCATCGCCGAGGACGTCGAGGGCGAGGCGCTGGCCACCCTGATCGTCAACAAGCTGCGCGGCACCTTCAACGCGGTCGCCGTCAAGGCGCCGGGCTTCGGTGACCGTCGCAAGGCCATGCTTGGTGATATCGCCATCCTCACCGGTGCTGCCGTGATCTCCGAGGAGGTCGGTCTCAAGCTCGAGACCACCGAGCTTGAGTCGCTCGGTAAGGCGCGCAAGGTCGTTGTCACCAAGGACGACACGACCATCGTCGAGGGTGCTGGCGATGTCGACGCGATTGCGGGCCGGGTCAAGCAGATACGGGCCGAGATCGAGAAGTCCGACTCGGACTACGACCGCGAGAAGCTCCAGGAGCGCCTCGCCAAGCTTGCCGGTGGCGTTGCTGTGATCAAGGCAGGCGCGGCCACCGAGGTCGAGCTCAAGGAGCGCAAGCACCGCATCGAGGATGCCGTGCGCAACGCCAAGGCGGCCGTCGAAGAGGGCATCGTCGCCGGTGGTGGCGTGGCTCTGCTGCAGGCCACCGACGCGGCATTCGCCAAGCTCGACCTTGAGGGTGACGAGGCCACGGGTGCGAACATCGTTCGCGTCGCGGCTGAGGCTCCGCTCAAGCAGATCGCCTTCAACGGTGGTCTCGAGGGCGGCGTTGTGGCCGAGAAGGTCCGCAACCTGCCTTCCGGTTGGGGCCTTGACGCTGAGACCGGCGACTACGTCGACCTCATCGCCGCGGGCATCATCGACCCGGCCAAGGTCACCCGCTCGGCGTTGCAGAACGCTGCATCCATCGCCGCGCTCTTCCTCACCACAGAGGCCGTCATCGCCGACAAGCCCGAAAAGGCTGTTGCGGCAAGCCCCGGTGGAGACGAGATGGGTGGCATGGGCTTCTGAGCGAAGGCAACTGAGCCTGAGCTTCAAGAGCTACACAGCAGAGGGCGGTTCCCCCACACGGGGGAGCCGCCCTTCGCGTTGCCCCCAGAGCTGTGCACGCCATGTCCCACTCGCTGGTGAAGTCGCATTCAGTTGACCGAAACCTGGCTTGGCGGGTCGATTACTGCGACTTCACGGCCCGCGTGGAAACATTGGGATCGGCCAAGGAAAGCAGGGAGCAGCCGTTGACGATCTGGATCGACCCACCGCGCTGGCCAGCGCACGGCCGCCTGTGGTCTCACCTGATCAGCGACGCCTCCTATGACGAGCTGCGCACCTTTGCGGCGCAGACCGGAATACCTGCCCGTGGCTTCGAGGGTGACCATTTTGACGTGCCTCAGGAGTCGTATGCCGCCCTCGTCGCGGCGGGAGCCCGGCCAACGGAAGGCAAGGATCTGGCCCGTCGGCTTCGTGACAGCGGGCTACGGTTCCAGAAGCGTAAGGGGGAGCGACCGCTGGCGGCGTATCGAGATGTCTTGCCTCATCTCGATGTCGGGCACAGCCTTCACGTTGTTGCCTCACGCTTGACGACTCCCGATGAGCTCACTGCAGCGGCAGCAGTTTTCGTCACCGACGCCAGTGACGCGCTCTTGCTCGTGCGCACCGTGGCCCGTGATGCATGGGGGGCTCCGGCGGGCGGACGTGAACCGGGCGAGAGCGTTCTGGAGTGTGCGATCCGCGAGACCTGGGAGGAGTCAGGTCTGCGCCTCGATCCGGCGATGCTGACTCCCTGCGGCTATGAGCGGGTGACCCTTGATGAGGGTCCGACCGGTCGGTGGCCGAACAATCGCAACTACGTCGCCTGCTTCGTGACGGTGCTCGAGGATGTGATGCCGCCTGTCGAGCCGCAGGGCGAGGACGTCGACGCCGCCGAGTGGGTGCGCTGGCCAGAGGCCGAGCGACGATGCAGCGGCGAGTTCTGGTGGCCGTTGCTGGCCATCACGCGCGTAGCCGGGCCAGCTCGCGGCCGAGGTTGATCCTGGCTGTTGCCTCCCAGAGGTGCAGCGCGTGGGAGGTGCGGTAGATCGTGTCGCGGTGCGAAAATGCCTCGAGGATGGTCGCACGCCCTTCCCGGTATGCCGCGTCGGTCAACGCCGCGTACTCCTCGCGAACCTGATCGCAGTACCCGTCGAACCGCTCCGCCGGCGCAGACAGGATCCACAGGTCTGCGTCCTGAAAGGCCGCCTCCAGGGGCTCCTTGTGGTGGGCGTCGTGGTTCACGCTGACCTGGATCATCCGGTCGATGGCATCCATGTCCTCCTCCTCCAGCCCGACCTCGAGCAGGTGGTCCCGTGCGAGTGCGGCGCTGTCCGCCTCGTTCGAGCCGTGGCTGGCGCCCGGGCGGTAGACCGCGTCGTGGAACCACGCGGCGAGCCGCGCGACCGCGCCCTGACGCTCGTCAATCTCTCCGACCGCCTCCAGCTCTTCAAGCGCCCAGAACATCTCCACCAGATGCCTGGTCGTGTGATATCTGCGGGCCGGCTCGGTCCATCGCGTCAACAGGTCGGCGGCTGCTCGCTCCACGGCGTAGTGCGCGGCGTGCGGCGCAACGGCACGCACGTCCAGGGTCCACCAGGTGGCCAAGGCAGGCATGACCACCATTCTGTCAGCCGCTCAGATCTGCTCTTCGTCACCGCGCAGCTCCACGGGCAGCGCCGCGGCATGAATCACCGTGAGCTCGGAAACAGCGCGGGTCATCACGACGTAGAGCCGGCGCAGCCCTGTGCGCCGGTCCGGCTCGGCCGCTGCGATGGCCGAAGGCTCGACGACGATGACTCTGTCGAACTCCAATCCCTTGGCCACAGTTGCCGGAACGACATCAACCTGGTGGTCGACATCTCCGTGGTCGGCGCCCAGTACCCCATGCCCAATTCCTATGACGGACAAGGCCTTTGAGACCGATCTCACTGAAGCATCCGCTGCGATGACTCCGACCGAGCCAGGTTCGCCGGCGTACTCGGCAGCGGCTGTTGCCACACGCTCGTACAGAAGAGCCGCGTCGACGTGGACAACCTCGAGGCGACCGGGGTTCTCGCGCACAGACACCGGTGGGTCGAGTCCGGGAGCCATCGAGGGCAGAAGCCGAGCTGCGAACTCGATGACACTCGCGGGCACCCTGAACCCGCGTAAGAGGATCTCGATGAGGCCCGCGGGCTTGCCGAGGTGCCCCAGCGAGGTTTCCCAGGAGTCGGTGGCCCAGGGTGTCGTGCCCTGTGCGAGGTCACCCAGAACGGTTGCCGATCCGGTCGAGCATCGTCGACCCACCGCCCTTAGCTGCATCGGCGAGAGGTCCTGGGCCTCGTCGAGGATGACGTGTCCCAGACTGGGGATGCGCTGCAGATGGTCGCCGATCTCGTCGAGCAGGACGGCATCGGCCTGCGACCATCGTGCCGATCCGCGGCCGACAGGAGGGTTGTCCCACAGCAGCGTTGAGCGCTCCTGCGCGCTGAGGACATCGGAGCCATGACTCTCCAGAGCAGTAGCGTCCGAGAGCAAGCTGAACAGGACTGCCTTGGGGGTGAGTGCCGGCCATACCTGACTGGCGTATCTCCTGACTGCAGCAGAGCGTGCAACAGCGTCCTGGACGCGGTCGTCGGGGGAGTCGCCAGCTTGTTCCATCTGTAGCAGGATCGCGTGTGCCAGCCTGTGCGGCAGCATCTGTCGCGCGGCGTCGTACCTCACCCCGCGGGTCTTCAGCTCCTGCACGATCACGGCCACCTCGGATGCCGGCACTCGCCATTTGTAGACTCCGCGCGGCAGCACACATGCAGTCGTGGGCTCCTTCACATGAGACCAAACCGCCGCCCGCATGATCTCTGCCAACCGCGAGTCTCCTTTGAGCACAGCGGTGTCGACGCTGTCGACGCCGCGTACCGGTACGGACGCGAGCAGCTCGTCGATCGTGCAATGACGTACTTCCACCTCCCCCAGTGCCGGAAGCACGGCACCGATGTGGTCGAGGAAGGCGCGGTTCGGACCGATGACCAGGACGCCGCTGCGCGCCAGGCGCTCACGGAAGGCGTAGAGCAGCCAGGCCGCCCTGTGCAACCCGACCGCAGTCTTGCCTGTCCCTGGGGCGCCCTGGATGCATATCGTTGTCGCCACGTCGGCGCGCACGATGACGTCCTGCTCAGGCTGGATCGTGGCGACGATGTCCCGCATTGGCCCCACCCGTGGCCGCTCGATCTCGCCGGCAAGGATCTGGCTCCGGAATGGGGGCTCGGCGGCTGCGGCGTCATCGCCACTGTCGAGCCGCTCGTCCTCAAAGGCGGTCAGCTGACCATGGTCAATACCGAAGCGGCGACGCCGGCTCACTCCCATCGGCTCCGCCCGGGATGCCCGGTAGAACGCCGTCGAGACCTCAGCCCGCCAGTCGATGACGACGGGGTCGCCGTGGGAGTCGGCGACATGGCGTCGCCCGATGTACCAACGCTCGGGGTGTTTGCCCCCTTCGAGATCCTGGTCGATCCGGCCGAAGAAAAGACTGGTGGTCGGGTCGTCGATCAGCGACTGTGCCCGGCGGTACAGCGTTGCTGCCAGGAACTCGCTTGACACCCTGTCGCCCCCGTGAGCCTCCAACGACAGGGTCTGCTCGCGCATTCGGGTGAGCTCGGTGCGGGCACGAGCGAGGTACTCACGCTCGTGCCCGAGCTCGGGGACAACAGAGGTCACGACAAATGCCTTCCGCGGGAAGGTGCACGTGGGGAGTCGTGCAGCCTAGCCTGCGGAAGACACTTGCCGTTAGCGCGAATTGCAGAGGACAGGTAGTGCTACTGGTTCGTGGCGGGCTTGCTTGTCAGGGTGGCTGTGAGGTCCTTGTTCTGCCCGTTCCTCACGATCGTGATGATGACCTTGTCGCCGACCGTGCGTTCGCGCACCTGGGCCACGAGCGACAGGGATCCGTCGATTGCCTTGCTGTCGATCGCGATGATCGCATCACCTGCCTTGAGCCCGGCCTGGTCTGCAGGTGTCCCGCTGACGACGTTGACGACGACGGCAGCAGCGCGCTTTGCGGACCCGGCGTTCACCACGTCGTCCTTGGAGCTGACCCCGAGGTAGGCGTGTTTCGCCGTGCCGGACGAGATCAGCTGTTGGGCGATCGACTGGGCCTGATCGACCGGGATCGCGAAGCCGATGCCGATGTTGCCACTCTGGGATGACGTTCCGCTGGAGGACCCGAGCGAGGCGATGGCGGAGTTGATCCCGATCAGCTGGCCGTTGGCGTTGACGAGGGCTCCGCCACTGTTGCCGGGATTGATCGCTGCGCTGGTCTGGATGGCGTTGGTGACGACAGAGCTTGAGGCGGACTGTTGCCCGAAGGGATTGGTCTGTTGCTGATCCGACGTGGTCACGGGCCGGTTGAGCGCGCTGACGATGCCTGTGGTCACGGTGCCGG
>JBBRZV010000137.1:0-5672 GCA_038236365.1 Actinomycetales bacterium | reverse complement strand
TCCTCGACCTTGGCGATCCCGGCCTCCATCACACCGACGGTGCGCTTCTTCTCGTCGCACTCGTAGTCGCCCTCGCCGTCCTCGCCACGGGTCAGGCGCTTGACCAGGGAGGCGAACTCGACGTACCACTTGGTCGCCTGGTCGGCCGGACCGCTGATGATCAGCGGGGTGCGGGCCTCGTCGATGAGGATGGAGTCGACCTCGTCGACGATGCAGAAGGAGTGGCCTCGCTGGACCAGCTCCTCGGTGGACCACGCCATGTTGTCGCGCAGATAGTCGAAGCCGAACTCGTTGTTCGTGCCGTAGGTGATGTCCTTGGCGTACTCGAGACGGCGCTGCGCCGGGGCCATCGAGGAGAGGATGCAGCCGGTCTCGATGCCGAGGGCGCGGTGGACGCGGCCCATCAGGTCGGACTGGTACTCGGCCAGGTAGTCGTTCACCGTGATGACGTGGACGCCTTTGCCTTCAAGGGCATTGAGGTAACACGCGAGGGTCGCGACGAGCGTCTTGCCCTCACCGGTCTTCATCTCCGCGACGTTGCCGAGGTGCAGCGCCCCGCCACCCATGATCTGTACGTCGAAGTGACGCTTGCCCAGCGTCCGTTTGCTCGCCTCACGCACCGCGGCGAAAGCCTCTGGCAGGAGGTCGTCCAGGGTCTCGCCGTCGATCAGGCGCTTGCGGAAGACGTCGGTCTCGGCGCGCAGCTCTTCATCAGTGAGCTTCTCGAAGTCCTCCTCGATCGAGTTCACCTGCGTCGCGATGACTTGCAGCTTCTTGAGCACGCGGCCTTCGCCGACGCGCAGCAGCCTGTCAATGATCGGAATGGGCACGCGATACTCCTGGTGAAATCAACAAGATTACGGATCTGCGGAAGCGGATGTGCTGAATCGCATCTAGGTTAGTCGGTCTGGGGGTTGAGCCCGTGCTGGGCGCGGGGCCGCGTTGCTTCGAGGGCCCAATATCGGGTTGGGTGAGGTCATGGCTGACCTCGAGCAGTATGACGACCGCTCGCCCCGGCCCGGTGACCCGCCACCGGTGTTCGAGACACCGCGACTGCGGCTGCGTCCCTGGCGCGACGCCGACTCCCCCGGCCCCGGTGAAGGCCCGGACGAGGCCAGCCTGCGCTTCATGCCGGACGGCGCCCAGCCCGGGCCCGATGACTTCCCGAAGTGGCTGGCGCGCCGGCGGGCGGACATGGACACCGGGGCGGATGTCCACTGGTGCGTCGCCGACATTGCGACCGACCAGATGCTTGGCAACGTCCAGGTCTTCGGGATGGGACCGGCAGACCTTCGCTTTCAGGGCGAGCTCGGCTACTGGCTTCGCCCGGGTGCCCGGGGGCGCGGCGTCATCGGAGAGGCGCTTGGGCCCGTGGTGGCTCACGCGTTCAGGCCGGTCGAGCACGGTGGGCTCGGCCTGACCCGGCTGCATGCCGCGACGAACAGCGACAACTACGTCTCGCAGTCGATCCTGCGTTCGGCGGGGTTCAGACGGTGGGGCGCCGACCACCAGGCGTGGCGTCGGGCCGACGGGTCGTTGTCCGACGGCATGTATTTCGAGCTGCTCGCCTCTGAGCTGGTCGCGTCCGGGCTGGAGGCGGGAACCCATCCACACCGGGCACGCGCAGGGGGCTGGGAGCCGGTGACCCTGGATAGCGATCCTCTTCTCGCGGGGGGTGTTCCCGGGATCCAGTTGCGCGAGTGGCGGCATACCGATGCGGATCGGGTTGTGGAGGCGTGTTCGGACCAGCGGACCCGGCACTGGCTGGCCGCCAACCTGCCGTCGCCGTACACACTCGAACACGCCCATTCCTACATCGCAGGATGTATCGACGGCGCCCAGGCGGGAAGCGGTCTGTACTGGTGCGTGGCAGACCCCGCGACCGACCTTTGCCTTGGCTCGATTGCCGTGATGGCCCTTCGCGACGCTCAAGGAACCGCTGGGGAGATCGGCTACTGGGCCCATCCCGAGGCGCGAGGTCGCGGCGTCATGTCCCAAGCCGTGCGTCTGGCGGTGCGGCACGCCTTCATCGCCCGCGAGGATGGGGGCCTGGGTCGAAAACGCCTGCGGCTCAATGCTGCTGATGGAAACCTGGCCTCATTGCACATCGCCCGAGCCAACGGCTTCGTGCCGATCGGCCGGGACCGACAGTCCGAACCCTTGGGTGATGGGACATTCGCCGACCTGCTGCGCTTCGACCTGCTGGTCGACGAGTGGGAGCGTTCGCTCTCGTTCTAGGGCTGTGTCTTGGCTGCCCCCACGAGCTCGGCTGCCTGCCGAACAGCTGTTTTCGCCGACGACTCGCCCATCGTCTTCGGGGCGTACTGGGCATCGTCCTTATAGGCGACAAGCTGCGTGAACTTCCCCGCCAGGTCTGGGCCCGCGGGCTGGATCGACCGGATCAGATTCGCGGCGCCAGCATGGCTCTGACCTCTCGAGTAGTACCCCAGGGCCTTGCCGCACAGGGCGTCACTGGCAGCGATGCCCGAGAGGACAGCCAGCGAAGCGGCGACGTCAAGGTTGACCGCATCCTCCTTGTCTGCCAACGCTGCTTGAGCCCATCGCAGAAAGCCTTCGGCCTGCCGCAGTCGCTGATTCGCCTGCTGGCGGTTGCACCGGGTGGTTCGACTCTGCGCCCTGGGCGTCATGTCAGTGCGACCTGACGGCGTGGAAGTTCCATGCCCGCGAGCAGGATCCCCTCACGATGCCAACTGTCAAGGACGGCCTCATTGTTGACCTGCATGCGGTCTAGGTCAGCGGGGCTGAGATCCAGAATCCCCGCATCATTGCCGGTCCACAGCCGAATCTTGATGGCAAGATCGTCGATTTGGAGGCTCCAATCGTCCCGGCGCTGCATCGAGCTCTGAGCGTGGATCAAAAGGATGTCGACGTCGCTGTAGGTGTCACCGTCCTGGCGCGCGGCGCTGCCGAAGAGGTACGCGTGCTGCGGCTGGATCGCCCAGGCCTGGATGAACGTCTTGAGTCGCTCCACCAGCGTGGTGCCGAGCCGGGCGAGCTCGATCACGGGCTTGGCCGCCAGATGGTCACGGTTGAAGGTGAACAAGGTGGCCGAGGGATGGGCGTCGGCCAGCACGACCCCCTGCTCAACGAGGCGAGCCAGAGCTTTCTGAACCCCACCCAGGCTTCCCTGCTCGACAAGCCGGGCGATCTGGCGCCCACTCAAGGGTCGCGTCGTCTGCACTAGGGCGCGCAAAACCCAGGCGTCCAGCGTCGGCGTGACTACCGAGAGTCCGTTTGAGATATCCATGATCTAACCTCTAACCTGACGCGTCAGTCACGTGATCACTATAGCGCTCACGTGACTGACTCTGTGGTCATCGTGATTGTTCCTTGGCGATCGGCAGGGCGTCCCACCCTCGCGCCAAGGCCCAGCCACGAGGCCATATCGGCCAGCTGACTTTCGAGCGCTGGTTTGGCTTCCGGCGGCGCGCCCGGCTCCCAGTGGATCGCCTGCACCCGCAGCGCGTTGGCCGCCCGATCAGCCTTCAGGTCGACGCGTGCGACGAGACTGTCTCCGTAGAGGAACGGCAGCACGTAGTAGCCGTGGATACGCAGGTGGGCGGGGACGTAGATCTCGAGCCGGTAATGGAAGTCGAACAACGCCAGAGTCCGGTCCCGCGCCCAGATCAGGGAGTCAAAGGGGCTCAAGAGCGCCTCAGCGTGAACTGAGCGCGGAATGCGCGCGTCCTTGTGCAGGTATGCCGGCCGCTTCCATCCGTCAACGCTCACTTGGGCAAGGTCCCCGGCCGCGACCAGGGTGGCGAGCGCCGGGCGCGCCATCTCGGGCTTGAGCCGGAAGTAGTCGCGCAGATCCTGCTCGGTGCCGACCCCATGAGCCTTGGCGGCGATCAGCATGAGCTGACGGAACGCCTCTTCATCAGGCGGTCGCAGCTCGGGCGAGATCGACTGTGCTGCAACCGTTTTGGGCAACACAAGCTCGAGGGCGGCATAGCGTCGTTCGAACTGCGAGGTGCGCCCGGCGCTGCTGATCTTGCCCGCCCAGAACAGATGCTCGACCGCGGCCTTGACCAGGGACCAGTTCCATCCCCACTCGGACTTGTCCCGCGGCAGGTCGTGCGCCAGAGCCACCTCAAGCTGGCGGGAGGTGAGTGGCCCGCGGGTGGTGACCTCCGCGAATACGGCCTGGACCAGCTCGGGGTGCTCGAGGGCGACGCGCTGCATGCCACCCCACGAGTCGGAGAGGGCGCCCTTCATCCGGAAGTTGAGCAGCGCCCAAGTCTGCGGCGGGATCAGGCTCGCCTCGTGCGCCCAGTACTCGACTACACGCCGCGGGCCGACGTCCCGGGCGCGATCCACCAGCGCTGTGTCGTATGGGCCGAGGCGGGAGAAGAACGGGAGGTAGTGGCTACGCGTGAGGACGTTGACGCTGTCGATCTGAATGATGCCGACACGGTCGATGACCCGCTGGACGTGGCGCATGGAGACCTTGCCCGGAGCCGGCCTGGGATCGGCAAGGCCCTGGGCGACGATGGCGATCCGTCGGGCCTGGGCCTGGGTCAGCCGGGTGATCTCGCGAGGCACGCCAGCACTCTACGGGCGGGGCCAGACAGCGGCGGACTATTGCACTCGGCACCGTTGCGACACGACCATGACGGGCAGGCTTAGGAAGTCCTGCACTGCTACGCGACCCCACCTGGAGGTACCCGATGAGCAACAACGCTCAGCTGACGGTTGTCCTGCCCGTCGTGGACGTGTCCCGCGCCACCAGCTTCTACCGCGACCGGCTCGGTTTGAAGGACCTCGGCAACGAGCCGAGCGGCAACCGCGTTCTGCTGACCGGCACGGGCACCCAGATCGCCCTAACCTCGAGATTTCATGGCGGGGCTGTGTGACTGGGTGTGAACGGCCGAAAGGTGCCCCTGACCTGCGAAGATGTGGATTGTCGAGGTCCGTAATCCGCAAGTTCAAGGAGCACCTTTCAGGTGAGTAACAGTACCGGTTTCTATCCGCGTCTCCAGGTCGACACGACGAACTCAGCGGCGGTGGGTCAGGCCGGTGGGGTGCTCTTGACCGAGACGATCACCGCGTCGGGTTTGGGGCCGACGCTGTCGGCGGCGCTGTCAGGTTGGCGTAAGCCGTTGGCGGTCCATGACCCGGCCAAGGTTGTCCTGGACCTGGCGCTCACGTTGGCGTTGGGTGGGGACTGTCTGGCCGATATCGCGTTGCTGCGTGGCGAACCAGGACTGTATGGGCTGGTGGCCTCTGACGCGACGGTCTCGCGCACGATCACCGCGTTGGCTGCAGACGCACCGGCAGTGTTGGCTGCGATCGACACCGCCCGGGCCGCGGGCCGGGCGCGGGCTTGGAAGCTGGCCGGCAAGCATGCCCCGAACCACGGTGCGAGCTCGGCGGCGCCGCTGATCGTGGACCTGGATGCGACGCTGCTGGGCTCGCACTCAGAGAAGGAACAGGCTGCCCCGACCTACAAGAAGGGCTTCGGTTTTCACCCGTTGTTCTCGTTTGTCGACCACGGCGCCGAAGGTACCGGTGAGCCGCTGTCGGTGCTGCTGCGTCCGGGCAACGCCGGTTCCAACACCGCCACCGACCACATCGCGGTCATCAAGGACGCCTTGGCTCAGCTGCCCACCCACCGCCGGGGCAACCGTGCGGGCCGCAAGGTGCTGATCCGC
>JBBRZV010000136.1:0-5673 GCA_038236365.1 Actinomycetales bacterium | reverse complement strand
GACCGCGGTGCTCCCCAACTCAGCGAGCGAGCTCATCGATGGCCTCGATCATCTGGCACCCGATAGGAAAGCGCCAGAGATCGTCGCGGAGCGCGTCCTGAGTCATCTTGGACAACCCCGCCGAGGCCCGCATAGCGATCCCCATATGGCGACCCTCCAAGCGATCGGGACCGGCTTGATCGCGTTCCTGTGCGAGGTCCGACCCAGAGCTCCGACTCGTCATCGGCAAGGGCCCCGACGAGCCTGGGGGCCGCTAGGAATCTCTCGTCACCGGGGCTGATCCTTCAGGTAGCGCCCTGGAGTCACGCCGGTAACCTTGCGGAAGTCGGCGGTGAAGTGGGCTTGGTCTGTGTACCCAAGGTCGGCGGCGATCTGCGCCAGCGACGTGGCGCCGGCCTTCAGCCGTTCGACGGCGTCGTGGAGACGCCGCCGCTGGATCAGCCACTTTGGTGTCATGCCGACCCGGTGCAGTATCAGCCGCTGAAGGGCGCGCTCGCCAAGCCCAAAAGCATCGGCGAGGTCGGCGACCCTGTCGATCTCGGGATGCTCGCCCAGCCAGGCGATCATGTTGCTGACCATCAACCCCTCCTCGTCGATTGGTAGCAACAAGCTCAGTTGACGCTCGACCTCGGCGATCGCCGCAACGTGGGCCGCGATGTCCGCCGGATCACTCGACATCGCCTCGCGGACCCGACGTACGAGCTTCGGGGCGTCGAGGCCGCACACCTCGTCGACGTCGACGTATCGATCGGTCACTGACGACACCGACCCACCGAGCAGCGCGCTGCCCGCACCAGGAGTCAGCATCGTCCCGACGGCCCACCCGGTGCCGTCCAAGGTGACCGTCGACAGGCCACGGACGACGCCGTAGAAGCGGGCGTAGGTGTTGCTGACCACGATGAGACACGCGGGGTGCTGAAGCGTCCTCTGGACGCTGGGCTCGGCCTGCGACCAAACAGGGACCCAGTAGCGCTGCACTAGCGGCCGCAGCGCGTCGCTTGGGCCGTAGCGGAAGATCGGCGGCGAAGGCCTGCTGGCACCGGTCAGGTGGGCGCGATCGATCGGATCGATCGGTTGCGGGCCGGCCTCGAACGTCACCTGTCGGATTATTGCAAGAGCAGGTGACGACCTCATCCGTAGCCTCTAGGCATGACCACCAGTGCAACAGCCCAGGCGTTCGCCGAGCGGGCGGAACGCTTCATTCAGATCCTTGAGGCCACCTGTGGCCGCTGGGACGACCTCAGTCCGTGCGAGGGGTGGACCGTCCGGGACGTGGTGGCGCACGTGATCGATTCCGAGCGTGACTTCCTCGCCCGCCACGACCTGCTCGACACGCCGGCCCCATCGATGGACGACCCCGCCGAAGCGTTTCGCGCCCACGCCGCCGACGTCGTAGGTGTGCTTGGCCGGGACGGGACGGCCGATCGCGCATACGACGGCTACTTCGGCCGCACCACCTTCGGCGCGACCATGTCAGAGTTCTATGGCTGGGACCTGGTCATCCACGGCTGGGACGTCGCCCGCGCCACTGGCAAAGACTGGTCGATCAGCGACGAGGAGGCACGCATGCTCGGTGCCGAAGCCGACGGTTGGGGCGATGCGCTCTACAGCGAGGGGATCTGCTCGGCACCCGTTGCCGTTGCAGAGGGCGCCTCCGCCCAGGACCGGCTCCTGGGTCGGCTGGGGCGTGACCCCGGCTGGGCGCCGTCTGCCTGATTCTCTGTCGCAGGACCACGTCTGATCGCCACGGAGAGCGTGCCAGAACGCGATCGGCACGCGGAGCGTGCCACAGAAGGATCCGCTGCGGAGCGCTGACGGGCCCGAACTGCCGGGCTTCGCAGGAGATGACCTTCACCGTCCCCAAGCCCATCAGTGTCCGGTCGCGTCGGGGGTCGACTACCGCTTAGGCGACGCAGAACTCGTTGCCTTCCGGGTCGGCCATGACAACGTGGTGTCCGGTGAACTCCTGCAGGGTTGCCGCGCCGGCAACGCCGAGTCGGGCGACCTCGGTCATGACACGCGACCAGCGTTGCTCAGGTGTGCCTTCGCCGGACACCCGCAGATCGAGATGGAGCCGGTTCTTAGTGGTTTTCGGCTCGGGCACTTGGAGCATGCTCAGGCGGGGCGCGACGCCGGTCGGGTCATGCAGCCACGCTGCGTCCATCCCGTCGTCGAATTCGTCGTCGAATTGCGCCAGCCAATCCTCACGCGTGGCGAACGGTGGCGGCGGTGGTTCGTCGACGTACCCGGCAGCGGTCTTCCAGAACGCAGCCAGCAGTTTCGGGTTCGCACAGTCCAAGGTGAGATCGACTCGGTTCAGCATCTACAGAACATAGAACACGGCACGGACCAAGCATTCTCTTGCCGTCGCCGAGTGCGTCGCCGCCCTATGTCGAATCTCGGCCCGGCTGGGCGGATCTGTCTTCCGTTGGGATCGTCCTACGGACACCGAGCTTGACTCAGATGCCGTCCGGTCGTCGTTCGGCTTGCGCGACCGCTCAAACAGGAGCCGGTCACGCACGATTGGCGGCTACGTGAGCGCCCTCCCGTCTCTCATGATGCCGTTTGGGCTTGCAAGGCAGCGACGACTTCTTCGTCCATGGTTGGGCGGTCCCCTCGAATCGATGCGTGCGTCGGAGTTGGACCGTCGGCTGGCAGGTGCCGGCGCTGGATCGCCCGGAAGTGCCGGAACGAGCCCGTAGCGCCGTGATGGAAGACCAGGTTCTGAGAGGAGTCGATGCGCCTGATCCTCAACGTGCCCACGGAGCCTTTGAGCTTTGGATCTCTCCCTCAAACACGATCAACAGGAGGATCTCGCAGCACTTGCCGCATGAGCAGCACCCGACGAGCAGCTACACCACAACACGCGACTTGACTCGGCCAGCCGGCGTTCTGAGACTGAAAGCCACAAAGAGGAGGCACCATGCGCGACCTGATCATCACCCAGAACATCACCCTCGACGGGGTCATAGCCAACGACTCGTCCTGGTTCGGCCCGGCTGACCAGGACGACGACTTCGCCGACGTCAACGAGGCGCTCATGGCGCAGGCTCGCGCCTCCGACGCGTTCCTCGTCGGCCGCACGACATTCGAGGAGATGCGCGGCTACTGGCCGCAGCAGCTCGACGACGCCACGGGCGTGACGGACCACCTCAACCGGGTGGCGAAGTACGTCGTCTCCGCGACTCTGCAGGACCCCGAGTGGGACGGCACGACGATCTTGCGCGGGCCCCTCGACGACGACATCCGTGCCCTGAAAAGCGCCGAGGGCAGCGACATCGTCGTGACAGGCAGCATTCAGCTCTGCCACGCGTTGATCGATGCCGGCCTCGTCGACGAGTACCGGCTCTTCACTTACCCACACGTCGAGGGCCGCGGCCGCCGGCTCTTTGAGAACCGCACGAAGGTGCCGGCGCTCTGCCCCGCCGAGGTTCGTGAGTTCCGCTCCGGCCTGGTGCTCACGCGCTACCGCACCGACACCGCCTGACACCCAGAGCACACACCCTGCGGGACGAATCGCGTCCGGATCGACCACGACGCCCTGTCCCTTCCCGGTAGACGATCGGCAGGGGCCGGGGGCTTTGGGACATCAACTACGGATGGCTCAAAACGTTGATCACGTGCCCGTCGGGGTCACGGACGAAGAAGCGACGGACTCCCCAGGGCTCGTCGGACAACGGATGAACGATTTCTGCGCCGGTGCGTACGGCCGCCGCGTGACAGGCGTCCACGTCATCGACCTCAATGGAGACATCGGGGATGACCGGCGCGGTGTCGTCATGAGTCATCAGGTTGATCTGTGTACCTGGACGTGCCGGGTCGGCCAGGGTGGTGATCCAGCCGTGGTCCATCACCGGCTGAAGTCCCAGCAACTCGCCGTAGAAGGCTTTGGCCGTCTCCAGGGACTGGCTGGCGAGGTCAGGAACCACTCGGCGAACGCCCATGTCGCGATCATCTCCCACTCCCGCGGGCCGCGGCAAGCGCGGCCGGCAGGGAGCGCCCGCAGCCGGATCGGTCACCGGCGAATAGGTCGGAGGGCTTTGGGATAGCCAGATCGAAGACTGGTCGTCTCAGGATTTTGCGATTCGGGACGGAGCGCCAGGGGTCCGTCGAGTTGGAGCGGTGGCAGGGTTGGCTCATGACTCGATTCTCGATGAACTCGATAGGAGGCTCGCAGGCACGCTCAGCCGAAAAGAGAGCCGCCAAACCACCCCCTCGCGTTCGCATGGTTGTGTGCCCAAAGTGTGGGGCTGCGGTGGGGGATTCCTGTCATTTGAGGTCCGGCACCCTTGTGGCGGCGCACCCGGAGAGAGAAAGCCTCGCGCGGCCACAACGAAGTGCGGTCGAGGGGGAAAGCGACAAGGCCGCCGACAGAGCTCACCCCTTGCGGGTCCAGGTCATCGACAGACGGGGGAGCGTGCTGCGCTCCCTGCCCGCCGGCTACAGCAGTGCGGAACGACTGAAAGGACTTCTGATCACCGAGCTGCATGAGTCTGGTCGACGCGATGAGATGCTGGTGCGAATCGTGGACCTTCATGGCGAGCCCTGGTGAGGGGGCTGGGTCAGTTTCCGGCAATTGCTCGGCCCCCAGTTTGACCGATGAATCTGCGTCCCGGAGGCCGCTGAATGCGGGTGCCACATGGACCCTGGCCATTTCAATCGTGTGTCACTGCAAGATGGCTGACCGGTCACCGATCCCCTTCTGAGGCGCGGTCGCCAGGGTGACCCGGGCCTGGTTGTACACACCTGGCCCGCCATTACGACCCTCACTGAGGGTTGTGAGTCGTCGGGCGCGACCGCTTCGACGTGTACCAATGAGGCATCGGCGGTGTGCTGGTCAAGTAGCCGTCCGCTTCTGATCTGGCCCAGCTTCCTGATCGTCAACGGGAACGGCATGATGTGGAGGAATGGATCCATCACGATAGGGAGACCTCATGGCATTGGTGGCGCGGTTCACCGTCGAGGACGCTCAACAGACTCAGGCAGGAGATCTTGAAGCGGATTGGGTCGGGCTACTGATCTTCACGAAGACCTTCACGTCGGGCATCATCGGCACGGCGACGACGCTCTTCATGTCCGCCGGCACCGAAGAGGGCTCGCGCTCTTACGTCGCCACCGAGCGGATCAGCGGCCGGACGGACGACGACCGCGAAGGCACGTTTACGGTCCAGCACGGGGGTGTTGAGTCAGATCCGAGCACCTGGTTTGGACACATCGTGACCCATACCGGCACCGGCGACTTCGCAAACTGGGCCGGGTCAGCGCGCATCCAGCACGACGACGTGGGCGCCTACTTCGAGATAGAACTCGACAGCTGAGAGAGAACCGGTGCGCTCCTGCTGTGCCGGAGTCGGTGTAGATCGCCATGTCCTTGATCTCGGGCTGGCGCATGGCCCTGCTCGAATCCAGCCCATTGGTCCGCCCGAAGCGACTCGGGAACGATGAAGTCGACCCGGCGCCCGATGGCAACGCGCGCGGGATGGCCCGTAAGCGTTTCGGCGGCAGTGACTCCTGGGTCATGTTTCGTAAGACGATCGGCAAACGGTACCGTCAGGACTTAGTCGTAGGAGTCCGGCTACGGCCGCGTTCTCCGCGCGCGTCGACACCGCGCCGGGCAGCGGCCGCGAACGCCTTTCCGACCTCCGTGTCCGGGGGCCGGTGAGGCGCTCGTCG
>JBBRZV010000135.1:0-5786 GCA_038236365.1 Actinomycetales bacterium | reverse complement strand
GCCCAAACCGCGAACCCGCGCGCCCGACGCGACGACTCGGCCGTGTAGTCCGCCGCGCCGGGTACCACGCCCGAACCCGTGAGGTATGACGCCGTGTACGACATGGCGGCCACCTGGACCTGCGGCCGAGAACAGAACGCAAAGGCCGAGTCGTAGGGCACGTTGAGCCACTTGTGCGCGTCGCACCCCCAGGAGTCGGCCAGGTCGACACCATCAGTGAGGTGACTCGTTGTGGGACTGGCTGCCGCCCACAGCCCGAACGCGCCGTCGACGTGCGCCCAGCCCTCGTGGGAATGAACGACCTCGCAGGCGGCGCGCAGGTCGTCGCACGCCCCGGTGTTCACGTTGCCGGCCTGGAGGCACACGATCGTGGGTCCCTTCGGACCCACAGCCAGCACCTGCGCCAGGTGGCTCACGTCCATCGCACCATTGCTATCCGCGCGTACCGGCTCAACGACATCCGAACCCAGACCGAGCAGGCGCAGCGACCGGTCGATGGTGGCGTGCCGCTCCTCACTGGCGACGACTCGCAAGCTTGGCGCTCCCTGGAGCCCTCGACGCTCCACGTCCCACCCGGCCTCTGCCAGCACATGGTGACGCGCCGCCGTCAGTCCAACCGTATTCGCCGATTGGGCTCCGGTCACGAACCCGACGGACGCGGACGAGGGGATGCCGAGCAGCTCCTTCAGCCAGCCTCCAGCAACCTCCTCGGCGGCGGACGCCGCTGGCGCGAGGGCGGTGTTGAACGCGCACTGGTCCCATCCCACGGCGAGCATGTCGGCGGCTGTCGCAGCGGGCAGCGCCCCACCCACGACAAACCCGAAGAAACGCGGTCCAGGGGTCGCCATCAGACCCGTGCGGGCAGCCGCCACGAGGTCCTCAATCACCTGGGCGGCGGGAGAAGGTCTTTGTGGCAATGGCGTCGCAAACCCTCGACGAACGCTCTCGAGATCGCCGGTGTTGCGCACTGGCCGTTCGGCAAGCGACTCTCGGAATGCCGTGACCTCGTCGGCGACACGGTGTAGCAGCCGGTTGAGCTCTTCCATGTCCTGACTGTAGGGCCCCGATTATGGGCGGCCTGTGACTGGCCGAAGGCGGAGGCGAAATTGGTCGGCAGCCTCTGAGGTCCTTACCCGGTGGTGGGGTGCGCTGTGGTGGCCGAGAGGTCGTGAGGGGGTCTGGCGGTGCTGTCCCGCACAATGAGCTCGGTCGGGAGCACGAGGTGGCGGCCTCGGCCGGCTGGTCGCGTCTTGTCACGGCCGATTGCGCTGATGAGGGCGGCGGTGGCGGCTTTGCCTTTCGCTTCGACATCCTGACGCATCGTCGTGAGCGCTGGTTGGGTGCGCCGAGCGAGGGGGTTGTCGTCGAAGCCGACGACCGAGACGTCGTCCAGCACGCGCAGTCCTGCTTCCTGGATCCTGTGAATGACTCCGCGGGCAATGGGCATCGGAGAAGGAGAGGACTGCGGTTGGCTGGTCACCTCTTGTGAAGGTGCCACTTCCGAACAAGGTCTCGGCCGCGGTGTAGCCGACATCCTCGGGGTCGACGTGGCGCTGGCGGACGAAGGTGGGTTCGAGGCTGGAAGCGCCCAGCGCGTCAAGCCAACCGAGCAGACGTTGCCGTTCGGTGTTGGCCGGCGTTGTCTCCAACGCGTTGGTCAGAATCCCGAAGTCCCCCGCGAAGCCGGGCGTCACGAGCGCGACTCGTTGATGCCCCAGGTCGACGATGTGTTGCGCGGCGGTCCGAGCGCCGAGCCGGTCATCGATGTTGACGCTCGCTATGCCCGGGGCGGGGGCTTGATCCACGAACACCAGGGGAGTCGACGTCGAAGCAGCCTCCGACGGCGGTGGAGTCCGGGTTGCAGGAGTAGACCAGGGCGCCGTCGAAGGCGACATCTCGCGCTGGCGCGATGTCCCCCTGGGGTGCAGCAGACAACAAGGTGAGAGCCAGTCCGCTCGGTCCCAGCTCTGCGGCCACGGCCGCCAGGAACGCCATCGCGACCTCGTCGGTCAGCGCGTACCTCGGGGTGTCGGAGAGCAACAAGCCCACCGTGCCGGCCGCGCCGCTGGCCTGAGCTCGGGCCGTCGGGTCGGGCCCGACGTACCCAAGCTCGTTGGCCACCGACAGGATCCGTTCGCGCAGTGAGGGCGAAAGCTGGTCGGGACGGGAGACCGCGTTGGACACCGTCATACGGCTCACACCGACGTGGTCGGCGACCTGCAGCGTGACTCGTCCCATAGATCCTGTTCCGATGACGCGCCCCCTACTCAGGGCACGGCGGGGATGCCCACGGGTGCCGTGGCGCCACCAGGTCAGCGAGGTGACGCAGTGCGATGGCGACGCCTTCACGCGAGCCCCGGAACACCGGGACCTCATCTACGTATGCCACGACCGGGCGTCAGGCAGGGCGCTACGGGTCTCTTCGGCGGCAACCATTCCGGCTCTTGGTTTTTTAGCGGGGTTTGACCTCGACCGCTGGTAGTTCACGCGGCCCGGTGGGCTGCGCTATGCAACATGATGCGCCTTTCGTAGTTGTCCTGGTTACGGAACCCACAGGCGAAGCGTTTGATCTGCTTGATGACCCGGTTGTAGCCCTCGGTCCGGGCGTTGGTCACGCCCAGTTGCAGGAATCCTTCGATCTCCGGCCACCACCTCTCGATCGTCCCCGCCAGCCGGGTCGCCTCAGGCATGTCAGCGTCGACACAAGCCTGCAGGAACCGGGTCCGGCGCCTCGAGGTCTCGTGCCGGCTGTACCCGTTCGCGCCGTGCGCTTGAAGCATCTGACGCAGGAGCTCCTTGATGGCCCAGGCGGCGCTGATCTCGTTGGTCGGGTCGTCGGTCTCGAAGACGGTTCTCAAACGGGCCAGGGCCTTGGGGCCGAGCTCGTTGCCGGCACGCAGCAACAGCCGCCGGTGCGCCCAGGCCGGGTCGACCTTCATCCCGCGCCTGCCCTGCTGCTCATGCTGGACGCGTTGGCGGACGTCGGTGAGCATCGTGTTGGCTAGGAGCACCAGGTGAAAATGGTCCAAGACGATCCTGGCCTGCGGCAGCGCCCGGCGGATCCCCGACGCGTACGGGGCTGACGGGTCGATCGCAACCACCTGGACGCCGTCACGGAACTCCCTGGTCTGTAAGGAAAGCCACGCCTCCACGCAGGCTCCGGAGCGACCGGGGGCGAGGCCGATGATCCCTCCAGGGTGGGTCGTGTCCAGGTCCACGATCGAGGTCATCCACGGGTCGCTGCGCGCCCACCCGCTCTCCTTGCGGAACCAGCGGACGCTCCTGGCTCGGGTCTCATCGATGCCGATCATCGTGGTCGGGGCCGCCTGCCCGAGCACCTGAACAGCTGTGGCCACCAGGATCCGGTGCACCGTCCACCACGACAGGCCGTAGTCACCGGCGACCTCGCTCATCGCCCGGTTCGTCGTCGTCACCGCCGCGCTGACCTTGCTGCGCAGCCGCGTAGTCAGCCGGGACCTGGCCGGGACCTGGTTGCTGACCTCGGTGAACGACCCACGCGCACAAAGCTTCTCAGTGCACACGAACCGACGCTTAGAAACCCACAATCTCAGCGGCACGACCCCATGCGGAAGGTCCTTCAACCGGCACGTCGGGCGGTCCTTGACCCGCGACGACATCACCCCACACGACGGGCAACCGCCCTCGACCGCGACGGTCTCCACCAGCACCAGACGCCCACCGTCAGGCTCCAGGGAAACGTTTATGACCCGGAACCCGGGCAGCGCAAACAGCAATGTCGTACGGTCAATCATGGCTCGTGGCTCTCTTCAGCTGATGTCGTAGGAACCAACAGCATGTCGAGGCCACGAGCCTCACATCACGGCGCCGCCCCGCTTAAGAACCAAGAGCCACCATTCCAGCTAGAGACATACCCATCAGCCATTCCATGTCAATCTCCTTTCCCGGGGTTTCTATACCGATACAGCATCCTGCTTTCTGTATCGGTCAAGAAATCGTCGACCTCCGCTTGTCGCAGTTGTGTCTGCGAGATCTGGTTAGCCGCGGTTGGAGATCTGCTGGACAGCCCACGAGTTGCCGTCGGGGTCGTCGAAGAACAGGAAGCCAACGTTGTCGAGCTCGTGCCCCCCGGGCACCGGGTTCTCGCCGAGCTTGGTGACCTCGCCGACCTCCACTCCGTGCTCCAATAGTTGGGCGCGCGCCTTGTGGATGTCAGCGACCACGAGTTGAACGCCCTTCAGTGATCCCGGCGCCATGCCTTCACCAAGTCCCTTGGAGATGACGATCGAGCAGCCCGAGCCGGGTGGGGTCAACTGCACCACCCGCACTGTGTCGCTAACGACGGTGTCGTGATCGACGCTGAAGCCGAGCCGGTCAGCGTAGAAGGCCTTGGATCGGTCCACCTCGGACACCGGGACCACGATGACCTCAAGGGTCCAGTTCATGGCAGTTCCTTTCTGTGGTTGGCAAGGAGATCGGAGAGCAGTTCCACGAGCCGGTCGCCCGACTCGCCAACACCGCGCGCCATAGGGTGGCGCAGCGCGGCATCGCGACCCTCTGGTGTGGCGTATCGCACGGTGGTGGTGACCGTCGTCTGTCCGCTGTGCTCGGAGAACTCGTGCGTGATCAGCGTCTGGCCTGGGTACGACTGATCCTCAAAGAGCTCGGTGAGCACCAGCCGGACAGGAGCCTGGATCTGGCGGACGGTGCCGGTCTGGACCATGGTGTCGCCGTGCGGACCCAGGGACTCGAAGCGGTACCGGCCTCCCTCACATAGCTCGATGTCGCAGCCGAGCAGGTTCCAGCCGCGCGCTCCGTACCACCGAGTCAGCAGCTCTGGTTTGGTGTAGGCGTCGAAGACCAGCTGGCGGGGGGCGGTGAAGCTGCGGGTGAGCACGATCTCGCGGTCGGTTGGCGTGGTGACGCTGAGGCTCATGATGGGTCGTCCTTCTGAAGGGACTCGAGCAGGACGTCGAGCCTCTTATAGTTCTCCTCCCAGTACAGCTGGAAGTCGGCCAGCCAGGCGGTCGCCTCGCGCATGGGCGTGGCTTCGAGCCGGCACGGCCGCCGTTGCCCTTCGCGGCCCCTGGAGATGAGACCCGCCTTCTCGAGCACCTTGAGGTGCTTGGAGATGGCCGGTTGCGAGATAGGGAACGGCGCGGCTAATTCGGTCACGCTCGCCTCACCAGTGGCCAGCCGGGCCAGGATCGCGCGCCGGGTCGGATCGGCCAAAGCGTGGAACGTGGCGTCCAGCAATACCACGCCATAACCATCAGGTTCCATAACCTTATAGTTTCAAACAACCGGACAGCCGTCAAGGTCCAGCTGCCATATCCCGAAGAAGCTGGGATGTCTGGCGCTGGTGGTGCGGTCCTGGGGGGATGCGACTGCACCTGTTGAAGAGCTCTACCCCGCCGCGACGGCTTCCTGGATGAGAGTACTGATCAGTGCCGGGCGCTCGAGGTAGGGCAGATGGGCTGTCCCGGGGATCACGTGTCGGCGGACGTGCGGCAGTCGGGTGGTGAGCGCTTCACTGCGCTGGATCATGAACGGCACGTCGAGGTCGCCCCAGGCGACGGTGGTGGTGGCCTGGATCTGCTCGAGATGGTGCCAAGCGTCGATGTTGCTTGTGCCGGCGTCGTCTGGCACTTCGTTGCCCAAGATGACGGCGTTCATCGTCAGGGCCAACTCGCGGGCGGCGCCGCTGACACGTCCCTCGTGGCTGGCCGGTCCATCAAGCCAGAGCCACGTCTCGAGCCTGTTGACCTCCTGGGCGTCACCAGCACCGGCGGCGACGTCCAGCTGGT
>JBBRZV010000134.1:0-5892 GCA_038236365.1 Actinomycetales bacterium | reverse complement strand
CCGTGGTCACCAGCGGAGAGTCCTACCGGATGCGCCAGGCCCGAACCGCCCAAGGAGGACACCAGAACAAGAACTGAACAACCGCAAGGGGTGGGGACTTTTAGTTGGCCACCAGCGGGGACTTCAACTTGGCCATTGACATGGGAAGACGACGACCACAACGACCTGACGTTGATGGCGTGGGTGGTGGCCCGACTGGTCGCCAGAGCCTTGACGGGGCCCCGAGTTACCTACGTGGCCCGAGGCGTCTCCGACTTCTGCACCGGCATCCGGCCAATCCGGATAAAGACGAGGGGCGGCGGCGGGTCCCGGAGGGACACGCCAAAGCTGCACACGCCGTCAAGTGTGCCCAAAGAAAGCCGCAGCCTGGCTCGCGGCAAGGACGCGGGCACGAACCGCCCGGCTCGCGGCGGAAGGACGCACTTTGTCGCGAGCATGCCGATGAGCGCGAGGATCGCTGGTGACGTGATTCCGGTGAGGGTCACGTGTGTGGTGTGCGGCCAGTCGTCTGGCTGCTCCTCCAGCTGCGGGACAGGCGCCTGCTAGGTCGCCTTGGCACACGGTACAGGTTTCGAGACCCCGTTGACGTCGGCGTGGGCCAGGTACACGCGGTTGACGCCGCCGACCCGTGCGGCGACCCGGCACGATGGCTGGTAGCCGCGGATGGCGTGCACGTCTGTGCCGATCGGGATGAAGGCGGCGTCACCGTCCACCGCCGGGCCGGACTCGGTCCGAAACTTCAACTCGCTGAGCTGGCACTGGACCCGCCCCACGACCGGCCCCAGCTGGGTCGATGCGACGGCGGGAACAGTCCCCTCGAGACCAGAGATGTACTGAACTGCGTTCAGCTGCAACAGGTCGACCCAGTCCACCATGACCATGGAGTCGCCAGTCGTGGGCGTGGTGAGGCACGCTGACCCGCGCTGCGGGTTGCCCGACGATGTGATCGAACGCTCCGGCCCGGGGACGTCCGTCCCACCTTGCCGACGATCCCGCAACCCGCGGCGCTGAGCATGACGAGCCCGATGACCGCGCCGATGTCTACTCGCTTCACGAGCACCTCCTTCAGATCGCGCACGCCACTCGGAATGGAACGCTCTTCGAGGAAGACACCTTGACCCCATGATTCGTTCCGTGCGGGGGGGTGACGTCGGGTCGCGCCACGGTCGCCGCGTCGTTCCTTGGCCCCCCACACCGGCTCGCTACGCCGATCGACGAACGGTCCGGGGCCGCGGCCGCCGCAGGACGACAAGCACCCGTCACAGCGACGGCGAGGATGGCGGGCTGGCGCGTCAGGGCGCGGGACCAGGCCCCCCGCCCGCTGCGCTGGCTGACGGCCGGCCCATCCTTTCGAGCGCTTCCTCTTGCGGGACGACGCGCCTCAAGGTGGTCCGGGGGGAGCAGGTGTTTGACGTTCTGACTCAGCAGGTGAGGTCGTGAGCTGGGGATTCCGGTGGGCCACGAATTGGCGCGCCTTTTGGAGTCGCCCTTGTGCCGTGGCCCACCGACCTGTTAGCCGAGTACCTACGCGACGGCGCCCAGAACTCGGCGGCGGCCGTCACCTACGGGTTGGTGATGACCTCACGGCCAGCTCGTTCACCTCCATCTGGGTGTGGCTGGCCCACGCCGGGGACCTCAGCCACCCCGAGCTGCGAGCGCGCATCCCGGCCGCCACCCGCCGATCCCTCGTCGGCCCTGCCGTCTACCTGGTCGGCACCGTGCTCGCGGTTGCCGCGTTCGCCGTGTTTGCGTTCGCCGCGCTGTTCGTCGCCTTCTCGGGCCGCACCGCCACCGTTGCCGCCAACCCGGACACCCCAGCCTGAGCCGGGACGTCGAGCCCATCCCGGGTGACCAGGCCGAAAGCGCTGCTGGAGCTTTCGTAGAGGGCCACGCGCGGGAGTCGATCAGTCACATAACCACGCACCCCGCACTCAGATGTACGGAGCGATAAGCGTGTTGGTCATGTCCCAGAGTTGTTCGCCATCTCCGGTGCCAGCTTCGAGGTGAGGTGGCGGTTTGAGCGTGGCGACTGAGTAGTAGCAGTCGCGCCTTTGGTGGAGGGCGATGTCTTCCACGACAGCAACGGTGTTGTTGGCTGACTGGTCGACCGTTATTCCCTTCAACCGGTACACGAGCTTGATCATCGTCTTGGTCGGCTGCGGTTCTTGGGCGAGAATCTTCGTTTTTACGATCCCTGGCATGTAGATGTTCATCGGTACCGCAGTCCGCTTATTGAACTCGTGTGTGTAGAGGTGCATGGCCCACTGCCACCGTTTCAACGCATCCATGCTCTTGAAGCCCCTGTCCAAGGTGAGGTCATCGAAGTCGAGGCGTGACAGGCTCCTCCCCACGACCGTGAGGATCTGGGAGCGGGGCGTGCCCGTCAGGACAGCTTCAAGCTTGCGGGCCATCAGCACCCGAGACAGGTAGCCCAGGGCGAAATTAGACTCGAATCCCTCTTCGGTGAGGACTCGCGCATGGGTGATCGTGTTGGCGTTCAGCATCAGGAAGTCCAGCAACTGGTGCTGACCAAGGTAGGCGTCACAGGCGCGCGCTGTCGCCCGCAGTGAGGAGAGGTCAGCGACTAGGGCATCGACATGCTCGTTTGCCGTCGCCTCTGCCAGCTCGCGGACCGTAGCCTCGCATCGCTGGCTGTCGCGGCCGACGATGGTGACCGCCCATCCGTGGGCGAGGAGCTTCGCTGCCACCGCCCTGCCAATGCCGTCCGTAGCCGCCGTGATCAGGGCGTGTCGCTTGTCCTGAGCCATCTGTTCTCCCTCTCTTGCCTGCGCTCCGCCGCCCACCGACCTGCTGGCCTACGGCCGCCCAGCCCAGCGACAGCAGCGCAGGGAGATGAGGTCGGCGTTCCCCCGCAAGCACCCGCTCGAGGGCCATCCGGCAATGATGGGGGCGAGGCGTGGTCCTACCCAGTCCAGATGTCGTAGCGCTCGCCGAGCCGGTTGACTGTGGCAGGGTCAGCGAGTTCATCGGCGCCCATGGCGGCGAGTTCGGCTAGGTACTGATCAAATCCCCCGGGGGTGAACACGGTCAGCAGCCGTCCCCCATCCGGGCAGGTCACGTGGTGCCACACGTCTTGAGGGACGATGACCGTTGATCCGGTGGTGGCATGGATTACCTCGTCATCGAACTCGAAGGTGACGTGGCCGTCGAGGATGAAGAAGACCTCGACCATCGAGCGGTGGTGATGGCGTGCCAGATCGAATCCGATCTTGAGCGTGTCTTCGACCATAGTCACCCGGCCTTCGGACACGTCGAGCGTGACCTTGACGAAGACGTGGTCGTTGGCCCAGTCGTAGTCCTTGCCCCCGCCGGCTGGGACGATGCTCTGCTTCACCTTGGCCTCCCTTCCTCTGTGGGGCTTAACCTGATCTCCGGCGTGGCTTCATTTCGACGACGAGGTCGGCGTCATCGGCGCGCCTGTCGAATCCTTCGGACGCGAAGGCGAAAAACACCGGAAGAGCCAGGAACAGCAGTGTCGCGGTAACCGGGGACCACCAGAAGCCGACAGCCGCAGCCACCGCTGTGGCCCCAAACCAATGAGGATTCCGAGGCGATCGGCTCGGAAGCCTCGAGCGTCGTTCGGGTCCACGAGAAGTTCGGGGTGGGTGGCGAGGGTGTGGAACACCAGCGACCAGGTCGCGGTGCCGAACATCAGGACTGCGGCGTAGAGCAGCACCTCCTGCTGGCCATGCTTGCCGGGCTGCGACAGGGCGTCGGCAAGCGATGAGGTTGCCCAGGGCACCAGGGTGATCCCAGCCAGCAAGAGCAAATTAGCCGCATTCAATCCCCGCGACATGCGAGCCACCCTGACGAAGACGTTGTGATGGTTGGTCCAGGCCACGCCGATGAAGGCGAACGAGGCAGCAAACGCCAGCAGGGTCGGCCAATACCGTTCCAGGGCAGCGTTCAAGGTCCCATCGCCGACGCCGGGTTGAGCGTGCACGCGGCCAAGATCGAGGGCCAGCAGCGTGATCGCCACAGCGAAGACGCCATCGCTGAAAGCCTCTGACCGGCCGGTCCCTGACGGAGCAGCCCGACGAGGTCGGATCCTCACCCAGCCCGCAGGACCACGCAGCAACGCCCGCTACTCGCTGACCACGGTCTGGAAGGAAGCGGACATCGTGGACATGTCGATCATCTGCATGAACGACCCTGCGACCTCCATGCCGTGATCTGCTGGCGGGGCGGTCGCCAGCTCCATGCTGGCGTAGCGCAGTACCAGGACCCACTCGCCGTCATCGGTGACGCAGGCTTCACGGCGCTCCAGCCCGGGGAGCTTCGGGGCGACCTCTCGCTGGAAGCGCTCATTCATGGCGACCACCTCGTCGTGGGCAACTTCCGCCTTGGACCGGAACCGGACGATCTGGATTACTGCCGGCATAGCGTTCTCCTTCTCCGTAGATCCTTCAGATCCGAACGGTATCACCATGTGCTTCAGATCTCAAGGATCTACGGTAGCCTTGTGCCATGGCTGAGGACGTCGAGTGGCTCGACGAGCAGGAGATGGCCGCCTGGCACCCGTTCGTCGTCACCGGCATGCACCTCTTCGCCGCTCTCGACCGAGACCTTCGTGAAGCACTGGATCTGACTCTGCTCGACCACGGGATCCTGCTTATGCTCCGCAACACACCGGCCGGGCTGACGATGGGTCACCTCGCTCAGCAGTTCGGCACCGAAGCAAGCGTCATCACCTACCGCATCCAACGGATGGAACGTCGGGGTCTAGCTGCCCGGCACCGAAACCGCGACGACCGCCGACTCGTAGCCGCGACCATCACCGCTACCGGCGAGTCCATATGCGATGCGGCCGGCCCCGTGCACGTCGCCTCGGTCCGGCGGCACTTCATCGATCACGTACCCCGGTCAGCGCTTCCCGTCCTCGCCGACGTCTTCACTGGCATCTACACCGCCCAACACCCGCGCTGCTCCAAAACCAGGATGAGCGAATGAGCCAGCGGCCAGCACGGCGTACTGGTTCGAGATTCGAGACCGTCGTGGCGACCGTCGCCGCCTATCCGGTGTGGGTCACGATCCTGGTCTGGATTCTCATCGCCCAGTCCGCGTTGTATGCCGTGATCGCGCTCGTGGGTCCAGCCATCGTCGACGGCATCGACAACGCCGCTGCCCGCACCGAGGTGGGGGTCATGATCGCCGGGCGCTCCATCGCGTTGGTGATCCTGACCGTTATCGCTCTACAGTCGAAGTACGTCCGGTTTCTCCAACTCGTGATGGGTTTGCGGGCCCTCATCGAGATCTTCGACGTCATAGCCGGGCTCCAACGCAGCCCAGCGTCGGGCAACGTGCCGATCGCCGTCGTCAAGGCCCTCGTACAGTTGGCGTTGTTCGTGTACCTCGGAGCCATCGCCAGCGGCCACGTCCCCCGCTACCGCACCGCGCCCCCGCCGACATGACCACAGTCATCGAGATCGCTCGACGACAATCCCGACCCGCTGTCACCCGCGCCGAGTTCATCGGAGCAAACCGACGATTCAACAGCGAGGCAGCCGTCCGGCTGAGCTCGTGCTCCACGGCGGCGCATCCACCCACGACCGGGTGAAGCGATGCTACGGCGCTGTAGGCCCATGTCACGGCCGACACCCACTCTGGGCCGAGACCGGCGCAGCAGCCGTCTGGCTGTCCCCTCGCCACCTAACGCAGGCCATGCTCCCCCCAGCACCTCGGCCTCTGCGCCCGCTGGGAACCGAGGACCGCGGGCGCGCAGCTGGCCCCCTAGTCCGAAGTTACGTTTGTTGGGACGTGCGAAACCCCTGTTGAGCAGGGGTTTCGCCATTTCAGTTGTTGGTGGTTCTGGCTACATGAGGTTCACGGGGATGCGGGTGCCGAGCAGTTCGAAGGCTCGTCGCTGGGTGG
>JBBRZV010000133.1:0-5958 GCA_038236365.1 Actinomycetales bacterium | reverse complement strand
CCGCGAACGGGTCGATCTCCTCGGGGCGGGGAATGGGAACAGCGGCAGCCGCACGCTTGCCGTCCCAGACCCACGCGACAGCTAGGGCAAGGGCTGCGATCACGCCGACGACGATGACCGTCGCGGTGCGGGTGTTGTCACCGAAGAAGGCCAGCTGCGCACCGCGGATGAAGGCCACAGCGACCACCCAGACCATGGTGACCGGGATGAGGACCTTCCAGCCGAAGCGCATGAACTGGTCATAGCGCACCCGCACCAGCGTGCCTCGCAGCCAGACGAAGAAGAAGATGAAGAGCCACAGCTTGATGACGAACCACAGCAACCCCCAGTAGCCCTGGTTGAACATGCCGTCGTTGATCGCCGCGATACCGGGAGGCGCCTGCCAGCCGCCAAGGAACATGGTGGTCGCGAGTGCGGAGACGGTGAACATGTTGACGTACTCACCGAGGAAGAACATCGCCCACTTCAGCGAGCTGTATTCCGTGTGGAATCCACCACCGAGCTCACCCTCTCCCTCGGCCATGTCGAAGGGCAGCCGGTTGGTCTCGCCGACCATCGTCACGACGTACACCACGAAGGAGAAGAACGCCGGGACGATGAACCACAGGCTCTTCTGCGAGGCGACGATCTGTGAGGTCGACATCGAGCCGCTGTAGATGAAGACCGCGATCAGCGACAGACCCATGGCGATCTCGTAGGAGATGATCTGGGCCGCCGACCGCAGTGCACCCAGCAGGGGGTAGGTGGAACCGGCCGACCAGCCACCCAGGACGATGCCGTAGACACCGATCCCGGCGACGGCAAGCACCAGCAGGACGGCCACGGGGCTGTCGGCCAGCTGCAACGGCGTCCGGTGACCGAACATGGTGACCATGGCGCCCATCGGAATGATCGCGAACGACACGAAAGCCGTGGCACCGGTGATGATCGGCGCGAGAAAGAACACGAACTTGTCGGCGTTCTTGGGCGTCAGATCCTCAGAGAGCGCCAGCTTCACACCGTCCGCGAGGGTCTGAAAGATACCGAAGGGACCGACGCGGTTGGGTCCGGGGCGCTGCTGCATGCGACCGATGACACGACGCTCGAACCAGGTGACGAGCAGGACGCTGACGACCATGACGACAAAGAGGAGCAGCGCCTTGATGAGCGAGAGCCACCACGGCGTATCACTGAAGTCCGCCACAGGGTTGTCGGTGGAGGCAAGTGCCGGTGCGATCGTGTCGACGCCGGTCTGAACGCCTGCTGCCAGCGAAGCGATCAGGCTCATGCGACACCGCCCTTGGTGAGGGAGACCACGGCGCCGGCGTCGACGCCGAGCGTCTGCCGCACCGCGGATCCGGGAGAGTTGGTTGGCAACCAGATGACGTGATCGGCCATGTCTGCAATGGCGACAGGGACGGTGATGGCACCCGCACCGACACTGACGCGCACGGTGTCGCCCTCGACCACACCGATGGATACAGCGGTGACGGCCGAGAGCAGAGCCTGTGCCTTGGGGGCGGACTCAGCCAGGAACGGCTCACCGTCCTGCATGCGCCCCGAGTCCAGCAGGTGGTGCCAGGTGGCCAGTACCGCCTGCCCGGCATCCAGGGACGGAACCTCGACCGCCTCGACCTCTGGTGCAGCGGCCCGATAACCGGTCCACCGACCGAGGGCCCGCATGTCGGCACGGGCGGCCTCCAGCGAGCGAACTCCGAGGAACTCACCCATCTCGCCGGAAAGCAGGTCCAGGACACGGTGGTCGCTCATCGCGTGGGACGTCAGCGCGGCCTCGAACGGCCGGACCCTGCCCTCCCAGTTGACGAAGGTTCCGGCCTTCTCCTGGTGGGCTGCGACCGGCAGAACGACATCGGCGAGGTCGGTGACCGCGCTCCGGCGGATCTCCAGGGACACCACGAAGGAGGTGGTCAGCGCATCGAGCACGTCGCCGGAGCCGACCAGATCGGCCGGGTCGACGCCGCCGACCAGCAGACCACCGAGCTTGCCTGAGCCCGCCGCCGCGATGATGGCCGAGGTGTCCCGGCCGACCCTGTCGGGCAGTCCGACGACATCCCAGGCCGCACCGACCTCGGCACGGGCCCTGGACTCGGTGACCGGACGACCTCCTGGCAGCAGGTTCGGCAGCGCCCCGCTCTCGATAGCCCCCCGCTCCCCAGCGCGCCGGGGAATCCAGGCCAGCCTGGCACCGGTGGACGACGCCAGCGCCGCAGCGCCGGACAACCCACCGGGGACCATCGCAAGTCTCTCGCCAACCAGAATGATGGCGCCGTCGGCGCCGAGTCCGGCTGACGCTGCCGCGATCGTGGCGGTGACATCCTGACCTTGCCCCTTTGCGCCGTCTACCAGCGCCTGCAGGACCTCGGCCTCGGTGCCCGGAGCGGCGCTGATCACCGTGCCACCGAGCTTCTCCAGCCCGCGGGAAGCGAGGGGAGCGACCGCGAATACAGCCGTCCTGTTCTTGCGAACGGCCTTGCGCAGTCGCAGGAACACGATCGGCGACTCGTCCTCGGGCTCGAAGCCGACGAGCAGCACGGTTGTGGCGGCTTCGATCCCGGCATAGGTGACGGACCCGGCGCGAACACTATGGGACGGGCTGGTGGCCACGACGTGGCTTGCTAGGAACTCAGCCTCCTCGACCGAGTGCGGGCGGGCGCGGAAGTCGATGTCGTTGGTCTGCAATACGACTCGGGCGAACTTGCTGTAGGCGTAGGCGTCCTCAGCAGACACCCTGCCGCCGACGAGCACACCGACGCCTTTCGCGTCCCGTGCGGCGAGCAGGCCGCGCGCGGCGACGGCGAGCGCCTCAGGCCAGGCCGCGACCTTCAGGTCGCCGTTCGCATCACGCACGAGCGGCTCGGTGATCCGGTCGGTGCCGGTGGCATAGGTGAAGGCCCACCGACCCTTGTCGCAGTTCCACTCCTCGTTGACCGCCGCGTCGTTGCCCGCCATCCGCCGCAGGACGGTGCCCCGACGGTGGTCGGTGCGCGTCGCGCATCCGCTCGCACAGTGTTCGCACACGCTCGGGGTGGAGATGAGGTCGAAGGGACGTGAACGGAAGCGGTATGCCGCTCCGGTCAGCGCGCCGACCGGGCAGATCTGAATGGTGTTGCCAGAGAAGTAGGAGTCGAATGGCTTCTGCTGGAAGATGCCGATCTGTTGCTGGGCCCCACGCTCGACCAGTGCAATGAACGGGTCGCCGGCGATCTGGTCGGCAAAGCGGGTGCATCGTGCGCACAGCACACAGCGCTCGCGGTCGAGCAGGACCTGGGAGGAGATCTTGACCGGCTTGGGGTAGGTGCGCTTCGTGTCCTCGAAACGACTCGTGGGCTGGCCAGAGGACATGGCCTGGTTCTGCAAGGGGCACTCGCCACCCTTGTCGCAGACAGGGCAGTCGAGCGGGTGGTTGATCAGCAAGAACTCCATCAACCCGCGCTGGGCCTTGTCGGCCATGGGTGAGGTGTACTGCGTCTTGACCTGCATGCCCTCGCTGACGGTAGTGGTGCACGAGGTCATGGGCTTGGGCATCGGCCGCAGCGAGCCATCGGGGCCCGGGGTCGCAATCTCGACCATGCACTGGCGACAGGCACCCACGGGCTCGAGCAGGGGATGGTCGCAGAACCGCGGGATCTCAATGCCGATCTGCTCGGCCGCCCGGATCACCAAGGTGCCCTTGGGGACACTGACAGCAACGTCGTCGATCGTCAGGTTGACCAGGTTGGGATTGGCAGGGATCTGCGCGTCGTCGCCGGAGCTCACAGAGCTGCCGCCGGCGGCGGGCGAAGTAGTGACGGTCATGCGGGTACGTTCTCCTTCGCGAACAGCGTGGAGGCTCCTGGGGGAAACAGCTCGGCGGCGGGGGTGTGCATTCCGGCCTCGAACTCCTCGCGGAAATACTTCACCGCAGAGACGATCGGACTGATCGCACCGTCCGCCAGCGGGCAGAACGAGCGGCCGAAGATGTTGCTGCAGATATCCAGGAGCTTGTCGATGTCGTCCTGCGATCCCTTGCCGTGCTCGAGGCGCTCCATGATCTGTTTGAGCCAGTACGTGCCCTCGCGACAGGGCGTGCACTTGCCGCAGGACTCGTGGGCATAGAAGTCGGTCCAGCGCGAGACCGCCCGGACCACCGACACCGTCTCGTCAAAGATCTGGAGGGCCCGGGTGCCGAGCATCGAGCCGGCAGCCGCGACGGACTCGAAGTCCAGCGGCACGTCGAGGTGCTGGTCGGTGAACATGGGTGTTGACGAGCCACCCGGGGTCCAGAACTTCAGCTTCCTGCCGCCTCGGATGCCGCCGGCCCTCTCGAGCAGCTCGCGCAAAGTGATGCCCAGCGGTGCTTCGTACTGTCCCGGGCGGGTCACATGGCCGGAGAGGCTGAAGATGCCGAAGCCGTTCGACTTCTCGGTGCCCATGTCGGCGAACCAGTCGGCCCCGCGGAGCAGGATCGAGGGGATCGACGCGATCGTCTCGACGTTGTTCACCACGGTCGGTCGCGCATACAGGCCCGCGACTGCCGGGAACGGGGGCTTGAGCCGTGGCTGGCCACGACGACCCTCGAGCGAGTCCAGCAACGCGGTCTCCTCGCCGCAGATGTAGGCACCGGCACCAGCGTGCAGGGTGATGTCGAGGTCGAAGCCACTGCCGAGGATGTTCTTGCCCAGGTAGCCTGCGGCATAAGCCTCCTCGACCGCGCGCAGCAGCCGCCGGTAGACGTGGACCACTTCGCCGCGCAGATAGATGAAGGCGTGGTTGCATCCGATGGCGAACGACGTGATGACCATGCCCTCGATCAGGAGCTGCGGGGTCGCCATCATCAACGGGACGTCCTTGCAGGTGCCCGGCTCGGACTCGTCTGCATTGACCACGAGGTAGCGGGGGCCACCGTCAGGGGCAGGAAGGAAGCCCCACTTCATGCCGGCCGGGAATCCGGCACCACCTCGACCCCGAATGCCGGAGTCCTTGGCCATCTGCACCAGGTCGGCCGGTGGCACGGTCAGCGCCTTCTTCAGTGCCTGGTAGCCGTCGTGCTTCTCGTAGGTCGCCATCGTCCAGGACTGTGGCTCGTCCCAGAACTCGGTCATGATCGGGGTCAGCGCGGTACTCACGTGATCGCCTCCCCGTGCTGGGCTTTCGCGAGTTTGAGGCCCTCCAACGATGCCGGACCCGCCCCCACGCCCTCGTCGGCCAGTCCGTCGTCGAAGCCGGCCAGGACCCGCGAGACCTCCTTGAAGCTGCAGACCTTGGACGGGCCGCGGGTCGGGGTCACCGGGGCGCCCGAGCGCAGGTCGTCGACGAGCGCATTGGTGGACTCCGGGGTCTGGTTGTCGAAGAACTCCCAGTTGGCCATGACTACTGGCGCGTAGTCACAGGCTGCGTTGCACTCGATCCGCTCGAGCGTGACCATGCCGTCCGCAGTGGTCTCGTCGTTGCCGATGCCCAGGTGGTCGCTGACCGAGTCCCAGATCTGGTCGCCACCCATGACCGCGCACAAGGTATTGGTGCAGACCCCCACCGTGTACTTGCCGTTGGGGTGCCGCTTGTACTGCGAGTAGAAGGTCGCCACGCCGCTCACCTCGGCGCCGCTCAGACCCAGGAGGTCAGCACATAGCTCGATGCCCCGGGGAGAGACGTAGGAGTCGACCGACTGCATTAGGTGCAGCAGCGGCAACAAAGCCGAGCGCTTCTGCGGATAGCGGGCGATGATCTGCGCGGCGTCGACCCGCAGGGTCGCCAGGACGTCGTCCGGGTAGGCCTCGGTGTCCGGCGAGGGCACCACGCCATAGTTCGGGTTGCCGTCGTTGTTCATCGGTCCACGCCTCCCAGCACAGGGTCGATCGAGGCGACTGCTATGACCACATCACCGAGCTGACCGCCTTCGCAGACCGCGGCGACGGACTGAAGGTTGTTGAAGCTGGGGTCGCGGAAGTGCGCGCGGTAGGGGCGGGTGCCCCCGTCGCT
>JBBRZV010000132.1:0-5987 GCA_038236365.1 Actinomycetales bacterium | reverse complement strand
CTGCGGTTCTAGTGGTGGCCAGGGGCGGGGTCGAACCGCCGACCTTCCGATTTTCAGTTGGCGAACGTACAGACTCGTGAGACGAAGACGGAGCACTTCCGGCGCCCCCCGCGCACAAAAGAGGCTGCCGGTATGTGATCCGGGGAACATGGCTGCCATCCGCGACGTCGGCGTTCGTGACCAAGCGGTGACCAAGACTCGGCGTGGTGCATCGATCGCAATGGCGCTGCTGACCGGGCTGCTGGTCGCCGTCACGGTGCCCGGCTCGCCGGAGCCGCGCGAGGACGCTCAGCGAGTGGCACTTGCGTACGACGCTGGCGCTTCCCCCCTGCCCTCAGGGAGCCTCCCCTTGGGTCAAGGGCGATGATCCTGGTCCGGCCCAGCACTGCGCCCATCCCCAGGCAGTCGACGGCCGCCTGCAGGTTTCGACTCCCAGCGTCATCGACCCGACCGCGCTCGCGAAGGTTGGCCCGATCGGAATCGCGAGTACCCAGAGGGCCACCACGTATGTCGCCACTCCCGTCGGAGGCGGCGGGCGCTGCGTGCCCTCGGGCATCGGCCTGTTCGGGGCGCTCCTTGCGGCAGGGCTCGCCGCCGCTGCTTCCAGACCGCGTGGGCAGGAACCCGCGATCGCGAAGACCGCGGCCCCGGCGCCTGCCTCCCCCGTTGAACCCCCAACCCGCTGATTCTGACTACTCAGTTGTGGTCAGTTGTCGCTAGTTGTGGAAACCATTGCGCCGCAACGAGATCCGTGATTCTGACCACTGGACTTCTCTGGTCATTTGTCGTTGTCTGTGGTTGAAAGATGTGGCGGAAAATGTGTGCAATGGCGGACCAGGAACCTGACAGCGACAGGGGGATCTGGGCGCTGCGGGGCTGGGAGTAGCCCACCGTCATGGGGTGATCTGCTCTGACTCCGCTGCGGAGGGGGCTGGACCATGCGGGTTCTAGAACCGTCATGGCGTGCAGGCTCGGATGATTGCTGACCTGGGGACGAGAACCCTCCTCGTCCCCGCGCTTTAGGGCCTACCACTTCCTCACCCCCTTCGTCCCGAACCACGAGCGAGGCTGTCGCCAACGTGCGTTGAGCACCCACGAGGTGCTGCTGTACTTTGCTGCCGTACCCGACTGATCCGAGCCCTGTAGCTCGGACCGAGGCCCTTCGACTCCAGCGTCCAGGTCGAGGACGCGCCTCAAGAACAGCGTCCTCGCGCGACCTTCCTTGTCTGCTTCGCTCGTGTCACGTCGCCGCCGGCATGCTCAGCTGCTGGCTGCGCGGAAATGGTTTCGTGTGGGACGGCTGTGCGCTGGGTTCGTGACGCCCGTCGGGCGGGACGCATCGTCCACCGGGCCAGCAAGACAAGGACGAGCAGGACCACGAACGCGACGATCCAGGACTTGGAACTGGTAAACCCGGAGCCGGAGTCAAAGAGGCTTCCGACGCCGAGTCTGACTGGTTGACTGGTCTGTTCAAACATTCTGCGATTGTTCTCCTCTGCCAGTTGGGGGAAACCCGAACCCTTCGGGATGGTCAGGTCAGCGGTTCAGGTGATTCGCGGTCAGCGCACGCTCCCACGGAGCACGGCCTTGCGCTTCGTACTCCCCGCGATCGACCTCGCCCCGCGCGAAACGCTCATCGAGGATCTCGAGAGGGCCACGGTCCTTGCGTACCACTGCCGCTGGTGCGCCCGCCGCCACTGCCGCGCAAGATCATGACGCCCGCGAGGATGACCAAGCCCCAGAAGATCGTGATCGCCGCGATCCAGTCTCCGTTGTCCATGCCGTTGCCGTACCAGTCCATCTTCGTGGACACCTCCTCTACTTGCCTTGGTGTACCCCAGCATCACTCGCCGACCCGGTCCATCCGGTCGCGGATGTGTGAAGGTTCGCTGAAGATATCCCGCAAGAACTTAATTCCCTGTCTGCGTATTGGCGATGTCCGGGCTGGCACCATCAAGGTCATGCCTCCTGCGAGCTCCGGTTACCCGCCAGGCGTGGAGGCTGCTGGATCGATGGCCACTCCAGAGAAGCCGCGGTCGGTGATGAGGGCGCTGATCGTCGAGGACGAGGCAGCGTTGGCCGGGCTGCTGCTCAGCTAGTTCGAGCCGGACAGGTTCGACGCTTCGTCGACGGACTGCAGGTGACAGAGCTCGCGCGCGAACTCGATCCCGATCTCGTCGTCCTTGCTGATGGGATTGGATGGCGCTGACGCGCTGCTGCCGGCGAAGCCGGTGGCCTTAACTCAGTACTAGAGAGCCTGCACCAGCCTGCGATCGCGGTCGGTGTCCTCCGTCGGGTGACGCGCGACATCCTTCGCGCATAATGCGGCCTACCCCACCTCGAGGACCTCTCTCCAGCCGATCCGCAGGTCATCAACGCCGCGACCGCTCGTCAGGTCGGTGGGCTTCACGTCCAAAGAGCTTTCGGTTCGAAGTTCCGTGCAACATCTTCGCGCAACTTCTCACGGCGAATGGGGGTTTTTGGCGGTCAAACAAGGTCACTCACCGGGCCCGCGGGCACGGCCTCGAGAATAACAAAGCTGCAGGTCATCCCTGAAGGGGCGGGGTCGTGTCAAGCCGTTGGTGACCACAGGTTTGGGCTTGTCTTCGACATCGACCGCGGCGCACGAACAATGTGGGTGGGCGAAGACATCGCCCGCAGATGACGCGTCGCGATCGCCTTCGTGACTGCCTGCCGCTGCCCCATCGTCAGTCCCATCACCTGGGCCTGCCCGCGACCCCGACCCTGGTCCCGCAGGCGCGCTCCTACCCGCGCATCCGCAAATCAGTCAAAGGGTCATTTTGTGGGGAATCTCCCTGTCGTAGTAGCCTCTGACGGTGCTGGACGGTGTCATGCTCTTGTGGTGGGTCCTCACGGTGCCGTCGTTCCTGTTCGTCGCCATCGATGTCTGGCGGACGCCGGCGGCGACGGTCCTGAAGTGGGCCTTCGTCATCCTCACCGCTTTTACCGGCCCGATCGGGGCGTTCTTCTACGTGCTCGGCTGCCGGGAGCCGCTCGACGGGACCCACGAGGAGTACGTCTCGGTCCGGTGGCGCCAGGTGCTGGGGTCGACGATGCACTGCGCCGCGGGCGACGGGATCGGGATCATCTTCGGCGCGGCCATCGGTGCGGGGCTGGCCCTGGCCTTCTGGCCCGACTTCCTCCTCGAGTACGTGTTGGGCTTCGGGTTCGGCTGGGTGTACTTCCAAGCGTTTGCCATGCGCTACATGGCGGGCGGGTCGTACGCCAGGTCGCTGCGGATGACGTTCCTGCCCGAGCTGTTGTCGATGAACCTGCTGATGACCGGGATGCTGCTCACGACGCGGTTCTCGATGCGGGAGATCGCGGGGGGCGACGATCCCGCTCGACCGGAGTTCTGGTTCATCATGTCGATGGCACTGGTCGTGGGCTTCGCGTTCGCCTACCCCATCAACTGGTGGCTCGTTGCCAACAACATGAAGCATGGGATGCTCACGGTCCGCAAGGAGCCCGTCTCCGCACCAAGCGGGCGCAAACCGGTGGACGCCAAGCCCGCAGGACCACCACCGGCCCAGCCCAGCACGCGCGCCAAGATGGCGATGACTGCCCTGACGTTCGCGATCCTCGGTGGCGCACTCGTCGTCATCACACAGCTCGCGCTCCCCTGACGGTCGGACGCCCGCCGCTGCAGAGTCCCGCCCGGCCCCCTCGGGTGCTGATCGCACGCTCGCCCCGATCGGGCATCACGCCCCGACGCAGCGGCGTTCCGCGACCGGTCACGCGCCTGTCTCGCCTTCGGTGAGACAGAACAGCACCACGCCGGGCACCCCTTCGAGCGTCCGCGCCGGGAGCCCCTCGAACGGGTCTGCGTAGTCGGTGTCGACGACACGCGCCGCGGCTCGGAGGCATGGACACGATCCTTTCCTCACCCCACCCAGGGCGGTGACCACGTCGTCGACCTTGCGGGTCGAAACGCCGTGCACGTAGGCCTCCATCACCACTGCGTGCATCGCGACGTCTATGCGCCGGCGCGGCGTCAATAGCGGCGGGAAGCACGACCCGGTGCGGGTCTTGGCGATCTTGACCGTCTCCACTGGTCGTGGAGACAGTCTTGTCCCGGGTCCCGTTACGGTGCGTCGTACGGGTAGCGGTGCGTTCGTGCGGGTCGGCGCCAATGTGTTGGGCCGCTTCGGCGTCGATCAGTGCCTGCAAGATCGTGTGCAGCAGCCGACGCATCAACTGACCGTCATCGGCGCTGCTAAGTAAGCGCCTCGGTCAGCTCGAGCAGGGCAGACTTGTCCAGGGCCATCGCGTGAAGTCCTCTCGTGAGTTCCTTTGTCAGTACTCACAAAGCCTCACGCGGTGGTTCCTCAATGTCCGGGACCCACACACGGTCACCGAACTGGGGAACCCGATTTACACCACCTCAAGGGCCTCGCCCGTATCGTGCCCAACGTATCAACCGCCCAACTGATGCCGGTCGCTAGGGCACGGCTCAAGATGGATCAGGTGGCGGATGCCCGGAAGATGCTGCCGATCGATGCGTCCAGGGCCGCGTTAAACTCTTCGTCGCTCTGCTGGAAGGTGAGCCCCTCGGTGAGCGCCCGCGAGAAGCTAGCGGCCATGTGGTGCTGGCGGGCCAGGCGGGCATTTGCCTCCTCGCGGGTGTGGCCGCCGGAGAGGGCGACGATGCGTAGGACATTCGGGTGGGATACCAGCTCGGCGTAGAAGTCATCGACCTCGGGAAGCGTCAGCTTCAACATGACGGTCTGGTCTGTGGCCAGTGCCCCGAGTTGTTCGAGGATGGCCGGCTTAAGCAGCTGCTCTGCTTCGGCCTTGCTCGGCGAATGGATGTCGATCTCGGGCTCGAGGATCGGTACCAGACCGGCGGCCAGGATCTGACGACCGACCTCGAACTGCTGGTCGACCACTGCCTGCACGCCGGCGCTGTTGCCGAGTCTTATCACGGAGCGCATCTTGGTCCCGAATATGCCCTTCTCTACAGCTCGGAACAGCAGCGCGTCGAGGTCGGGCATCGGCTTCATCACCTTTGCACCGTCGACCTCGTCAGCCAGCCCCTTGTCGACCTTCAAGAACGGAACGACGTTCTTCACGTTCCACAGGTAGTCGGCGCTGCCACGACCCTCGATCTGGCGGTTCATCGTCATCTCGAAAAGGATCGCGCCCAGGATGCGGTCGCCGTTGAAGCTGGGGCTTGTGACTATGCGCGTGCGCATCGCGTGGACGAGGTCGAACATCTCCTTGTCTCCGGAATAGGCTCCGTCCGCAATGCCGTAGAGCTCCAGGGCTTTGGGGGGTGCTACCGCCGCTCCGGTCCAGAGCTGCGATGAAGCCCTCGGCGTTCTTGACCTTGCTGAACAGTTCGTTCATGGCCTTGGCTCTCCGCTCGCCCCCTCGTCGTTCCGGCCTACTCCTTGGCCTTCCCAAGGAAGGTACCGCTAGGGACGGTGGACTCGCCGGGTGAGATGTGCAGCAAGGGTCGAAGGTCCCGCGAGATCGCTCGCCAAGCGGCCAGCCGCGCTGGTTGCGCCACCAGCAGGCGTGTCAACTGCTGGTGGCACGCCTGTGTGGCAGCGGGCCGCGGAGCCCAGCCGGGGTCGAGACCTGCCAAGCACCTCGATCAACAGGGCCAAGCGTGCTCGCAGCCGCGACGCCGGCAGGTCGGGCCATGAACTTCGCGGCGCGACGGACACCGCTGATCGTTGCCGGGGTGGGATGTCTACCGGCCACTGATTCGGTTGAGTGCGGTACCGGTTTGGGCGGAAGCCTGTACGTCTTCGATCGTGGGACTGCATCTCTGCTTGAGTGCAGTGATGGCCCCGAGTCCGCAGCGCTGGCTTCGGTTCACGAGCCGATCGATCAGCGGGGCCAGCAACGCCGTGACGATCGGCGGCCGCCTGGGATCGCGCAGCGCCAACTGCGTCCGGCGCGACGATCGCAGCAGCGTGGCCGCCGCGAACAATTCGGACCCCGTCCAGAGACTGCCG
>JBBRZV010000131.1:0-6098 GCA_038236365.1 Actinomycetales bacterium | reverse complement strand
TTTGATCGCCAGATCCGTCCCAGGCTGGAGAGCGCCCAGGCCGCCTGGGGCGATGTCGCGGCGAGCTGGCCCGCGCAGATGAGCACGCCGGCGCCACCGTCGATAGCCGGTGTGGAAGCGAGCGCCCAACTCCATCGTGCCCTCGACGAGATCACCCGCAACGGCAACGCCTGGGCAACCCCTGTCCAGCTCGCCGAGCGGGTGGACCTCGCCGAGGTGGTGGTACTGCTCCGCGACGTCGTCGAGGCCAGTGGCAGCCGCGCCGAACGGTTCGCGGAGCTGCCAGTTGAGCTGTCCCACGCCGGCCACCTCCACGCGCCGGCTCGACTACTCGCAGCCATGGAGCGTCACGCCAACGGTCCCGAGTCCGAAACCGAAGGTGTTGTGCGCACAACGGATGTCGCCAACAAGCGGATCGTCGCCGTTCAGCCCGAACAGACCAACGGCGCCACAGCGACCGCGCGGCACTTGAGGCGGCAGCTGACCTCCCTCACAGCGGCGTTGGAAACACTGCCGCTCGGCCGAGAGAGTGTGACCTTCGTCGGACCGGGAGTGAGTGCACACGAGGCAGCGCGCGAGGTTCATCTGGCCGCCCCGGCGTCTGCGCATGTCCATCGCGACCGCCTTGCACCAACCCATGACACGAAGGCCGTACGTTCGGTTGGTCGGAGGTTCTGAGCAACGAAAAGCGGCGGTACGCAACCGACCGTTACCAGGCGCGTTGTCAGTGAGAGGGCGGGAGACGCTAGCGTCGGAGGCGGCCATCCGGATCCGCGATTCGGTGGTGCCAGGTCGTGGCTTGTTTCCGCGTGACGTCGTCCTTTGGGTCGGTGATAGCGAGGCGGAATCCGGAACCCGCATGCTGAACATCGACCCTCTCGACGTGGAAGCTGGATAGGGGATCAGCGAGTCCGTCATCCCGCACGAAGTCGCTGATGCCGATGCGCTCGACCATGTCCGAGGGTCTCATTGGCCAGCCGACAGGATCGACCTCGGTCGATGCACGACCGGTCATCTCATCGGTCCAGCCGCCCGGTCGCACGAACGTGGCTCGGAACCGCTGTTCCTGATTCACCAGGGCAACCTGTTACGGCGACATCTTGAACGCCCTAATGGGAGCTGCCGGGCCCGCACAGTGACAGGCTTGGTGCCTGGTAGCCGCCGTTGGATGAGCACTCTTCTCCGCCTGGACCTCGAGTCCTAGTGTCAGATCGTGCCTCCATCGGTGGTCAGGGAGACGAACCGCTGATGGGATGTCGTGCCCGCCGCTTGGCGTGAGCACTTGACCATTAGGTCGCGGGTTTTCCTGCAGGCTGCTGACCGGGTAGTCGAAGGAAGCGGAGGAAGCCAGATTGCTGTTCGTCGGAGATGACTGGGCCGAGGACCACCACGACGTGGAGATCCAGGACGAGACCGGGCGGCGACTCGCCAAAGCCCGCCTACCGGAAGGCATTTGCGGGATAACGAGGTTCCATGGCCTGGTCGGGAGGTTCCTGCCCGAAGACGGCGACCCCGCCGGGTTGAAGATCGGCATCGAGACCGACCGTGGCCCGTGGGTCGCCGCGCTGGTCGCCTCCGGGTACCAGGTGTACGCGGTCAATCCTTTGCAGTCCGCCCGTGCCCGGCAGGGCCGCGACGTCTCAGGGGCCAAGAGCGATGCCGGGGATGCTCATGTGCTGGCTGACCTTGTCCGCACTCAGTCCCACCAGCTGCGCACCGTCGCCGGGGACAGCCAGCAGGCCGGCGCGGCCAAGGTCCTGGCCCGGATGCACCAGAGCCTGATCTGGGACCGTACCCGCCAGGTGTTACGGCTGCGCTCCAGCCTTCGGGAGTTCTTCCCCGCAGCACTGGAGGCCTACGAGGACCTCGCCTCCCCCGACGTGCTGGAACTGTTGACCAAAGCACCCGAGCCGCACCGCGCGGCCCGGCTGACGCGGGCGCAGATCACCGCGGCCCTGACCCGGGCCTATCGCCGCGACCGGGCAGCCAAGGCCACCGCGATCATGGCCGCGCTGCGCACCGAGCACCTCACCCAGCCGCCGCTGATCGCGGCCGCCTACGGCGCAACTGTCCGGGCCCTGGCCGCTCTGATCACAACCTCCAACGAGCAGATCGCATCCCTGCAAGGGCAGGTCGAGGCCTGTTTTGGCCGGCACCCGGACGCTGAGATCTACCTCAGCCAGCCTGGACTGGGGCCCATCCTGGGCGCCCGGGTGCTCGCAGAGTTCGGCGACGACCCCACCCGCTATGCCGGTGCCCGAGCCCGTAAGAACTACGCCGGCACCAGCCCCATCACCAAAGCCTCGGGCAAGAAGAAAATCGTCCTGGCCCGGTACGTGCGCAACAAACGCCTGACCGACGCCCTGCACCATCAGGCATTCTGCGCGCTGAGCGGATCACCGGGCGCGCGCGCCTACTACGACGCACTACGGGACCGCGACATCAGCTACAACGCGGCCCTGCGCCAGCTTGGCAACCGTCTGGTCGGCATCCTTCACGGGTGCCTCAAAACGCACACCCGCTACGACGAGGCCGTTGCCTGGAACCAGCACACCCAACAGACAGCAGCTTGACATCTAAAGCCGATGGGATGTCTGTCATGGCGCACAATAGGCAACTCGCGGAACTGCGATGAGCGAGCGCGTCTTTCCAGCCCAGAAGGACGCGGTTTCGGGCATAAACCCGGGCTGCGCCTGCTCGTCAATCCTGACGTCAATTCGGGTGGTTAGGTGTGTTCACGAATTGCGGCTCAGTCGTCGGGTGCGGGCGGGGCTCGACATGGCAGGCTCGTTGCAGCAGGTCGATCAGGGGGGCCGCTGAGTCTCGCTCATCCCAGCAGGTGCGGTGAACCTTCGGCATTGCCATCGGCCGGACTGAAACCACGGGGTGCAAGCACGTGAGAAACACTGATTTTCTGATGAACGGCACCCTGACTATGGGTATCGCCCGACGGTTAGGCGGCCGGCGATACGGCCGGCTTGGCCGCCGTCGGCAAGCGCGGTGGCTGTATGTCCGTCCCGTCCTTTCTGGCCGCAGACTTCAACTGACCGATCACCCTCGTCAGGGCGGCGCCCGGGGGCGGGGGTTGCTGCCCGTCCTCAACTCGGCGGGCCGGTCACCCAGATCGACAGGCTATGGTGCGGTTGGTTTCCCATAACGACAATCGAAGGACTTCGCGTGCGCCTGCCCCGTTTACGAGCCGTGTCGGCGGTCGTCATACCCCTGGTCTTCCTGGCGGCCTGCACATCGGCCAAGACCGACGCGGCGGCTCCCAATGCGCTGGACGTCCTCACAGTCAGTGGCACAGACAAGGCGCCAACGGTGAGCTTCAAGACCAAGCCGCTGAGCGTGAAGGTGACGACCACCAAGGTCGTCACCGCGGGCAAGGGCGCCAAGCTGTCCAAGTCCAACTCGGTCGTGTTCAATTACACCCTGTTCAACGGCAAGGACGCCAAGCAGATCGACACCAGCTTCGGTAAGGGGACGGTCCCCCTTGACCTCTCGTCAACGCGGTTGATGAAGGGCCTGGGCCAGGGACTGACCGGCCAACAGGTCGGCTCCCGGTTGCTGATTGCCATTCCGCCGGCGGACGGCTTTGGCGCCAAGGGTAACGCCCAGGCTGGCGTTGGCCCCACTGACACCCTTGTCTTCTTCATTGACGTGCTCTCGGCCAGCACCCCGCTGGCGACAGCCACCGGTGCTGCGATCCCGCCGGTGGCCGGGCTCCCGACCGCTATCGTTGATGGCGCCAAGCCCGCCCAGATCACGGTCCCCAAGACCAAGGCGCCGACGACGCTGATCGCCCAGCCGCTGATCAAGGGCGCAGGTGCAGTTGTGAAGTCGGGCCAAAGCATCAAGGTCAGCTACACGGGAGTCTTGTGGAAGGACGGCAAGAAGTTCGACGCCTCCGGAGACCATGGTGCGCCGGTGAACATTCAGATCGGCGCCGGCAAGGTCATCCCCGGCTGGGACAAGGGCCTGGTCGGGCAGACCGTCGGCAGCCGCATTCTGCTGGTCGTGCCGCCGGCTGACGGATACGGCACCAGGGGCTCCCCGCCGATCGGCCCCAAGGACACCATGGTGTTCGTCATCGACATCCTCGGCGCGAGCGCTTGAGCATGTATCAGGGAAGGATCCGGCACATCCGCAAAGAAGAACTGGCTCGGTCATTTGACGTCAGGCAAAAGGGCTGATTGCCTGCAGCATCCCGGGCTGGGAGGACACAGAAGCAAACAGATCACGTAAGCATCGAACGGTGACCGGCGCCAAGCGGGCTACCTGGCCCTGATCGCGCTGCTGATCTAAATCGCCTCGTTCGCCATCGGCCTCGGACCGGTGTTCTGGCTGATGATCTCTGAGATCTACCCAGCTGGGATCCGCAGCAAGGCCATGTCGGTCTCCACCCTGGGCAACTGGGCCGCGAACTTCCTGGTCGCCGCCACCTTCCTCAGCCTCGGCAACCTCATCACCCGCCAAGGCACCTTCTTCCTCTACGCCGTCGGGGCGTTCGTCTTCTTCCTCGCCAAGGTCCCCGAGACCAAGGACCGCACGCTGGAACAGATCCAGGACGAGCTGTCCATCAGCGACGAGCAACCCACCAGGCAGACCGCATGACCGACGCCACCATCGACGCCACCATCGATAAGGTCGAGGTCAGCGCCTACACCATTCCCACCGATGCGCCGGAGGCCGACGGCACGATCAGCTGGGACTCCAACCACAATGGTCCTGGTCCGAGGCCGCTCCGGTGATGTCGACGGCATCGGGTGGACCTACGGACCGACCGCCTGCGCCACCTTGATCAAAGACAAGCTTGCCGCCATTATGAAGCACCGCATCACGATGGATGTCGAAGGATCCTTCCAGGCCATGGTCAGGGCCCTGCGCAACGCCGGCCTCGCCGGCTACGCCATATCCGCCGTCGACGTCGCTCTGTGGGACCTCAAGGCCCGGATGCTCGACCTCCCCCTGCACCACCTCCTCGGCGCTGTCGACACGAGGGTTCCCGTCTACGGGAGCGGTGGCTTCACCACCTATGACGAGCGACAGTTAGGTCACCAACTGGGCCACTGGGCACTCGAACAACGCATCCCCCGCGTGAAGATCAAGATCGGGGAGTCCTGGTGCGCCGACCTCGGCCGCGACCTCGACCGGATGCGCCAGGCCCGGACGATCATCGGCGACGACGACGAGCTGTTCGTCGACGCCAATGGCGGCTACACCCGCAAACAAGCCATCCGGGTCATGGCGGCCGCGGCCGACTCGGACGTGCACTGCTTCCAGGAAACCGGTCTCCACCGACGACCTCGATGGCCCACGGGAGGTTCGCAACGCCGTGTCAGCCGACGTCACGGCCAGAGAATACGGCTACGACCTCTGCTACTTCCGCCCGATGTGCCAAGCGGGTGCCGTCGACTGCCTCCGGGCCGACCTCTCTGGTGCGTGCGCTGCAGGCGCGTGGTGCTGGCCCGCAACCCGAGCCTTGGTTAACTGCGGTGGCTTCGGATGCGGCATTGGGAAATGTCTACGTGGTCAACAAGCAAGCCCTGACCGACACCGGGACGGTCTTGCGTCATAGCGATCCGCCGTGAATGATGTCGCCGGGTGTTGGCCATGAGGCCGTCGAATCAGGCAGGAGCAAACCCCTATCAGCTCGCCCTTGTGCTCCTGTGATGCGTGATCATCCCGGGCTGACCCGGTCCGACAACTGCAACGGGTCCAGCAACTGCGCGAGGTCGGTCACAACCCGGTCGGTCCCATGGGCACGCAGTTCATCAGCCTGGCCGACTCGGTCGACACCAACCACGAACCCGAACCCGCCCGCGCGGCCCGCAGCCACTCCGGACAGGGCATCTTCGAACACCGCAGCCTCGCCCGGCTCCACACCCAGCACCTTCGCCGCCGCCAGGAACGTGTCCGGCGCCGGTTTTCCCGCCAGATGCTGCTCCTTGACGCTGACTCCGTCGATGCGTGTCTCGAACAGGTCCGCGATACCCGCGGCATTGAGCACCTCAGCGGCGTTGGCGCTGGAGGACACCACCGCCGTGCGCAGACCGGCCGCTCGCACCGCCCGGACGTAGCGCACCGAGCCCGGGTAG
>JBBRZV010000130.1:0-6515 GCA_038236365.1 Actinomycetales bacterium | reverse complement strand
CGACGCGGCCACAGCCCATGGCCAACGGATCCGATAGGTCACCATTTCCGAACCATACCCGTGGGCTTCGAGAGAAGGCACGGCCGCTGTCCCGACGGCCGATGTCGCCATTGGTGCATCGAAATCGCACCATCCGCGCCAAATCCGGGCATTGGGAACAGTCGAGGTACTCGTCATCGGGGATGGAAGGTGGGCAGGCTTGGATGCCCGGGAACTGACATCGCCGAACACGTGCGTGCGGATCGTCATTGTCGACTCTGTCGACTTGATCTCACCGCCCCTATGGTCGCCGCGACGAAGAGGAGCGCTGCGACCACTGACAGCACGATCGCGAAACCACTTCCTTCGGACGCCTTCTTGAGCTGACTCACCATAGTGAGCAATCCGATCACTGCGAATAGCACGTTCGCGCGCGTCCCATTTTTGGTCATCCCTGACCTCCAACCGGCGCGGCCTCGCCACCACCGCACACATCGTCATGAAAGGAGCCGGTTCGGGGTTGTAGCGACTCCACTTCAAACGATACGGGGAGGGTACCTATGGCGACATGGTCGCCTGCCTTCCGCACATCACCATGTCCGAAATATCACCGACATAACCCTGATGAGCGGACGTCCGCTCATCGCCATGAGGGGAAGTATGTCGCGGGCTCAAAGCGCCAGATGTCCGAGATCACGAGCACGGCCCCCGGCTGGATTGCAGCAACAGTGGCGAGCAGCAACGCATCGCCCTCGCCCGCCTGATCCTCAAGAGTCCGTCACTCATCCGTGCCGACGACCCACCTCAGCTCTCGACCACCGAGCCGGACTCATCGCATGCGCGACTCCAACCAGGCGATCGCGCGCTCGGCGGCCAGCCGGTGCCGGCCGGGAACGGCCGCGAGCCGCTCGGTGATCACGGCGATGTCGGCCAATCGAGCGTCGAGGAGTGCCGCGACGAAGTTCTGATCCTTCTCCCGAAGTGCACACAGCTTCGCGACGCAAAGGTCCTCCTTGTCCAGACACCAACCGGTGAACACCGGCTCGCCCGAAGGCGCCGCCGTGTTGGCGTTCTGCACCTTGACGAGCCGCTCGCGCCAGCGATCTGGCAGCACAGAGGTCTCCAGGTCGACCCCGTCGATGCTAAAGCCGTGGAGTTCCTCAAATGGCGAGAACTCACCGGCGACGCCCTCGATCAAGTCAGCCAGGCGGGCGGTCTCCGCGTTGTCATCGGCGATCGGAAGGATGTCGACCTCGACGGACATCGTGGCCTCGGCTGGCAGGTCCTCCTCCCGATAGGTGCCGAGAATGGACTGGGACCCCACCACGATCACGGCCGGCGCCCCGATGATCTGGCAGGCGGTCCTGATCGCGTGTTCGAGCTGGTCGCGTCGCATCAGAGCGCCAACCCAAGGACCTCGGAGTGTTCGCCCTGTGAGAGCAGTCCACCCATCGGCGAGACCTCACGCATTTCAACCGAGTCGATGTCGAGCCCGGTCAGGACACGACGCAGGCCCGAGTGGTCACCACGTTCGATCAGGTCCTGCCACCGGTCGAGGTTGCGCAGGTGGGGCTGGCCCTTGACGTTGACACGCAACCGTCTCAAGTTCCCAAGCATCGTCGGTCGCCACTGCTGAAACGTCGAAGGACTCAGGTGCCGTGAGAGCTGACGGTGCAGGCGCCACGAGCGTTCCGGCGAACGGCGCAGGTCACTCTTGACTGGCCTCCGGACCACCTCCAGGCGATAGCCCATGCACGACAGGAGCCGCTCGAGCATGTCATCGCTCATCTGCACCCGCCCCGAGATGAACGCGCTGATGCTGGGCTGGCGCACCCCACTGATCCGGGACAACTCGGACTGGGTGGTGCCGGTCTCCAACATCACCCCATGGAGCAGCTCGCCACGAAGAAACATCCCTCAATTATAGCATCACTTGCTATAGCACTGTACGCCGGACAATGGGTCGTGCGGGATGGTTGGCATCATCGTTCGCCTTGCGTAGAGGGCGGAGCTCGGACAAGCGGGGCCGCGGTCTTGTCATGTGATGCTCCCTTGCTGCAGCCAGTACACAGCCAGTACACAAAGAGACCGTTGACGGCACTCAATCACCGCTACCCGGCAAGGACGCTTCTTGAGCAATACCAACGGTTTACACGACTATCAACGACCACCCACGACCCAGACAATGACCTTTCAGTTCTTTCGTCATAGATCGAGCGTGGACCTCCGTCTACGACGTCCCCCCCGACACGCTTCAAGGGATCACTCAGCCAGTGGACGCGCTCCCGCCGAGCATGGCAAACGACATGCCGACGATGCGTGCCGATGCGTGGAAAGTCGACATTACCTGGCATCAAAAGGTGGACCTTCGGATCAGTCTTCAGTCCTTGGAAAGTCCTTGGCAGGTTCGTTCCCTACCGTCACTGGTCAACGGTAGTCATCGCCATACCTGCAGGTCAGAGCGATATGCCCATCACCGTCAACGATCGTCAATCATGCGGGGAGAGTTCGAGATGTACTACGACCTCTGAGGTTCCTAGCCCGCTGACCTGCAGGTTTACCTCTCGGCAGTCGCCCTAGTCCGCAGATAGTCCGCAAGAAGCTTCCGCCAGCGAGTCCGCACGTGTTGCCAGGATGACCGAAACGGCAGCGCGTGTGGACTCGTCTGCGTCCGGCCACATGTGCCCGTAGGTGTTGAGCGTTGTCATCGCGCGCTCGCGTGCCGCATCCGCTTCTGCACGACCTTGACGTCGAGCCGCTCGTGATGAACAGCGACGCGAAGTAGTGCCGCAGATCGTGGAACCGGAAGCCCGTCGGCGGGCCGTCGACCTTGACCCGAGCTGCGCGCGCACCTCGCTGAAGTTCCCGGGGCGAACACGGCCGGCCGATCTCATCCGGACCACCGTCTCGCCCTTCCACCGCTTGACCGCGGCCGACAGTTGCAGCGCGAGCGCTCGCGGAATCGTGACCGGAGTCCGGCTCGTCTCCGACGTCACCGGGTCGGCTGAAGTTTAAGCTGGCGGCTTCGCGGGCAACAGCGCGTCAGCGCCATCCAATCCCATCAGCATTCTCATGCCCTCAACTCTCCCTCCGGGGGGTGCAAGCTCGGGACTGCGAAGGAGTTCGTCGAAACGATTTGTAAGGCGATTCTCGGAGCCCCGTGCACACCTGAGTCAGTCGCGAATGTTGAAGCCATGGCCGCCGGGCGACGGACCCGCGCGGAACGCTCGCAGCCTGAAACCGCGCGGTCCAGATCGATCGGCCGCAGTCCGGGCCCGTCGGTCCGCCCGGCATGTAGCGCGCAGCAAACTGAGCGGTTTGTCTCAGGAATTGAGAATCGTCGTCCAAGGATTGACACGCCTCGTTCGCCTGCGGCAGCATCAGTACTTCCATCCAGAGCGACCTAGAGACCTGGCTCGTTGACGTCGCAGCAACCACCCCACCGTGGGCCGGTGCTAATGCCAGGACCGATGAGGACTGCAATGAAACTCGTGTACCTGCAGGAAGTCCGGCGAGCTCGTGAGCGGCTGATCCGCCGCCGCCACATAGACCTGGGCCGGTACCGCAGCGCTCTGTGTCCGCTCTCCTAACGCAGCACTCCGATCCCAGTAGTCCCCCCCCACCGGCAGCGCCTGAGTCCTGACGAGCACGCACACCGACTTTCGGTGAGCGTCGCGGCCATAGTCCGCATCTGCCTCGCCGCACCAAGAGCTGACAGCCACCTGAAGGAGAGCACGCCATGACCATCGACACCACCACCACCACCACCACGATTAGTCCGATCGCCGCCGTTCTGGACGCCACCGAGCGGGCGGTCCACGCCAACCCGTCCGCGGCCGCCGCGCTGTTCACGGCAGCCGGCTCGAGTACCGGGCCGGTCACCACCACCATCGCTTTGGGCCGGCACACGGTCCACAGCGACGAGCCGGCAAACCTTGGCGGTCAGGACGGCTTCCCGAACCCGGTCGAGTACGCCCTAGCCGGACTGCTCTCCTGCCAGGCAGTCAGCTATCGAGTCTGGGCCGCCAAGCTTGGTATCGAGGTCGAGGACATCGACATCGCGATCGAGGGTGACCTGGATGTGCGTGGCTTCTTCGGTCTCGATGAGCGGACCCGCCCCGGATTCGGCCAGATCAGGGTCGCTGTTCAGGTTCGCGGCCCAGAGACGCCCCAGCGGTATGCCGAGCTGCAGGCGGCCGTCGACGCGCACTGCCCGGTGCTGGACCTCTTCGCCAACCCCACCAGGGTGCGCACGGCCCTCACCGTCGCCTGACTCCCGACAGAGTCTGCCATCCTCGGCCGGCCTGGCAAGGACGGCCACGGAAGGAAGACATCAGCGACCCGGAGCTGGGGCTTGCCGCCCCAGCTGTGCGCGCCGGTGGCGGGCTAGATCCCACCGCCGGCGCGCGCAGTACCGATCTAACAAACCAGCAGCTGCCCTCGCCCGACCCATTGATGGTCACCGAATGCGGCGTCATCTGAGACAGCCAAAGCCAGTCGCCGACGTCCGCCTCGAATGTCAAGACGTCGCCGCGGGAGGTTCCCCGCTGGGTGACCACGATCATCGAGTCGACCACCATCCCGATGTCGGTGTCGTTGACCACGTCGACCCCGCAGTACGCCACCCCCACCGAGGCCGCAGCCTAAGTCTTCGTGTGCCATTGGTGGCCAGTCGCTGTTTTGGAGATATATGCCTGTGTCCAGGCGACTTGAACTCGGTGCTAAGTTAGGGATACCCCCTACCCCCATGGGGTATATCCTTCTTTGGAGCTGAGCGTGACCTTCCAGTCACTGAGCACCTATGGGGTCACAGCGTTTCGAGAGGTTCATGATGACGACAACCGGGCACGCCGCAGCGATACTTACACGTGAGCTCAGTAGGTTGCCGGCATCGAGGACCAGGTGTACTCGATCGCCAGGATTCTCGAGCAGAGCCAGTGCCGCTCGGCTTCCACCCGGATCTCGGCCGCCTGCCGGGCGATGCAGTCGGCGGCTCTGCGGCCGCTGGACGACCAGATGAGTCGCTGCATTACGGCCTGGGACCCAAGGCAGTCAGAGTGAGTCTGTTCACGCACGATCTCATCGTGGTCGGTGCAGGACCCGCCGGTACTGCGGCAGCCATCGCCGCCACGAGGCACGGCAGTAAGCGGGTGATCATCGTCGACAAGGCACCGCCGGGACGAGACAAGGTCTGCGGTGACGCGATTGGCCCAGAAGGCGCCGCGGAGCTGGTGGGCCTCGGACTTCCGGGGCTGCTCCGGGCACAGGAACGGGCCCGCAGCTTCCGGCTCACCAGTCCGGCCGGCGTGAGCGCCAGTGGTTCGCCACCGGTAGCCGGTTACGTTGTTGCCCGCGTCGAGTTTGACGCGCGCCTGCTGCAAGCGGCCATTGCTGTGGGGGTGGAGTTCGAGCAGCTGCGCGTGCGCAGCCTGCACCACCAAGGGGCGGGCACCCGCGTCGGCGAGAAGCTGTCCGCGCCCGTGGTCATCGGTGCCGATGGCGCCAACTCCGTCGTGCGCCGGGCCCTCGGGCAGCCGGCCAACACCGGCAAGCACCTCGCAGTCGCGGTGCGCGGGTACGCCCCCAGGCCAGCGGGGACCGACGAGTTGTTCATCCGCTGGGACAGCCAGCCCGGCGGCGGGCTGTGCTACGTATGGGCCTTCCCACTAGCGAACGGCGTCACCAACATCGGGTACGGGTGCCCCAGCACGGCCGCGGGAGGCGGGCGGGCGCGTCTCGTCAGGCGCCTGGCGGAGCTGCTGCCCGACTTCGATGTCGCTGGGACGGAACTGGCCGGGCACCGGCTGCCGCTGTCCACCTGGCGGCCGGTGCCGGCGGTGGGTAACGTCTTGCTCACCGGCGACGCCGCATCCCTGATAAACCCCACCACGGGTGAGGGGATCTCCTACGCGCTGGCGTCGGGAGCGCTGGCAGGCCGTGCAGCGGCCACCTGCGCCGACACCGCCGGGGCGGTGTACACCGCGGAAATGAAAGCCAAATTCGGAGGCCACCACAAGCGGATGGCCCGAATTTACCCGCTGCTGGACATCCCGATCGCCGTTGAAGCAGCCGTACGGGCCTGCGCGCGCGACCGGGTTGTCTTTGAGCGCATCCTGGAACTCGGGTTGGGCGCCGGGACGCTGCGCGGGCGCGATCTGCTGCGCTTCGCTGCCGCTGCTGTGCTACCCCAGCGTGCTTCCGCGCCGCACTGAACACCACTGGTAATGGCCACTGTTGGCCTGCGGGATCACCGTAGGGCATTCGGTAAACGGCACAGCGAGCAAGCGCCGCCGCGCACCCTCGTGCCCTGCCCGCGGTCGCCGAGCCGTGATCCAGGCACCCGCGAGGACCTCGACCAAATACTCGACCGTCGGCGCGCCGGCCAACCCGGCAGGGCGCGGTACAGGCGGCACGACGGCCCAACCACAGCACCCGCTCAGCGAACGAGTCCACACCACTGACAAGCACGGTGGGTGAGCCGTGGAAACCCACCTCCTCCGCCTCTTTCGGCGTAGACACCAGGACGCGCTCAACTT
>JBBRZV010000129.1:0-6538 GCA_038236365.1 Actinomycetales bacterium | reverse complement strand
GTTCAGCAGCGGCGCCACCCAGGTAACCGTGGCCGTAGCCACCCCACCAACGGCGGTAAGAGCCGTCGGAGCCCCCGGAGTCGCCGTGTCAGCGAACTGCAGGACCTCCACATTGGTCACCGTGTCAGTGCCATCAAGGCCCACATTGGCGGTGACTGTGGTGACCGAACCAGGTGCACCGAGCACGGCGCCTACAGGAACCGTGGTGACCGTGTAGTTGGCCTGGAGGCCCGAGAACACTGCAGTGTCGCAGTTCAGCGGCACCGCTGTCCCGCAGTCTGCCGCCGGGGTGACGGCCGGGCTGACGATCTCCCGGACAGCGACCAGGTTGCCCGGGTCGACGAGACCTGCGAACACGGCCTGCTGCAGGGTCATCCCTGTGGTACCGGGTCCGAAGTTGCCGCTGGTGGCGGCGTGCTCCATCAGGTCGGTGCGGCCGGTCTCGCTGGCCGGATCGGCTGGAACGGTGCGCACGCTGATGTGCACCTCTAGGGACTTGTCACCGTCGATGATGTCATTGCCGGCACGGCCAGTGATGGAGTCACTGCCGGCGCCGCCGATCAGGATGTCACCCTCGCCCCAGACAGGTCCGACAAGCGGGCAACGTCCGGTAGCGGAGATTGCAGCAACGGCCGTGGCGGAGCCGAGCCATGCTGAAACCGGAGGCAACAGCGCGTCGAGGCCCTTGATCCGGGCAACGCCCGCCTGATCGAGAGCATCGCAGCCCTGGAACCCGCCACCGCCGACCAGGCGCGGGGTCGCGAGCACCCCGTCTTGACCCTTGATCACGTCGTTGAGGGCCGAGCCGGAGTCGGCTTCGGTCTCCTGCCAGCGATCGCGGTTGACGATCACCTGGATGGGCAGGCCGCCCAGGTTGTTGTTGATCATCATGTCGTCGTCAGCTGCGACGGTGTCGTACTGGTGGATCGCCCAGTCGAAGCCTCCTGAACCAGCGTTACGGTCGATGGCCGGGTTCTGGGCCATGATGTCGTCGCCGCCTTCGGCGTCGTAGTCGTTCTCACCAGGCTGGCCGATGAAGATGTCGTTGCCAGGCGCGGTCTCCGCCGGGTCGTCGAGGAACGGCGCTCCGTGGTCACCTTGAAGCAGGTCCTGACCGGTGCCGCCCTGGATCCAATCGTCTCCACCGCCACCGAATACGGCGTCGGCGCCCTGGCCCGCGATGATGAAGTCGTTGCCGGGACCGGCGAAGACCTCGTTGTCGTTAGCTCCGCCGTTCAGGAAGTCCTGACCGTCGCCGCCCATGATGATGTCGTTACCGAGGCCTGCGTCGATGGCATCGTTTCCGGGGCCACCCTTCAGGACGTCGGCGCCGGACAGGTCGGTGATGATGTCGTTGCCGTCACCACCAAGAGCGACGTCATCGCCACCGTTGCCTTCGATGATGTCGTTTCCGGCGCCACCCCAGAAGGTGTCGTTGTCGTTGCCACCCCAGATGCGGTCCACTCCGGGCGTGCCGTTGTACACGGACTGCCCGTTGATGCCGACCGGGTTGACGCTGTTGACCTGGCGGTACTGGATCGTCCCGTCAGGCTGGCGCAGGAGAAGCCGGTTCTCGTTGCAGTCCGTGGTCGTCAGGTCGTCGTTGACCGAGCCCGCGCCGGTGATGAAGCTCCCCGCAGCGGCGGGGAACGTCAGGTTGCCGAGCTGGAACCTGCAGTCGGCCGTTGCAAACGCATCGGCCTTCAGTGAGTTCGTGCCCTCGGTGTTGCGCTGGATCAGCTCGGCGAACGAGTTGCCCTCGAGCTGTGTGCGCAGGTTCATCCCTGTTGTGCGGTTGAGGTAGTACAGCCGGTCGCCGTCCTGAAGGTTCTCCAACTGGTTCTGGAATACATAGTTGAAGGTGCTCCCCAGCAGTCCGCCGAACAGGTTGGTGATCTCGGCGAGACCGCCGACCCACAGGTCGACGTTGTCGAGGCCCGTGGTGGTCACGCCGGCAGCTGAGTTCGCCCACGCGCCCGTACCGAACATGAAGGCAGCAGCATCCGTCGGCGGCACATCCGCCACCATGGGCGGTACGGCGGTCGGATTGGCTGCTCGTGGGTTCACGATGGCCCTGGCAGCGTCCCGTTTGCCCACCAATGTCGTGGCAGCCAGGATTGTTGGGTGCTGGCCGTAGGCCGCGACGAAGTTGATCAGCGACTCGGGGTGCTTGAGGTTCTGCCCGAAGTCGGACCAGCTCTTGTATGGCGCGAGCTGACCGTCGTTGGTGGCCGCGAAGATCTGCCTGCGAACCTCGTTCAACGGCGGGACACCTTCAGAACGGGCCCGTGTCATGTTGATGGTCGGCAGGTCGAGCGGAAGACCAAGCAGGTTGTTGCGCAGGGTCTCCGTGACGAACTCGTCCAGCTCGTTGCCGACCTGGTCCGAGGAGCCCATGATGATGCTGCCAACGGCCTGAGGAGCCGTGAGTGTTCCGGCAGCGCCACCGTTGAAGAACTCCGGCGGGTTCAGGAACGCCGTGAGCAACGGGATCGAGTTGTCGGTTGTCTTGGCGCCGGTGACCGGGTCGCTGTTGGTGCGGGCGACCGTGTCGTCCAGCATCGAGTGGCCGAAGCGGTAGACCGCGTGCGCGAACTCTGCCTTGATGGCCGGGTTGATGTCCGGGGAGTACACGTGGAAGGGCCGGACGCCAGGCTGGACCTTGCGCGCGAACTCTTCGAAGACCAGGTGCTGGTACTCCATCTCGGTGACGAAGCGGGCCGCCTGGAAGAGACGCTCACCGTTCCACCCGTTGGGTGTTGCCGCTTTCCAGTCAGGCAGCGCCGCGATCCCGGTCGCCGTGGTGTCGTTGGTCAGCGTGTTCTTGATGTCGGCCACGAGCCGGTCGTGCTCGGAGTGGAAGATGGTGTGGATCGAGCTCAGCGCGATGTTCTCATTGCACCGTCCGTCGCCACAGGCGAAGTGCGCGTTGAGCATCTCGTCGTCGTAGGTCCCAGCCGGCTGCGCGGCGAAGTTCGCCGACGGGGTCAGGTCGGCGTCAGGGACCGGCACTGTGACCGCTCCTGTGGCGGGGTTGGTCTGCGGTGACGGGTCGGCGTTGTGAGCGATGTCGGTCAGGAACGGCGTGTCGAAGTGCCGCACGTTGCTCGGCACCGGCACTGGCGTGGCGAGGTTCCCCTCGACCAAGGTGCCGGCCGTTGTCACGAACTGCGGCAAGCCGCGCAGGGGACCCGGGGTGAACTTGCCGTACGGGTCGGTGGCGAGCATGGGGATATTCGTCACGTCCGCGTCGACGAGCTTGAGCCCGAGCTTGGTTGCGGCCTGGAGCTTGACTGCCGCCCAGGTGCCGATTCCCGTCGTCCCGTCTGGTGAACCCAAGTAGGTCTGGCCTGCGGGGAGCCCGCCGAGCAGCTTGCCGGTCGAGACCGGCCTGCCAGCGGCGTTGAGGTCGTACTCACGCAGGAATACCTGGTGTGAGGCGTGCGAGGTGTACGTCTGGCTCTGGTCGACCCAGGGCGAGTCTGTGTTGGTCGCGTCCTGGATGTCGTCGGCGGTGCCGAGGACTCCGTCCGGACCTGGCTGGTTTTGTCCCCGGGTGAGCACCATGAACGCCTGGCTTGCTGGCACCTCGTCGCCGGTGTTGGGAATGCCGTCCGGCCCGAGCGTGCGAAGCGGATCGTTGGCGTTCAGCGGGACGAACACCGTCCCGCCGCTCTTGACGGTCTGGTCGACGCCGTGGTCGAAGAACTGGCCGAAGAACGTGAACAGGGAGTTGTAGGGCGGCGAGAGGCCGACGTCCGTGGTCACGTTCGGGATGAACAGGGTCTTGTGCTCAGGCGTGCAAGCCACCGGGGTCGTCACCGGCAAACCGGTGACGGGGTCGATGGTCGTGACCGTGGTCGGGGGGGTCGTGCAGACCACGATGCCCGTGGCGTTCTGCGTCCGGACCGGGAAGCCGGCCGCCGCGACTGCCGCGGGGTTGGTCGAGGTCTGGTCATCGATCAGGTTGCTGATCGTCCGGGGCTGCGAGTCGATAACGACGTTCCCTGCGAGTTTCTGTGCGTAGCTTGTCGGCCCGGGAGGACCGACGGGGAAGCCCGGCGTGATCGGCTCAGCAGGTTTGAACACGGGAGTGGTCAGACGGGGGAACGGCACGTCGGCTGCGGCGAACTTGTCGCGCCCCGCGATCAGGTTGTTGCATGCCCCGTCGACGGTGCGCAGGCCGTAGGCCGTCAGCGTGTCAGGAATCTGGTCTGATGCGGTGCCGATCATCGACTGGCAGTAGTTCGGGTCGGTCGTCGGGTTCGGGTTGGCCGCAATGCTGGGATCAGTGCCCAGGAACGCACGGGAGTGGCGCTCGCTGATCTTGATCTGCCTGAGGATGAACGACAGGTCGCCAGCGGTCACGGTGAACCCGTTTCCGACGGGCGCCACGGCCGCGTGGGCGGCGGTGATGTTTGGCAAGCCCAGCATTACCGGCAGAAGCAGCGCCGACACGGCGGCTACCAGCCGGGTTGGCCGGGTCAGAGCGCCACCTCGTTTCGGCTGACAGGGGTGGCTTCGGGCGCTCTGCGCCCGGGACGTTCGACCGGTTGGCAAACCGGGGAAGCTCCCAGAAGTGAGATTCATGGCACACCTTGCGTGAGGGGATATGAACAAAATTCACGATGAGGTGACGACCTTGTGAAAAACTTATGAGGGTTTGGAGAACGGGGGGACTTGCGGGGGATTTGGCGCCAGAGTCGGATATGACCTGCGCACAGATCAGAGGCTGCGCAGTTGACGCCGGACATGCGCCGACCCCCGCTGCGGTTCTGACAGCGGGGGCCGGGCCGGACACCCTGGGTGGAGGGCGAGTGCCGACAGGACAAGCCTAGGAATGAGCCTTGGGGTTTTCTTTGGGCTCCCTCGACGGTATGACGTGCCAGGCTCGGTGGGTGCGCCGGATCAGGCGACAGGCAGGCTCAGCTCGACGCGCGTTCCAGATCCCATCCGCGAATCCACCACGAACGTTCCGCCGGCTTCCGCCACTGTGTCCCGGGTCAGCCTCATTCCGATGTGGCCGGGCGCCGGCGCGGCCGACGGATCGAAGCCTCGACCGTCGTCCACCACGGTCAGAACGGTCCTCAACCTGTCACTCGTGAGCCGAACGTCGACATTCCGGGGCTGAGCGTGCTTCTCCGCGTTGTGCAGGCTCTCACGCGCTACGCGGTACACCAGGGTCGCGCTGGTCAGGTCCAAAGTGAGCTGCTCGTCCACGTCGACCGTGACGTTCACACCAGCCTGACGCAACGAGATACCGAGGTCGTTCAGGGATGTTGAGAGGCTCTGAGGAGCCAGGCTCTGGGGATACAGCTGTGTGACCATGTCACGCAGCAAGGCAATGTCGCGGCATACGGTCGACCCGATCTTCGCGACCATCGGTCTCATTGCCTCGTTCAGTTCCTTGTCGAGCGAGGACAAGGCGTAGCCCACCCCAGCCAGGTCCTGGATGACATCGTCGTGGAGCTCCTGAGCCAGCTTTCGACGCTCATGGTCGGCGGCGGCAGCGGCGTGGATGAGCAGACGCTCGCGAGACTTGCGACTCCGCTGGACCCGTCGAGCGAGGTCCATGGCGGACGGAAGCTGGGCGAGGTTCAGGATGATCAACGCTGCCAGTCCGACCGGTGCTATCTGTGCAAGGAGCTCATGCTCTTCCTGGTTGAAGGACAGGGTGGGGAAGTAGGCCTCGAAGATGAGCTGTTGGCCGGTGCTCGCCTGGGCAAGGGTGTAGACCTCAACCAGCTTCTGCTGAGGCTGACCCTTTTCGAACTCGTTCTCGGGGCTCTGCAGGTTGCTGACCTCGGCGATGCTCGGGTTGCTGGATCGCAGGAGGGAGGCGGCCTCAGGGAGCGGGTATACGCGGCCGATCAGCCTCGGCTCGTTGGAGTAGAGCACGCGTCCGGTCATGTCCCAGATCTTGATTCGGACGATCGACCCGTCGCGTATCCCCGGGCGAACGACGGCGTCGATCTGGGCAAGTGCGGCCTGGTCGCGCGAGATGACTCCGGCAGTGGTCTGCGGAGCCACAAGGTGGATGGACAGGCTGCGCCAGTTCGCGGTGGCGGCCTTCAGAGCGCGGTCCTTGGCAATATTCTCGAACAGGAGAACTGTGGGGATCGCGACCAGCACGAGTGAGGCGAACCCCACCACCAGGAATCGGGTCAGGGCCACGGTGATCTCGGACCGGTTCCCTATCCGCTTCCTTCCATGGATTGGCAGGAGCCTCATCAGTGACCGGCAGTCTTGGCGGCCTCCCCCCGGATTTGGACGATCCCCATCCGCACGGCTATGACCACCGCCTCCAGCTGCGAGTGCGCGCCAAGCTTGGACAACACACTCTTGACGTGGCCACGCCCGGTGTGACTGCTGATCCGCAGCTCATGGGCGATGGTCGCGACGTCTTTGCCGTCGGCCATATGGACAAGTACCGAGAGCTCACGCTCCGACAACGGACGTTTCAGCCTCGATCCACCGTTGAATTAGCTCAAAGAGCGGGTCGGAACGCGCGAATACCCCTGTGACCTGGGAGAATACG
>JBBRZV010000128.1:0-6557 GCA_038236365.1 Actinomycetales bacterium | reverse complement strand
CTGGAGGGGGTCTGGTCGGTCACCTGCTATGACGCCACACGCAAGTGATGGTCGACCACGAATACGCCTTGGCTGAGGATCGGCCAGCCGAGGATCAGATCCATGTTGCGCTGCACCGTCGCGTTAACCGCCCTCAGGTCCACGACGGCCGCGACGGACTCCTCTAATTCGGCGCCAAGGATCTGGATTGCGGCCATGCGGACAAGGGAGGTCTCCTGAACCGCGCCGCTGGCGTCAACCCCTGGGTTTACCTGACCCGACTGAGCGAACAGGCTTGGGTTGCGCGCGGCAAAATCCGCGTCGACAACCGTCACCGACGCGCCCGTATCGAGCACAGCGGACGCGACCTCTCCTGTTCGCCAGGCCACATCGACATAGACGTGGCTCGTGGCGTCAAGGTAGACCTGATGAACCTCGTCGGGCAGGGAACCATCCAGAAGCAGGACCCCCTCTGCGAGGCGATACTCACAGCGGAAGCGGGACAGAATGTCCTGGCCGAGCAGGTGCCCAGTCCCTGGATGATCCACCGGGACAACCGATACCTCTGTGGTGCCAAATTCGATGCCGCCGATCGACGCCGTCACCTGCGCCCGTCGCTCAGCAGTCGCATCGCCGAAGACGCCCGTGCCATCGGTCTGGGCGTCAAGGGTTTGCAAGCCGGGCCACTCGACTACGACCGAGCGCGCAGCTCCGGAATCGAGCAGCGCCCTCACTGGCCGTCCATCGATGCGCATAGCCACGAACGGAAGGGCGAGTCGCGGATCGTCGTCGTCGGGGACGATCTCGAGGGCCACGACAGTCACCTCCCACACTCTAGTGATCCCCGTATCCCACTCACTCGAAGTTGACCCGGAAGCGGAACGCTGACCGACGCGTCCAAAACGCCTTCAGCTGTGACGCCGACGGACAGGTCCTCGCAAAGCCGCAAACGGATCCGTGATCAGTGCTTCAAAAGCCCACTATCCGCGCCATGTGCGGTAAACGCCTGAGCCTGATGAACGGACGCATGTATCCCACGGGGACTTTTTCTGCAGCGTTCCACGTCCCTCGCGGCGGAGTGACGCATGTTGATGCTCGCGCTCCTGCTTGACATGTGGGTGATGCGTCGGGTCAGAAGCCCGCGGAACGGTTGCGGTCCGCAGCAACCGAGCATGCCGCGGCACTGTCTTTGCGATCGCGCTGCCATTGGCGAGTGTCGCCGAGGCCACCCCGCCTGTAGAACCAGGATCCCAGGCACCAGAGGGTCGTCGTCAGAATGGTGCCCCCGAGGACAACCCCTCCCCCGAACAAGAACCCCAGCAGGGGCAGACCGTATGCGAAGGAACTGGCTGAACCCGCCAACCAGACCGTCGAAATCAGGTAGGAGAATTGTCGCGGCTTTGGCGTGGGCGGGAGCGGGGCGCCACCAAATAGATGGCGCACCCCGACGTTATAGACGAGATCAATCAACATGCCACGCGGCACCAGTGCCCCACTCAGCGCGACGAACGCCATCGACCCCAACCAGAGCGGTGACTGAAAAACCAGTCCGATCACGACGAGAATTGTTGCGACGGCGGGGGTGAATCGAAGTGGCACTGCGTAGCGCGATTTGGCATCCGCATCGAGCCCTCCAAAGCCCTGCATATCCAAGTTGGCACCGGTAGCAGCACTACAGCTTGTCATCATCAAGATCCTCTCCTTACATCGAGACCGATCCTCGTGGATTACAGACGCTTTTTCCGCATGACCCGGATCGATTCGAAATGATCGTCACGTTGCGGCAACAAACCTCAACTCTCGCCCACGGTTGTGCTGATCAAGACTCGGAACGACGAAGATCTGACGAAGATTCAGAGGCTGTCGCCGCGGTCCGCGAGGCCCTTGGGCGATCAGGGTTTCGCAGAGCTGACCGAGATCGACCTCAAGGCGTCCGGGAAGGAGAAGCTCGAGGTCGACCCGTGATGATTCTTGGTGCCTACCGGCCCCCGCTGGTACGAAGCGATCCAGGCCGAACCATCGATCCCGACCGTACGTCCCTGCGGCGTCGATCCCCCCAGCGGTGCCATCTCTGCGGTGCCCACCCACGAGGCCGACACCATGAGCGATGCGCCGACCCTGACTCACCACGCGGCGACCCATGCGGTTGGGTTCCCTTTGGCTCCCAGACCGAATCCGGCGAGTCGGCGTCGTTCCCGGTACCGGCATCTTCCAGATTTCTCGAACGCCACATCTCACGAAGTCGCTTCGGTGGGCATCGCCAGAGTTACCCAATCGTGCACGCCAGGGGCAAGACACGGCGTTGCGCGAGACAACTGCGTCTCGCAAGTCAGCCGCTGAAGGCCAGACCCATCTGTGCCACCCCCGGAAACCGCAGCCCAGCACGGTGAGCGCCGAACCGTTAGCGATTCGCCCGGGTCTTCCACATCGTTTCTTTATGGTTTCTCGCCACACCGGCAGCATCTGTACGCGAGGGTGGCGGTAGCTCGGAGGACCCGGGCAGAGCAACGAGGAGTTCGCGATGATGGGTTGGAATGGGAATGGTATGGGTTCGTTCGGATGGTTTGGGATGGGCGTGTTCGGGCTCATCCTGCTCGGGCTGATCGTGTGGCTCGTCGTGCGTGTGCTGCCCGGCAGCCGCAACGGCAGGAGGCGAGACCGGTGAGCCGCAGGTGAATATCCTTGACCGCCGGTGGCCAACGCAGAGATCGACACTCAGCAATGGCAGGCTCAGCGGGCCGCTCTCCTGGCAGCCCAGGGCTCCCAGTAAGTGACCGGTACCTTCCCCTCTGGTCGATAGGAACCGGTCGGCATCCTCCCCGGCCACCACACCGCCGGCATGTATGGCCAGCTCATGCTCACCTAGCGGCCGGCGGACGCTCCCACGCCAGGTTGCTGACATACTCCTGCGAGCCTGATGCCTGAAATGATGGAAGGGAAAACCCCATGAAGCACACCCGCCCCCTGGTTGCCGTAGTCGCGGCAGCAGCCGCTGTCCTGACGTTGTCCGCATGCGCTGGCAACACCACCGGCTCCGGTGGCATGAATTCCGGGTCAAGCAACGGCACCGGCTCGTTGATGTCCACATCTGGATCAGGCGCGAGTGCCTCCGCCCCCGCTGGATCCTCGGCTGCAGGGGCGCACAACAACGCCGAAGTCGCATTCGCGACCGACATGATCCCCCACCACGCGCAGGCCATCGCGATGGCCGACCTGGCCATCACGCATGGAACCGATGCGCGGCTGAAGGAGTTGGCTACCAAGATCAAGGCCGCCCAGCAGCCGGAGATCAAAACCATGTCCGGCTGGATGACCAGTTGGGGCATGTCCATTCCGGCCATGGGCAACGCTCACGGCATGGGATCCATGGGCGCCGGCACCTACGGGATGATGACCGACGCTCAGATGGGGGCTCTAGGCAACGCACGAGGGGTGGCGTTCGACCGGTTGTGGTTACAGACAATGATCAAGCACCACCAAGGCGCCATCGCGATGTCCCGAATCGAACTGGCCCAGGGAAGCAACCCCGACACCAAGAAGCTCGCCCAAGCCGTCATCGACGCCCAAAGCGCCGAGCTCACCGCGATGAGCTCGATGCTGGCCAACATGGGCCACTGAACGCCCAACCGGTGAAGGATCCTCCCACGGAAAGCAACGCGGGGTTTCCTTCCGCCATCGCCGCTGCCCTTCGCGTCTTGACCTCCCCCAGGCGCCGCGGAACCATGACAACAGCGGCGAGAAGGAATGCCATCCAGAAGGGGCCGGACGCGTGGTGAGTCAGGTGAAGCCCTCGATCGTGATCCTGTACAAGCATGCTTTGCTCGGTGAGGGGATCGCGGAGCACCTGCGCGCCCAGCTTGGTGTCGAGGCGATGATCGCCTCAGAGAATGACCCCGAAGCGGTCACGTCGGCGCTGGGCCTTGGCCCCGCGGTCGTCATCTACGAGATAGGCGACACACTCCGGCAGTTCGACCTCACCACGCTCGCCCCGCAGGCCGTCCTGATCGATGTGAGCACGGTCGTGACCCGGGGCCCGGTGGTTTCATCACGGGTTGCGGGGATGGAAAGAATCCTCCAGGCCGTCCGTAGTTGCATGAAAGTCGATGAGCCGAGCTAATCCATCAGGATCAAGTGCATAACAACCAGAACCGGTAAGTGACAAGCCCGAGACCCAGGTCCGTCTCGCGGCGGAAAGACGCGTGCCGTTGGCCATGGCTGAAACGAGCGGATCAAGCAGTTCCGGACGTTTGCCGGTCCGAGGCCCATGCATGGTGGTTATGCATTTCAGCAGTTGTGGAGGATGCCTGCAGCGGTTGGGCATGTCTGCCCTCATTGGGGCCAGTCGGGCGGGGGCGCCGATCCGTCCCGGTCAGATGCGTCCGCAAAAGGATTCTTGATCGGGACGGCGAGGACCTGGTCAACGACGTCCAACTTGAGGTGTTCGACGTGCCGGTCAGCATTCGCGTTGCGGGAGCCCACGGTCCCAATAACCGCGACTCACTGGGCGGTGTGTGGCCGTGACCGTGACACACCACTGATATTTAGTGGGGTCTTGTCAAGAGGGCAGGGCGGGCGAAGCGGCGCCCGGGATGGGTTCTCGGACGCCGCTTCTGTGACCGGATCAGGTCGACGAGGGGGCGTGCGTGTCAGTAACGCGACGGCGCGGTCAGACTGACCCACGCGGGTTGGTTACCCCAGGGCGGGCTGCACGGGAAAAACGAGCGTGGGCTTCGGGGTGTGAATCCCGTTGCTGCTCATAGTGGTGACGCAGATCACTCCAGGCGCGGCCGTCTCCTCGTCTTCTTGGTCCGGTTGCTTTGAGGGTGGGGTGGACGACACCTCTGACGCCGCGGGCGGGGCTAGGCTGGGCGAGGGTTGTTCCTCGATCCGGGGGATCCCTGCCGGGGCGTGGGAGGGGTCAACGTGGAGCACGCGCTGCGCAGCGAGCATGAAGGACGTTGACACCGACGAGCACTGGCAGCTCAGTGGCTGGCGAGGAACGACCCCGGTGGGTCGTGGAGGCGCCTTGGCTGGGTCGTTGCTGGTCATAGCTTCCGTCCACCCCTGCCCCGGTTCAGTCGTCCATGACGGCCAGGGACCAGCACCAGCCGGCCAGCCCGCGGGCGATCGCGACGCCTGCGATCACGGGGTTCTTCTTGCGTTCGGTTAATCGCAGCCACCGCTCGTGCAACCCGCCGGTTGCCGGCATGTCCGCGGGCCCGGCGGCCGCCGGCGCCAGCTCCCACCGTGCCCTCATCGTGACTCCGAGGGTGCGGTAAGGCTTCAGGTGCTGCCAGGTGGCCTCGACCAGCAGCCGGCGGGCGTGGGTGTTGCCGGTCTTGGTGATCGACCCCTGGGAACGGGACTGCCCTGATGATGACTCGGTGGGCACCAAGCCCAGGTACGCCCCCATGCTGGAGCCGGTCAGGCGTTCCCAGTCCCCGACCTCGACAGCCAACCCGAACCCGGTCAATGTTGCGACACCGCGCAGACACCCGAGCCGGTGCACCACCGGGGTGAACTCGCTGTCGGCAGCCATCGCTTCGATCGCCGCATCGAGGCGGTTCCGGCGGGCCTCAGCCGCCAACACGGCCTCATGGTCGGCATCGAAAGCCAACTGTAGGCCCGGGGTGTCGAAGTGCTGCTTGCGAAGCCACCTCAAGTGGGTACCAGTCCACGCCGTGCCGCCGTAGTACACGATTCCCCGCCGCAGCAACAACTTCGACACCCGGTGCCGGGCCCGCATCAAATCACCACGGACATCCTCCCGCGCCCGGGCCAGGTCACGAGCCGCCTCCCGCTCCACCGTCGGCACCGTCACCGGCACGATCTCATCCAGGCGCCGGAGCCGGTCCAAACGCATCGCGTCGCGGGCATCCGTCTTGACCCTGTCGCCGGCCGGGCGCTGGATCTTCGACGGGGCCGCAACCTCGCATCTGCTCCCCGCCGTGTCGAAGGCCCGCCTCCTAAACCGCAGCCGCCGGCCCGGGCAAGGACCGGACCCAGCTAGCCAATCACGTCGTCATTGGCGGGCGTCAACCGTTTCGGGAACACCTCACCCATATCACCGTCGATCGCCGCCGCGACCACAGATCGTGCGTGCACATCAAGACCAACACCCGTGTGCTCGGTAAACACCGGGGCCTCCTACCTATGTCGGATAGGCCGAGCGAGGGACTTTGCTCGGTACCCGACGAGAGTGTGCGAGCGAGGCCCGGGCCCGCAACCAGTCAGCGACCGGTCACTTCATAACGTCTAGTCGCCACTGACCGCCGCGCCTCAGCTGCCGGACGCCACGTGGGCCGACAACGCCCCGGCGGCCAGCGTCACCTTCACCGGGCAGCTCGCAGTGAACACCGACGCCCGGGCACGGCGGTCACCTTGGCGATCTCGATCGTTCAGGACGGATAGGAGAGGGTCGTCATCATGCCGGTCTCGGCGTGGTAGATGTTGTGGCAGTGGGTCGCCCACTTGCCAGGGTTGTTGGCGTCGAGGTCCACCTCCACAGTCTGCATAGGGCGAACGATGACGGTGTCCTTACGTGCCCCGCCGTTGACCAGGCCGAAGGTGTGACCGTG
>JBBRZV010000127.1:0-6586 GCA_038236365.1 Actinomycetales bacterium | reverse complement strand
TAGTGGATGCCCCTCTGATTGGATGAAACGACTCTCGACAAGCCGTATTCTCCCAGGTCACAGGGGTATTCGCGCGTTCCGACCCGCTCTTTGAGCTAATTCAACGGTGGATCGAGGCTCAGTGGTCTGAGTGGGTTGGGGGTCTGGCCGACGACTCGGGTCACCAGGCCGGGGTCTACGGCAAGGCCGCCATTCTGGGCGACGCGCACGATGCGAAGCAGGTCGGCGAGGTGGCCATCCTTTGCCAGGAAGCCGCACACTCCGCTGACGGCGGCGTTGGCGATGGCATCGGGTGTCACGTGGGCGGTCAGCATGATGACGCGTGCCTGCGGGCTCATGGCCAGGATCTGAGCGGTGGCGGTAAAGCCGTCCATGTCGGGGAGCTGGACGTCCATCAACACGACGTCCGGTCGAAGCTCGGCAAACATCGCCACCCCCTCGGCGCCGTTCGAGGCGTGACCAACACTCACCAGATCCCGCTCGCGGTCGAGCGCGGCCGTCAAAAGCTCCGCGAACGTGGTGTGGTCCTCGACGACAAGGACTCTCAGCATTGTGTCTGTGGTCAGCACAGGTATGACTCCCCACCTCCGCACGTTCCGTATCCCAGAGAAGACATTGTGACATTGACCACCCGGGCAGAACTGGTCTTTGTCGTAATCCGTGCTAGCGCACGAGAGGCGACGCTCAGGCTCCGAGTGGTTCAACGAAGTGGGTGGCCCCACCGCCAACGTTTCGCAGCAGTACGTTGAGGGCACGAAAGGCTTGGTCCACCGACGAGGTCTGGCCGATCTTGTCGCTTATCCCGCTGTCCAGTGCGACGGCGGGAGGCCCACCGCCCAGCTGACTGGCCATGTGCAGCCTTACCACGGCATCCAGAAGCTGGCTCAGCTCCTCATTGTCCTCGTTCGCACCGCGAAGCAGCCGCGCATACAGCTTCTGCAGACCTGGTCCTGGAGCACAGCCGAGCTCCTCTGCGAACAACCTGCGGCACTGGTCGTAGGCCTGCAGGCCGTCGGCGTGCTGCCCGCTGGCCTCCATGCTGGCCAGTAGTGCGTGCCACGCCGACTCGTTGAGAGGGTCGCCCTGCAGTGCCATTCCCGCCCAGATCACGGCGCTGCCGCACTGCAGCCCGGCGACCTTGTTCGCGGCAGCGATCAGGTGCTTGTGGACGTTCTCACTGTGGACTCGTCGTGCGTCATCCAGCCAGTCACTGCCGATCTCTTCAGGCAGCAGAGGAAGCTCAGCGAGCGCCATCGCCTGGTGAAGCACGGGCAGCGCGTCTGAAGCCGAGGTCGCGGGCTGCAGCGCAGACGAGATGAGACGCTCGTAGCGCAGGACATCCAGGTCGACGCGACTCATGTCGATCGCGTAGCACCCGGCCACGGTGGTGATCAGGCTCGAGCGCACGCCTTGGCGTGGTTGGAGCTTCTTACGCAGGACGCAGATGTAGGCCTCGAGGGTCGCTGTGGCGCAGCTGGGGGGCGATCCTTCCCACAACATGGACACGAGCCGGTCTTTGGAGATCGGGGCTCCACGTTGCAGAAGCAGGGCGAGAAGGATGCGGCGAGGCTTGGCGCCGCCGAACTCACGCGGACCCATCGTGGTTTCGCCCGCCCGCACGCGAAGTCCCCCCAGCAGGTCGACGCTGATCGACCTGCCCCCCTGAGCGGTGTCGAGGAGGCGTTCAGCGGGGGCTTTGGTCGCCGGCCCTGCGGTCATAGGGTCCGTCGCGGCCCCGGTGATGAGTGCACCTTGTTGCGTCATGGTTCTCCCCTGTCCGAGGAACATCGTGCCCTTTGGGGCCTTCGACGGTTCGGTTCAAAGGTGTGACTAAGGGATACCTAATTTTGGTCGTTACTCCGGTTGGTCCACGGAGATCGCCAACAGTCCGATGGTGTTGCCCCGAAAGCACTGAAACCCCGGCATGGGGTTCAGGAGTTGGAACCCGACTTCTTCGGAGCCGTACAAACAGTCGTAAGCCGTTTGAGGGGAACAGTCTTGGATGGAGCGGGCGACGAGAATCGAACTCGCGTAGTCAGTTTGGAAGACTGGGGCTCTACCATTGAGCTACGCCCGCGAACAGTGCCCGCCGTGTAAGGGTTGGTACTGCGAGGCGTTAGCCTAATGCCCGCTGTCCTGCGTTTCGTAATCGGGCACTTTGTGCGCTGGCCCGGACGAGCGCAACGCGGGGAGCGGCGGGCTGTGGCGCAGCTTGGTAGCGCGCTTCGTTTGGGACGAAGATGTCGCAGGTTCAAATCCTGTCAGCCCGACCAGTATTTCCGCGCAGGCCGACCGGCCTGCGCGGAAAGCGTCTCTCGGGCTAGGCGATCAGCTCGCCACCTGCGAGGACCTGCAGGACCGGGACGGCGGCGGGGCGCGCGAAGTAGTAGCCCTGCCCGCATTCCCATCCCTGGGCACGAAGGATGTCGGCTTGCATCCCGGTCTCGATCCCCTCGGCGATGCCGGTCAGGTGCAAACCGTCGACCAGCCCGCTGAGTCCCCCCGCGAGGGCGTTGGCATGGCTCTCAGCGGTCGTGAGGTCATGCACGAAGCGCAGATCGAGCTTGACCCCGGTCGCCGGCAGGTCCCGTAGCACCGAGATGGACGAGTACCCGGTGCCGAAGTCGTCGAGGTGGATGCCGACGCCAAGGTTTCGTAGGAAAGTGAGGGCGTCAAAGGCGGTGCCAACCAGGCCCAGTGCGGCCGTCTCTGTGACCTCGATCACGATGCGATCCGGGTCGACCTGGTGTCGCTCGAGAGTCTCAATGACGCCGCTGAGCCAGTCTGGCGCTGCAAGCTGCACGGCCGAGACGTTGACGCTGATCCCACCTGGAAGGTCCGTGCGCTCGGCGAGCAAGGCGCAGACCTGGTTCAAAACCTCGGCGCCGATGGCGATGATGAGCCCGGTGTCCTCGGCGACGTCGAGAAAGTCTGCGGGGTCGAGCAGACCGCGGGTGGGGTGAGCCCAGCGCACGAGTGCCTCGTGTCCCACCACCCGGGCGTCGGCCAGGGCGACGATGGGCTGGTAGTACACGACAAACTCCCCCCGGGTGATCGCGTCGCGTAGCTGGTCCTCGACGGTGAGTCGGGCCACTGCCTGGGCGTGCATCGCGTCGTCGAAGAACTGCCAGCGCGCCTGCCCGGCAGCCTTGGCCCGAGACAGTGCAGAGTCGGCGTCTCGCAGGAGGTTCTCGGGCGTCGACGTCGAGGTCGACACGGCAATTCCGATCGAGGCGGTCGGGACGATCCGGTGACCCTGCACCAACAGGTCGACCGCGATTGAGGCGGACAACCGCTCAGCGCACCGCTCCACTTCCCGGATGTCCCCGACGTCCTGGACCAGAATGACGAACGAGCCCCCGCCGAAGCGACCGAGGCGGTCACCCGGGTTCAGAACCGCCACGATCCGGTCCGCCACCGAGGTCATCACCTCGTCGCCGGCGCCGTGGCCCAACGAGTCGTTCACCACATTGAAGTGATCCAGGTCGACGATCAGCGCCCCGACTGAAGAATCCGCATGCCTCGCGGCGCGCAGATCGGCTTCAAGGGCGTCCATGATCCATCCCCGGTTGTACAACCCGGTGAGAGGGTCGTGGAAGGCGTGGTAGGCCAACGCCTCCTGCGCCTCGTGCTCTGCGGTGATGTCCTCCACCTGGGTCATCAGCAGGTTCGGTTGGTTGTCCCCTCCGGGGATCGGCACCAACACCAACCGGACCCAGATGGTGGCGCCGTCGGCCCGCACCAGACGACCCTTCAAGGCGTTCTTGTCCGCCGTGCCAGCGATGACCCGGGCACGGTTCTGGAGAATGAGCTCGAGATCGTCGGGATGGACGAAGTCCTTGAGTCCGTGTGCCAGGATCCATGCTCCGTCGTACCCCAGGATGTCGCACAACGAGCGGTTGACGACCCGGCAGGAGCCGTTCAGGTCGGCCAGGGCGATACCGAAGGTGGCGGACGACATGACGTTATGGACCAAATCCTCCGCAGCGGTCAGACTCTGGGCTGCCTGCTTCTGCTCGGTCACGTCGCGGGCGATCGTGGAGATGCCGACGATCGCGTCGTCCAGGTCTCGGATCGGAGATAGGCTGATCGAGACGGTGACCGTCGTTCCGTCCTTTCGGACGCGGGTGGTCTCGGCGCGCTCGAGACGGCCCCCAGCCTTGATCATGGCCAGTATGGCGTTCATCTGGCTGGCTCGGCCTCCGGGAAGGAGGCGGCTGCCGGGCTGGCCGATGATCTCCTCGCTGCGGTAGCCGTAGATCCTCTCGGCGGCTGGGTTCCAGCTCGTGATGGTGCCTTCGAGCGTCGCGCCGATGATGGCATCTTCGGAGTTCTCGACGATCGCCGCCATCCGCTGGGCCGCTTCGAACGCCGCCTTCTGCTCGGTCACGTCCCGGACGATCGCGCATAGGCCGAAGACCGCGCCGTTCTCGTCGAAGATTGTGGAGACGGTCACGGAGACCGGGAACACTGTGCCGTCTCTTCGGATACGCAGCGTGTCCAGGTTCTCGGGGGTCGGGCCTGTCGAGATGTTGGCCACGATGGTGTGGCACTCTTCGGCCCGACTTTCGGGGCTCAGGAGCTGGGCGGGTTTGCCGATGATCTCATCGGTGCGATATCCGAACATCCTGCCGGCGGCCGGGTTGAAGCTTGTAATGATGCCGTCCACCGTAGTGCTGATGATGGCCTCCCCGCTGAACTCGACGACGGCCCCCAGCCAGTCTGCTCGCAGGCGACCTTGTTCCTCCTTGGTGCGTGCGGCCGTGTCGTTGCCGGCGGTTGCGTCGTTGCGGGCGGTTGCGTCGTTTCTCGCGGTCGCGTCGCCCACCGCAGGGATCACCAAGCCGTCGCCCTCGGCGCCGATGCGGGCCAAATCCGTCCCCTTTGCGCAGGTCATAACGCGCGTTCTGCGCTCAGGGGCTTGTTCTGCGGGTCAGGGCCCTCCGGCACGCTACTACCCGATCACTTCTTCAGTGGGGTATTCGCCTTAATATGCCCGTTTACTTACTCGATCTTGCCGGTCAGTCCGTGGTTGGGCGCTCGCCGGACCACAGCCGTTCGGTGCGGTGCGGGGTAGCCGATAGCATGGACCGACGCCCCGGCCTGGTTTGCCGAGCCCTGGCGATGCCAATTTCCCCCATGATTCTGGAGTGCCACGCCGTGAAGAGTGCCGTCGAGACCCTCAACCCGACCCGGGTCAAGCTGACTGTCGAGGTCCCGTTCGATGAGCTCAAGCCGAGCCTCGACGCCGCGTACAAGACAATCGGCTCGCAGATCAACGTTCCCGGGTTCCGCGCCGGCAAGGTCCCTGCCCGCATCATCGACCAGCGCGTTGGCCGCGGTGCCGTGCTGCAGGAAGCCGTCAACGAGGCGCTTCCGCGCTTTTACGGCCAGGCCGTCGAGGAGAACAAGATCCGTCCGCTCGGCAAGCCCGACGTCGATGTGACGGAGGTGCCGGCCGAGGAGGGTCAGGACCTGAAGTTCACGATCGAGGTCGACGTGCGGCCCGAGCTGGAGCTGCCGGACTACGAAGGCATCCAGGTCGAGGTCGATGTCGTGGACGATCAGGCAACGGCTGCCGACGTCGAGCTCCGGATGACCGCCCTCCGTCAGCGTTTCGGCACTCTGACCGGTGTCGAGCGGGTCGCCGCCATGGGTGACTTCGTGTCCATCGACCTTTCGGCGTCGATCGACGAGAAGGAGATCGACGCGGCCAAGGGGATCTCCTACGAGATCGGTTCCGGCAACATGATCGAAGGACTGGACGACGCACTTGTCGGGATGGCCGCCGAAGAGACCAAGACGTTCACCGCGCCGCTCGCCGGAGGCGACGACGAGGGCAAGGACGCCGATGTCACGGTGACGGTCCAGTCGGTCAAGGAGCGTGTCCTGCCCGAGCTTGACGACGAGTTCGCTGAGCTGGCCTCCGAGTTCGACACGATGGATGAGCTCACGGCCGACATCCAGGCGCAGGCTGAACGCGCCAAGAAGCTAGCCCAGGGGGTGCAGGCCCGTGACAAGGTGCTGGAGCACCTGCTGGCCAACACCGAGATTCCCGTTCCCGACGCGCTCATCGAGGCCGAGGTCACCCAGCACCTCGAGGGTGAGGGTCGCCTCGAGGATGACGAGCACCGCGCCGAGGTCGACGAGAACACCCGTCGGGCCATGCGTGCGCAGTTCCTGCTCGATGCGATCGCCGAGAAGGAGAAGGTCAGCGTCGGCCAGTCGGAGCTGATCGAGTACCTCGTCATGTCGGCCCAGCAGTACGGCATGGATCCCAACGAGTTCGCCAAGACGGTGGAGGAGGGCGGCCAGATCTCGGCGATGGTGGCCGAGGTTGCCCGTCGCAAGGCGCTCGCTGCCGTTCTTGACAAGGCCAAGGTCGTCGACACAGCAGGCGGCGAGGTCAACCTGGACGACCTCAAGCTGGGCGCCGAGGCACTTGGCTACGACGAGGGCGCTGACCACGAGGGTCACGACCACGAGGGTCACGACCACGAGGGTCACGACCACGAGGGTCACGACCACGAGGGTCACGACCACGAGGGTCACGACCACGAGGGTCACGACCACGAGGGTCACGACC
>JBBRZV010000126.1:0-6800 GCA_038236365.1 Actinomycetales bacterium | reverse complement strand
CTGAGCCAGAAACGGCCCACCCACCCCCTGGGCGGTGACCAGGGCAACGCCGGCCCCCCCGGCAGCCCCCAACCTCAGCACGGTGCGGCGAGAGACCCCACCCGCATCCGCAGCCTCCTCGGAGGTCGCAAGACCATCAGTTGTTTCCTCTGAGATCGCAAGACCATCAGTAGTTTCCTCAGACATCACAGACCTTCTTTCCACAAGGGAGCCACCGGGCAGCGCCGCGGACCCGCGTCGCCATGACGTTTCAAGCAAGTGGGGTGAGGGATCCATCTGGCGTACATCCCCCCGCCGAGCCTGGGGACTTCTGGCTCGTGGCGGCTCCGTTCGCCCCACTTTTCGAATCTCAACCCGCTGCAACCGTGACAGGTTGCGAGGTACTAGCACCATGGGTCGTTGGTCGTACAACCTCTAATGTTCAGTTAAGACGCAGGGAGGTTTGACACGGGCGTAACCGGGCGGTCCTCGTCGACGGCAGATCGTAGCCTGCAGGCAAGCCAACACCACTGACTAACAGCGGAAATCGCAACAATAGATGGTCGAGCGAACCCCGGCTTGGGTGAGGGCGCGGGAAGATGTAACTGAACGGGAAAGGTCGTAGGACCACTGGGCCAACAGTCAAGCCATCCACCCAACAAGCGGTCCGAACCGCATCGGCTGGGCCCAGATACCCTTGGCCTCGGCTGCCCAGTCCAAGAGAGAGGGCCTGATCGTGCGGAAGGCGTTGGCTCGTCTGGTGTTACGACTGGCCCGTTGGCGCACGGTCGGCGAGGTCCCCAGGTCGGGCATTCTGGTCGGCGCCCCCCACACGTCCAACTGGGACTGGGTCGCCATGCTCCTGCTGATGTGGAGCGGCGGCGTACCTCCTCGCGTCCTGATCAAGGCGGAGATCATGCGAACGCCGCTCGGTCCTCTGCTGCGTGCCAACGGTGGTATCTCTCTGGATCGCAAGAACCCTGGCGCCGTGGTGCGCAAGCTGGTTGCCGAAGCCCAGAGCGGTGATCCGTTCCTGTTGATCATCGCCGCGGAAGGCACCCGCAAGAAGGTTGACTACTGGAAGTCCGGGTTCTACCGAATTGCCAAACAGTCGGCCCTGCCGATCAGCATGGGCTTCATCGACGGGCCAACCCGCACCATGGGATTCGGTCCGTCGCTGGTGCCCACCAACGACGTCGTGGCCGACATGGACGTGGTGCGCGCCTTCTATGCGGACAAGCACGGGGTCCATCCAGAGCTGCGGACCGAGCCTCGCCTCCGCGAGGAGGACATCGCCGAGCAGGGCACCGCACACTGACACGGCCAGGCCCGTGATGGGCCACAGCAAACTTCCAGTCAACGCCCAGCATCGCTGAAGGCTGCCGGTGTTGAGTTGAGCCAACCAACCCCAAAGGAGATATCGATGACACAGCAGCCGCGCCAGTCTCCGCGGGGACTTGAAGATGCGCCGGAAAGGACTGCCACGCTGTGGTACGACCGGACGCGGGAGCAGCCGCGCTACCCGTCATACGCTCGGGCAACTCCACAGACTCCGGACGAGCCGCGGCCGGGTGCCTTCAGCCACCCCGGCACGGGAAGCGCTCAGCCGACCAAGGCCCGCAGGGTGGCCGAGCTCGTGACCATCGCAGCCCTGGCCGGGGTCATGTCCAGCGCCGGCACGTATGCCGTCACGCGCGTTGACAACACGTCCTCACCTGCTGCACAGACGCAGTCCAGCGCTGGTACGTCTGCGGCCCCCGCGGGGCAGGCCAGTGCGGACAACCCCAGCTGGGCGGTCACTGCCGCTGCCGTGTCACCTAGCGTGGTGGCCATCACCGTGACCAGCGGCCAGAGCGGGGGCCAGGGCTCAGGGGTCATCTTCGACGGCTCGGGCCATATCCTGACCAACAACCACGTCGTGGCAGGCGCCGGACAGGGCTCGAAGATCACGGTGACGCTCAACGACGGGCGGACCTATGACGCGACAGTCGTGGGCACTGACCCCTCCACGGACCTGGTTGTCATCAAGCTGACCAACGGGCCGAAAGACCTGAAAGCCATCGCTCTGGGCGACGCCAACGCCATCAAGGTCGGCGAACCGGTCATGGCCGTGGGCAACCCCCTGGGCCTGGCCGGAACCGTGACCACCGGCATCGTGAGTGCACTGAACCGGCCCGTGACCACGTCGGACCAGCAACCGGGCGACCCCTCCGGGCAGTCGACCGGTGGTGAGCCGGTCGTGACAAACGCCATCCAGACCAGCGCCCCGATCAACCCCGGTAACAGCGGTGGCGCCCTGGTCAACGCCGGCGGCCAGCTGATCGGGATCAACTCCGCCATCGCCTCGCTCGGGTCCACCAGCGGGTCGTCCTCCCAGAGCGGCAGCATCGGCATCGGCTTCGCAATCCCGGTCAACGAGGCAAAGTCGATCGCGGGCCAGCTGATCAGCACCGGCACGGCGACACACCCATTCCTCGGGGTCAGCTCCAGGAGCGGCGTTGTGGCCGACGGGTCCGCCAAGCGCGCAGCAGCCGTCCTGACCAATGTCGTCAGTGGGTCACCTGCAGACAAGGCCGGGCTGCAGGCCGGGGACGCCATCATCGCCGTCGACGGCAACTCCATCGACGGATCCCTGTCGCTCGTGGCCCAGGTGCGCGATCACTCGGTCGGCGACAAGGTGACCCTCACGATCGTGCGTAACGGTCGCACCCAGGACCTCAGCGCAACCCTCAGCCAGAAGGGGACGACGAACTAGCCGAGGTCCATCCGCAGCCCAGGCCCGAGCCGCGGCTGCGCGGGCCGGACATGGTCGCGGGGCACCGCATCCTGGCCCGTATTGCGCTCTTCCTCCAGTGAGGCACGATGGTGCCCTCATGCTGCTCACCGATCTGACCCCCTCACCGCCCGAACCTGACGCCCTGTATGACGCCTTCGAGACGTGGGTGGGACAGCAGGGCATCGCGCTCTATCCGGCGCAGGAGGAAGCCGTCATCGAGATCCTGACGGGGTCGAACGTGATCCTGTCGACGCCCACAGGCTCGGGCAAGACTCTGGTGGCCACGGGTGCACATTTCATGGCACTGGCCCAGGGCAGACGCACTTACTACACGGCGCCGATCAAAGCCCTGGTGTCGGAGAAGTTCTTCGCCCTCTGTGACATCTTCGGCGCGGCCAACGTCGGGATGTTGACCGGGGACGCTTCGGTCAACGCCAAGGCGCCGATCATCTGCTGCACCGCCGAGGTCCTGGCCAACATTGCGCTTCGAGAGGGCGCGGGCGCTGACATCGGCCAGGTCGTCATGGACGAGTTCCACTTCTACGCCGAACCCGACCGTGGCTGGGCATGGCAGGTGCCGATCCTGGAGCTCCCCCAGGCCCAGTTCGTCCTGATGTCAGCGACTTTGGGCAACGTCGAGCGTTTCCAGGCCGACCTGACGCGACGCACCGGGCGAACTACCGCCGTCGTGACGTCTGCTGAACGGCCCGTGCCCCTGAGCTACTCCTACGTCATGACGCCGCTGCACGAGACGATCGAGGAGCTGCTGAACACCCACCAGTCCCCGATCTACGTCGTGCATTTCACCCAGGCCTCAGCTCTCGAGCGAGCTCAGGCGTTGATGTCGGTCAACGTCTGCACGCGCCTGGAGAAGGACGCCATTGCCAACCTGATCGGCGGGTTCAGGTTCTCCTCGGGGTTCGGCAAGACGCTGTCTCGGCTGGTACGCCACGGAATCGGAGTCCATCACGCGGGGATGCTGCCGAAGTACCGGCGTCTTGTCGAGCAGCTGGCGCAGGCCGGTCTGCTCAAGGTCATCTGCGGCACCGACACCCTCGGTGTTGGCATCAACGTCCCCATCCGAACGGTGTTGATGACCGGTCTTGCCAAGTTCGACGGATCGCGGCAGAGGCTGCTCAAGGCCCGGGAGTTCCACCAGATCGCAGGGCGGGCGGGGCGGGCTGGCTATGACACCTCGGGAGCGGTGGTGGTGCAGGCCCCGGAGCATGACGTCGAGAACGCCAGGTCGGTGGCCAAGGCAGGGGACGACCCGAAGAAGCTGCGCAAGATCCAGCGCAAGAAGCCGACCGAGGGGTTCGTCAGCTGGAACGAGGCGACCTTCCAGAAGCTGGTCGCCGCAGAGCCTGAGCCGTTGGTCTCGCGGATGCGCGTCAGCCACTCGATGTTACTCAATGTCATTGCGCGAGAGGGCGATCCGTTCGTCGCGATGCGTAAGTTGTTGCGAGACAACCATGAGGAACATCGCAAGCAGGCCCGGCTGTCCTTGCGGGCAATCGATATCTACCGAACGCTGCTGAGCGCCGGGGTGGTCGAACGGCTCGAGCCACCGGACGAAACCGGTCGCACCATGCGGGTGACCGAGGACCTGCAGTACGGCTTCGCCCTCAACCAGCCGCTCTCGACCTTCGCCCTCGCGACCTTCGACGTCCTCGATCGCGAGTCCCCGACATACACGCTCGACATGCTCTCCATCCTGGAAGCCACGCTTGAGGACCCTCGACCGGTCCTGTCCGCGCAGCGGTTCAAGGCCAAGGGCGAGGCTGTGGCATGGATGAAGGCCGATGGCATCGAGTACGACGAGCGGATGGAGCTGCTCGAGGAGATCACTTGGCCGAGGCCGCTGCTCGAACTGCTCGAGGCCACGTATGAGCTGTATCGCCAAGGGCATCCGTGGATCGCAGAGACCGAGCTGTCCCCCAAGTCCGTGGCCCGGGACATGTTCGAGCGGGCGATGACTTTCGGCGAGTTCGTCGCCTTCTACGGTCTGACGCGTTCGGAGGGGCTGGTGCTGCGCTACCTGTCGGACGCCTACAAGGCGCTGCGCCAGACAGTCCCTGACAACGCCAAGACCGAGGAGCTCATCGACCTGATCGAGTGGCTGGGCGAGGTGGTCCGTCAGACCGACTCGAGCCTGCTGGATGAGTGGGAGCAGCTGAGCGACCCCGGCGATCCAGAGGTGCCGATCACCCCCAACTCGTTTGCGGCACAGCCCAAACCGATCACGTCGAACGAGCGCGCCTTCCGTGTCCTGGTCCGCAACGCGATGTTCCGACGGGTGCAGCTGGCCTCCCTGAGACGGTGGATCGACCTCGGCGAGCTCGACCCCGACTTCGGTCAGGATGCCTGGGAGGACGGAATCCAGGCGTACTTCGCAGAGCACGACGAGATGGGCACCGGGCCGGACGCCCGGGGTCCACAGATGCTGCAGATCGCCAAGGAGCCCGGGCGATGGGTCGTTCGCCAGGTCATCGACGACCCCGCGGGTGACCACGACTGGGCGATCACGGCGGTCATCGACCTGACAGCCTGCGACGAAGCAGGAGAAGCCGTCGTGATGGTCACCGGGCTTGAGCGGATGTGAGCGGGGGCTCGTTGTTTGCCCGAGGCTGCGTTGCTGAGTCAGACCGCATCCTTTGAGAGTCGAGACCTTGAGCCAAGCCGTGTCCGTGACCGGCCCAACACGAACCAAAGGTGCGTAGCGCCGGACCAGAGCCTGCAAATCGTGCGAAAATCGGCAGATGGCAGAACGCAGTGAAGGCCGTTCGAACCCTCGGCGACCCGCGTTCTTCGCCCCTGTGTCCATGGACTCGCGGGGCGGACCGGAGTCCCTGGACCCAGCACGGGTCACGGAGGTTGCGCACGAGACCGCCGCCGTGATCGTCAGGACCGGCAGGGCGGCCCATGATCCCGAGCTGACCTCCAAGCTCGTCGCGCTGGTCGACGACCTCGGACTGTCCACGCTCGCCGAGCTCTGGGCCGACCGCCCCGCACGGAGCCTTCCAGGAGCGTTGTGGCGCTTGTATGTACTCCGTGAGTGGGTGCGCCGCGACCCGGTGGGCGCGAGTGCGGACTATGCCGCCGGCATCCGGTATGCCGATGTCCCGCACGTTGTTGCGGGTGTCGCAGACCCGCCCGGGCCGGACGAGATACAGGAGGTCGCGGACGCCATCCTGACCGGCGTCTTCGATGGGGACCTGGCGATCGCACTTCAGCGGGCCGCCTCGTTCTGCAGGGTCGTTGCGGCCGGACGCGCCCAACGTGCCAACGACGCTGACGCCGACGGCCCGAAGGCCATCGACCCAGAGTGGGGCTCGACCCACACCCGCCGAGCAGCCTCCCTGCTCACTACCGGCGATGACCTCGAGGCCTGCGCGAGGCTGTGGGGCCAGGACGACCTTCTTTGAGCGTCCGGCAGCATCCAAGGCCCCCCGTGGGTTACGATTTTTTCTGCGTCGGGCCGCGGTAGCCCCGGGTCCCAGATCAAGCCGCCACGAGCGGCCACGTGCCGTGAGGCGCTCCCGGCCCGACGCGACAACATTGCGGCTGGAGATGGGTGTGATCGAGAAGGTTGTGACCGGCCATCTGTCACATTTGGTGCAGCCGGGACCGTCAGCACGTAGATTGGGAACATGGCGTCAGCCGAAGGTCAAAGTGGCAACCTCACAGATGATGACCTCCAGTCAGAGATTGAGCTGGTGGGTGATCTCGTGGTGGCGGCGACTTCGAGCGACGGGCCGATGCCCCAGGCCGAGATCGATCGACTGCTCGGCGTTCACTCCGGCGAGGATGAGCCAGAAGCCGAGGGCGAGCCCGAAGAGGCGCCCGGCGCCAAGTCCGGACCTGAACCGGGGAGCTGACCCAGAGCAAGATTTCGCTGCATTTATGGCTCTCCTGACTGATGTGTGGGTCAATTTCGGCCTGGGAGGGTGGGTCGGTGACCGCCGAGGCTGAGTAGGGCGAGGGCGATCAGGGCCTCGGGGGACTTGAACCCGAAGGCGATTCTGGTGATCAGGCGGATCTTGGT
>JBBRZV010000125.1:0-7254 GCA_038236365.1 Actinomycetales bacterium | reverse complement strand
CCTTCTTGTGTGCAACCCTTACATTCACATCAGATGGGCAGGGCGTATGGAAGATCGGGCGCAAGTCCTGGGCGCATTCATCGACGGTCGCTCTTTCTCGTTGTTGCGTTACGCCTATCTGCTCACCGGTGACCACGCTCTGGCCGAGGACCTCCTGCAGGACTCGCTGATCAAGGTCTACCTCTCGTGGAACAGCATCCGGGACCGAGGCGCGCTGGAGGCCTACACCCGTACGGTCATGACACGCGCCCAGCTATCGTGGTGGCGCCGTCCGGCCCGGCGCGAGGTCTTCGGTGTCGAGCCGACCGAGCGCGCCGTTCGCGATCACCTCAATATCCGTGAGGGTACGCCGGTCGATGAGCGGGACGAGCTCTGGCTGCTCCTGGCCACGTTGGGTCCGCGACAGCGAGCGGTGCTTGTACTTCGCTTCTATGAGGATCTCAGCGAAGCAGAGATCGCCCGGGTGCTGGGCTGCACGACGGGGACCGTGAAGAGCCAGCTCTCCCGAGGGTTGGCACGACTGCGCGAGCGGATGCCCGCTGAGAGCCACACGCGCAAGGAACCGATGGAGGAGCGGCGATGAGTGACGAGCTGACACGTCTGCTGACCGAGACGCTGCACAGTCGCGAGAATGACGCGAAGCCCATCCCGGGTCTGACAGCGCGGGTTCTCCAAAAAGGACGGTCGGCCCGCAATCGGCGCCTTGCCTTTGGATGGAGCGCCACGAGCCTTGTCGCCGTGGTCGCGGTCTCCGCCGTCCTCCTGGGTCCCGTTGGCCGGCACATGTCAAGCCCGTCACCCGCCAACAGTGGCACGCCCTCCCCATCTGCTACGTCTTCTGCTACGGCCACGAAGACCGCACCCGGAGATCCGCTGTGGACCCTTACGGGTCACCTTCCCGTGGGCCCGCCGGTTGGCTTCCTCCCGCGCTCAGAAAGGCGAGGATCCGCGTTGGACCCGACATCAAGGGTCGTGGTGGTGACGGCCGATCATGAGGTGACCCTGCCGGCGGACACCGGTTTTGCTTTCGACCTCACGTCGTCGGCTGAGGGGCTCCTGGTCGCTGCCCATTCCAACGGGTTCACGGGCGGTGGCCCTGACCCCGAGCAGGCTCTCTACCTCATCCGCCCTGACGGAAGCCTCAAGAAGCTGCACAAGGGAGCATTCAACGGTGTGGCGGTTGACCCTACTGGCAAAGAGTTCGCGATCGACGAGGTCGGCCTGCGCCTCGGCGCCCCGGTTCACATCGTCGCTGCAACTTTGTCCCGGCCAGACCTGACGTTTATCCATACCGAACCTGAGGCCACAACGCTGCTGGGTTGGACCACGCAGGGGTTGCTGATGTCAGACACGAGCCGGTCCTGGCTGTGGAAATCTCGCGCGAGCTCAGAACCTGAGATCCCAAACGTGGTTGGCGCTTCGGTCATGCCCACCGATCCGGGTCGCCTGCTGGTCGGAACCCGTCAAGGGCCACAGACGTGCCTTCACCTCTACACACTCAGCAGCAAGCAGATGGGCCCGGTGCTGACCTGCGGAGATGGAAACGGCTGGATCGTGAGTCCGGACGGCCGCCGTGCAGCATTCGGGTCAACAGTCGTCGACCTGGTAACCGGGCACGTTGGACCGGAGCTGATGAACAATCTGGCGATCTCGTTCGCGCAATGGGAGGACCCCACCCACGTCCTCACCCACGTATTCCCGGCCGAACCGCCGCGGGACCAGCCCGTCACCTCCATCTGGGTTCGCTGTGACGTCACGTCCGGCGCCTGTGAGCAGGCGCCAACCTCGGCCCAAATAGACGGCTATTGATGTGAGAGTCGGTTGATGTGGTGGCCATGTCACTGAGGTTCCAGCGGGGTCACATCTGCGCTGCTGCGCTGCTTGCGCTGAGCATCGTTCTCACTTCGTGCCAAGGCGTCTCGGCCGGCTCGGCCGGCGGCAGCACACGATCAGGGGCTAAACAGGCGGCCCCGACGACGCCGCCCACTCCCGTGCCCTCCCCGGCGGTCGTTGAGGTTTCTCCCGTCGATCTGGCGACCGGTGTCCTGCCCAACGCGCCCGTCACTGTCAAGGCCTCAACAGGGACCTTGGGCACGGTGAGCCTGGTGGATACCAACGGAGGCTCGGTTCCGGGACAGGTTGATCCGGAGGGAACCTGGACGACCAGCGAGCTGCTGCGTCCGTCCACGGCATACACCCTCACCGTTGCTGCGACCGGACCTGATGGCACTGCAACGACGAGCACGTCGACTTTCGCCACGCTCAAGCCAAAGATCAGGGCGACCTACGGTCTGATTCCTGCCGGTGGAGTAGTCGGTGTCGGTATGCCGGTCATTGTCCAGTTCGCTTCGGGTGTCGTCACCAAGGCGCAGCGCGCCGAGGTCGAGAAACGGGTCAAGGTCACCACGGTTCCGAAGCAGGATGGGGCATGGGGCTGGCTCGACAACCGCCAGCTCATGTGGCGCCCCAGGGTCTACTGGATACCGGGTACCAAGGTCACCTTGTCAACGCCACTTCACGGCTTGCAGGCCGGGGACGGCAGGTGGATTGCCCGTGACGACCGCACCAGCTTCACCGTCGGCTCAGCCATGATCAGCACCGTGGACATGCACACCTTCACGATGACTGTTCGTCGCGATGGCGCGGTCATCCGCACGATCCCGGTGAGTACCGGCATGCCAGGACCGCTGACCGAAACCCGTTACGGCACCAAGGTCATCATCGAACGCAACGCCTCCATCGTGATGGACTCTTCGACAGTGACACTCCCCAAGGGGGCTACGCCCTACAAGCTCAACACCAAGTGGAACCTGCGAGTGACATGGACCGGGGAGTTCCTCCACTCCGCATACTGGTCGGTCAAGGACCAGGGCACCCGCAACGTGTCACACGGCTGCACCAACATGTCGCCGGCCAACGCCGAGTGGATGTTCAAGAACTCCAAGATGGGCGACATCGTCAAGTTCACCGGCTCCTCCCGTGCGTTCCAGCCGACCGAGGGCATCGGTGTCTGGGTCTATGACTTCAACGGCTGGAAAGCCCAGAGCGCGCTCATCTGAGTGAGCGCGCCGAACCTGAAGTTCACCCACGGTCTGGGTCTTCAGCACCGAGCGGATACTCAAGGACAACGTCGACACCAGCTCGTCACCCCGCTGCACGCTAGCGGACCAAACTGTAGAAGCTCCACACGCAGCCCTGGGCAGGAGGTCCCCGTTGTCGCCACGACTGCGCCTTAATATGCTACGGCGGCTGACCGGTTGGGCTGCCGTCGTGCCGCTGGTGGCAACCGGCGCGGGCCTTATGTTCGCGACCAGCGCGCTGACCTCTCGGGGCACCGACCTGCGTTCCTCCGGGCGCACCGACCTGGTCGATGTCGTACGCGCCCAGGACCGTGCGGTCCAGCAGCGCGCGGCCAACGTCCAGCAGCTGCAGGACCAGGTGGACTCGCTGACCGCCCAGGCCGCTCCGGGCAACGCCGAGGTGGCCCGGCTGCGCGCCGAGGCCGCCAGGCTCGCGCCGATAGTCGGCGCCCAGGCGGTAAGCGGCCCAGCGCTGTCCGTGCGTCTGGACGACGCCAAGCGCACTGCTGCGAGCCTGCCGGTCGGCGTCCCGGTGGATGCCATTGTCGTGCACCAGCAGGACGTCCAAAACGTCGTCAATGCGCTGTGGGCCGGGGGCGCGGAGGCGATGATGCTGCAAGACCAGCGGGTCATCTCCACCAGTGCCATGCGGTGCGTGGGCAATACCCTGATCCTGCAGGGTCGGGTCTACTCACCGCCCTACGTCATCCAGGCGATCGGTGACCTGCCGGCCATGCGGGAAGCGTTGGACAGCGATAAGCGGGTCGCGACTTACCGCAGCGATGCCCACATAGTCGGGTTGGGCTACGACGTGACCAGCAAGGCTTCGGCCACCCTCCCGGCATACGAGGGCAGCCTGAGCCTGTTGAACGCGAGGACTCAGAAATGAAGGGCACCCGTAGATGTCGGCCACCACGAATCCCGAGCGCTGCCGGTGCATTCAATCGGCAAGGCGGCCAACAGGTAAGCGAAGGACCGACGGGACAGGCAGGGCGGACGGGTTGGCGCGATGAATCGATGACGTTGACGACCGAGATGATGCAGCTTCCGCTCGACCCCGGTTACGCCGCCGCCGAGACCCGGCGCACCCGGACTGCAGTTCCGTCTCTCCGTCGGCCTCTTCCGGCATCCCACGGTGCCCTCGTGCTGCAGCCGTATCTGCCCATCGCCGTGATTGCCGCGCTGGACGCGGTCTTCGGCGGCATGCGAACCGTCTCCACGATCTCCTCGCTGGACGCGATGCCCGCCGCATTGCGGGACTTCGGGGCCGGTTCCCCTGGCAAGCTGGTCATCTCGACCAGGTGACCTCCCACTCGTTGGGACGGTTACGAGAGATGCGTTCCACGTCCGATTAGGACCTCCCGGTCTGTCTCGACGTCGTTCATGCCGCGTTCGGGCGGTTCACGGAGACCCCGTCCGAGGGCGGCGGGCTCTGGTGGTCCGGGCTCGAGATGGACCGCGGCCTGCATGCCTTCACGGCGGACGGGTGGCCCGTCGGAACCGCCGCCGCGTACCCGTTCGAGCTCACCTTGCCCGGCGGGGTCATCGCCCCAGCCGCCGGCGTGAGCGCTGTCGGCGTCCTGCCCTCCACCGACGCCAGGGCGTACTCACCGCGATTACGCGACACCAGCTCACCGAGCTGCGGGCCCGGGGGGAGTTCCTCGCCGTTCTGCTGGCCGCCGAGGCCACGATCTCCCAGAGGTTCGGCGACGGAATGGCGACCTACACCCGGCGGCTGACGCTGGCGCCACCTGGCCGCCTTCGCACAACCCAGGGCGCGCGCAACGACGACGCCCCAGCAACAAGCTCGCACACCGGCTCGGTCGAGGTGCTGCGGCGCGCGGAGTGCGGCGAGGTCCTCGAAGAGGTCTACGACCGCTACCGCCGCGCACAACCCGGCGCGCTGGGCCGTCCGCACCGCTGGTGGGCCTTGGGCGCGGGAGCGCCGCCGGTGACTCCGACGCCGCGTTACGTCGCCGTCCACCGGGACGGCGACGGCGTCCCGGATGGGTACGCCAGCTACTCGATCGACGGCGAGACCTTGACGGTCGACGAGACCATCACCACCGACGACACCGTCTTTGCTGCACTGGCCCGGTTCGTGCTCGGACACGACCTGGTCACCCAGTGCGTGTTCAAGCACTTCCCGCCTGATCACCCGCTGCGCTGGCAGCTCGCCGACTTCGATGCCGGCGAGGTGAGCAACGACGGGGTCTGGCTCTGGGTGCGGCTGCTGGACGTTCCGCGTGCGCTGACCGCGCGCGGCTGGGTCATGGACGGCGAGCTGTACCGAGCTGCATTCGGGTAGTACGTGGTGGATGAGTCCGCCCAGCTACCGCTGGTCCCTGGCGACGTGTACCCATAGGCGGTGATCCAGTGCCCGATCGTCCTGTTCGGGTGCCCCACCCTGAGCTCCGCCACCCTTCAGCCATGACCGAAGAGTAAGGCGCCCTCCTGGCTGGTCGTTGCAAGTATTGCGTGTCGCCGAACGCAAACTCCTGAAAGTTCATGCTGGTCCGACACTGATACAGATCCAGATGTGCCCTCATCTGGCGCAGACAGATCGCAAGGAACCATGGCGGATTGGCCCCAGCATCCTCGGGTATCGAAGAGCGGGCGGGATCGCAGAAGTGCCCTCGGGAGGGGCGACCAGTTGTGTCACTGTTGGTCAGCGAAACGCTCCACGTAGAGGCGAGTCTCCGCCAGGGCCGGTGTGCAGGAAGGCGCATGGATTGGCTTGCCTGCCCCCGCGAGGTTACGGACCGAGATGGTGGTCACCGTGCCGCCGGGCAGCGTAACCCGCAGGCGAACATCACTTCCGGGGTCGGCCCCGCAGTAGGACGGCTCCCATCGCATCCCGGCCACCGCCACTGCGCCCACCCGCAAGAACAGGTGCGCTGGTGCGGTGCATGAAAGCCGACACCCACGGTCGGCGACGCTGCGCACTTTCAGCAACGCACCCGTGGACGACACGATGCCGATGAGAGGGCGCCCAGACATCAGGCAGGTCGGGCCCTGGTTAACGGCGGTGATCCGCCCGATCAGGTCCCCGCCGGAATGTCTGTGCGCCGGGTCTGTGCCGTACCCAACGGCTCCCGGCTCCCACTCCGCGGTCAGGAGCATCTGAGCGGCACTGCAGTTCTGAGGAGCGGACGTTGGCGTTGGCGTTGATGTTGCTTCCTGCGTGGAGGTGACAGGCCCGGACGGCCTCCCCAAGGGTGCGCTGCCCGATCCGCACCCAGCCAGCACTCCAACCAGCGCGAAGACCAACCCCGCGGCGGGCCATGCCTTGAAGTGACATCCCATGCGGTTCGCCCTGTCCTCCCGACGCCGACAACATTGGCGCGTCGGTCGCCGGATGGCCGGCGGACACGTTCAACGTTGGTCACCAGACTGCCCTAGTCGGAGCCTTCAACTGGCAGGTACCCGACAACACGCCCCAACTCGTCGGCGGGCGCCTTTTGGGAGGAGGCCCTTTCCGTTTTGGCGCTTCGCCCTCGCTTTGTGGCGGCGATGACGAGGTGCCCGCCACCAGCCGTGTCGAGCTTCCTCATCTGGCGCGGATAGTGAAGTCGCCCGACCATGGCGATGAACAGCCGTCAGGCGCGGTCCACATCATCAGCCTCCCCGCTGTGCAGTCGCAGGTCTTGCCGATGCGGCCAGTAAATGAGTGTTCGCGTTGTCCGCCTACTGCTGCGCGAGGTACTTCCGGGCTGTGGCGACCTTCATGTAGAGCCGCAGGTCATAGCCGCCCGTCGACTTGAACCCGTGACGGGAGTACCAGCCGACCAGGCCTGGGTTGTCGGCGTCGACCACGATGATCTGGCCTCCACCCACATCGACGCTGTGCACGATTGTCTCCAACGCCTCGCGTAGCAGCTGAGATCCCCAGCGCTTCTCCTTGTCGCCGCGTAGGGAAGCGTCTAGGGCCAGCTTGGCCAGCAGCCAGGCGGGCGCGGCGCGCAGCACGCCGTGCTGCAGCGGTTTCGGCATGTCGTCGCGCACGACCATGGTCGGGCAGATTGCGTAGTAGCCGACCACGCGCTCCTCAGCGCCCGGGCTCACCCGTACCAGCAGCAGGTAGACCATGCTGGAGCCGGCGGCGACAGCCTTGGCGGCGTGCTCGGCGAGCCATTCGTTTTAGGCGGGCTGCGCGCAGTCGAAGGTCCTCAGG
>JBBRZV010000124.1:0-7264 GCA_038236365.1 Actinomycetales bacterium | reverse complement strand
GTGCTCGATTTCGTGCTCAGATCTGGCGGTGGCGGTGGGATTTGAACCCACGGTGGACTTTCACCCACACACGCTTTCGAGGCGTGCTCCTTTGGCCGCTCGGACACGCCACCGTGGGCGAGATTACTAGAGTCGGTGCCCAGCAAAGAAATCGAGCAGAATCTGGGAGCACTCCCGCTCGCGAACACCGCCAATCACTTCGACCCGATGGGTGGCCCGCCGGTCGCGAACCAGGTCCCATACCGACCCGCAGGCGCCGGCTTTCGGGTCCCATGCGCCCAGAACGAGGCGGCCGACTCTTGCGAGCATCAGGGCCCCCGCGCACATGGCACACGGCTCAAGGGTGACGACCAGTGAGCAGTCCTGCAGTCGCCAGCTGCCCCACCCCGAAGCGGCTGCCCGTATGGCGACCACCTCCGCGTGCGCCGTCGGGTCACCGCTGGCCTCACGCATGTTGCGCCCGACGCCGAGAACCTCTCCGCCGGGGGAGAGCACCATGGCACCTACCGGAACATCGTCCGAGGCGAGCGCCTGCGAGGCCAGATCAAGGGCCTGACCCATCCAGACGGCATACTGCTGGTCGACTGCTGGCCCGGGGGTAGCGATCACACGCTAAGTTTCGCTCATGCGAGTCCACATTGCCGACCATCCCCTCATCGCCCACAAGCTCACGGCGCTCCGGGACAAGAACACCGACTCCCCCACCTTCCGTCGGCTGGCCGACGAGCTGGTGACGTTGCTGGCCTACGAGGCGACCCGGGACGTCCGCGTCGAGCCCCTTGACATCGAGACCCCGGTCGCCCCCACCCACGGCGTCACGCTGGCGAGCCCAAAGCCACTGGTCGTGCCGATCCTGCGCGCCGGGCTAGGCATGCTCGACGGCATGATGCGGCTCCTGCCGACAGCGGACGTCGGCTTCCTCGGCATGGTGCGTAACGAGGAGACGCTCCTGGCCACGACCTATGCGAACCGGCTCCCAGACGACCTGTCCGGCCGCCAGTGCTACGTCCTTGACCCGATGCTAGCGACCGGCGGCACGCTCGCGACAGCCATTCGCTACCTGGTCGACCTGGGCGCTGACGACATCACGGCGATCACCTTGCTGTGCGCGCCCGAGGGGATCAAGAGTCTCGAAGCGGCGATTGCCGACCTCGACGTGCCCGTCAGCATCGTCACCGGCGCCATGGACGAGAGGCTCAACGATCGCGGTTACATCGTGCCTGGCCTGGGCGACGCCGGGGATCGGCTGTACGGAGTCGTCTGAGCTCTGACGGCGCGCCTGACGGAAAGGGCCGTCCTGTTTTGGCATGGTAGGAGTGAGTTTGTAACCCTCGCAGTACCGCCATGCCCAAGGAGATGCCGTGCAGCGCGTCAAGAAGTTCGTGCTCTGGGGCCTGCTTGCCTTCTTCATCTATGCGATCGTGAAGTCGCCGTCCCAGGCTGCCGACATCGCGCGCAACGTCTGGGACATCATCGCGCAGGGGTTCTCGAGCGTCGGCAGCTTCTTTGACGCGCTGCTGAGCAAGAAGTAGGGCCACCTTCATGGCGCGGCCTGATCCCCTCGCCGCGCAGCCGCCCCACCGCGGGCTGGCCCGGTACCTGCTGGATGGCGAGCAGATCGTCATCGCCGCCCACCAGCACTGGGCCAAGGTCGCCGAACCGGTGGCTTCCGCCATCGGCGGGCTGGTCCTGGTACTCCTCATCGACTGCTACCTGCCAGCCGGCCTGCGATTGTTGGAAAACCTCCTCTGGTGGGCCTGGTTCGCCTTGGTCGGGCGGGCGATCTGGAGAGTTCTTGAGCGAAGGCACGACTGGTTCGTCGCAACAGACAAACGCCTGATCCTCACCTACGGACTGATCACCCGCAAGGTCGCCATGATGCCGCTGACGAAAGTCACCGACATGTCCTACAACCGATCCCCACTGGGGCGGCTGCTCGGATACGGCACCTTCGTGATGGAGAGCGCCGGCCAGGACCAGGCCCTGCGCAGGGTCAGCTGGGTGGCCGATCCGGACCATACCTACCGAGCCATGTGCGCAGAGATCTTCGGCGTCAACAACACTGACCGCGGCCCCGATCCGGACCAGCGCGACGAAGGCACCTACTCGACCGCGATCCGGATCCGCACACCGGGCCATCGTCCGGCAAGCCCGGGCGATGGCGAGCCCGACGTCCACCAGGCCGACACCGGGCCAATCTCCTACTAGTTGGCGCGGCACTTGCTCACGAGCGAAGCCGCAGCTGACGACGATCTGTCAGCTGCGGCCAACCCCTCAGAGGTTCTTGAGGATGTCCTCGACCCGCTCCTTGGCGTCACCGAAGAGCATCGCGCTGTTCTGCTTGAAGAAAAGGGGGTTCTGCACACCGGCGTAACCGGGAGCCATGGACCGCTTGAAGATGATGACCTCTTTGGCGTGCCACACCTGGATGACCGGCATCCCGGCGATCGGACTGTTCGGGTCATCTTCGGCGCTGGGGTTCACCGTGTCGTTGGCACCAATGACGAGCACGACGTCGGTGTCCTTCAGATCGTCGTTGATCTCGTCCATCTCAAGGACGATGTCGTACGGGACCTTGGCCTCGGCGAGCAGGACGTTCATGTGACCCGGGAGTCGGCCGGCAACGGGGTGGATGCCGAAGCGGACGTTGATGCCGCGCTTGCGCAAACGGGCAGTCAGATCGGCCACCGGGTACTGCGCCTGCGCGACCGCCATGCCGTAGCCAGGAGTGATCACGACCGACGTGGCTTCCTTGAGCAGTGCTGCGACCTCGACGGCGTTGGTCTCGCGGAAGTCGCCGTAGTCCTTCTCCTCGGTGCTCACCGGTGCTCCACCGAAACCACCGGCGATGACGCTGATGAACGAGCGGCCCATGGCCTTGCACATGATGTAGCTCAGGATCGCACCGGAGGACCCGACGAGCGCACCGACGACGATGAGCAGGTCGTTGCCGAGCATGAAGCCGGCTGCGGCGGCCGCCCACCCTGAGTACGAGTTGAGCATCGAGATCACGACAGGCATGTCGCCGCCGCCGATGGATGCCACGAGGTGCCAGCCCAGCAGGAGGGAGATCACCGTCATGATCAGCAGCGGCACGATGCTGCCCGAGCTCACGAACCAGACCATCAGCCCGGCCGATATGAGCAGGGCCGCCAGGTTCATCTTGTGTCGTTGCGGAAGCATGAGCGGTGCGGATGAGATACGGGTGCTCAGCTTGAGGAACGCGACGACCGAGCCGGTCAGGGTCACGGCACCGATGAACACGCCGAGGAAGACCTCGACCGAGTGGATGTTGGCAAGGGAGCCGGTGAGCTCGAGGGCGCTATGGGCGTCGCGGAGCTGGCTCTCGGTCAGGAACGAGTTGTAGCCAACAAGCACGGCTGCGGCACCGACGAGGCTGTGCAGGATCGCGATCAGCTCGGGCATCCCCGTCATCTCGACGCTCTTGGCCCGCCAGATCCCGATGACCGCGCCGATCGCCATAGCGATCACGATCAGCCCGAGGGCGGCCGGGACGCCGAGAGCGCCCTCGACGGAGGCTCCCTTGAGTGCCAGGTAGATGGTCGCGAGGATGGCGATGGTCATGCCGGTGACACCGTAGGCGTTGCCGGTCTTGGCGGTCTCGTGCTTGGAGAGGCCGGCCAGGGCCATGATGAACAGCAGGGCGGAGACGATGTATGCCGCCTGGACGATGGTGGTCATCTCGACTCAGCCCTTCCGGAACATGGTGAGCATGCGCTCGGTCACGGTGAAGCCACCGAAGACGTTGATGCTGGCGATCGCCAGGGCTATGAAGGACACGACCGTGACGATGCCGCCGTGGCCGATCTGGCTGAGGGCGCCGACCAGGATGATGCCGGAGATGGCGTTGGTCTCGGACATCAGCGGCGTGTGTAGCGCATGGGTCACGTTGAAGATGACGTAGTAGCCGACGACACAGGCCAGCGCGAAGACGGTGAAGTGGCTGAGGAACTCGGGGGGAGACTTCCAAGCGACCCCGAGGAACACCAGAGCTCCCAGCGCCATGAAGGCGTACCTCCGGCGGGGATCCTTCGCCTTGGGCGCGGGCCTCTCTGCGACTGCAGCCGCCACGACGGCAGGTTGAGCCGACACCTGCACGGGCGGGGGTGGCCAGGTCTTCTCGCCGTCGCGGACCACGGTCATCCCGCGCTGGACGACGTCGTCGAAGTCAAGGACGACCTCGCCGTCCTTGCCTGGAGTGAGCAGCTTCATCAGGTTGACGATGTTGGTGCCGAAGAGCTGGGAGGACTGGGTGGGCAGGCGGCCGGGGAGGTCGGTGTAGCCGATGATCCGGACACCGTTGTCGCTCACGACCAGCTCGTCAGGGCGTGACAGCTCGCAGTTGCCGCCGTTGGCCGCTGCCATGTCGACGATCACGCTGCCGGGCTTCATCGTCGCCACCATCGCGGCGCTGATCAGTCGCGGCGCTGGCTTTCCGGGGATCAGCGCGGTGGTGATGATGATGTCCACCTCGGTGGCCTGGGCCGCGTAGAGCTCGGCAGCCAGCGCATTGAAGTCGGCCGAGGTCTCCTTGGCGTAGCCGTCAGCGCTGGGCGCCGCCTGCTCCACGTCGATCTTCAGGAACACACCGCCCATCGACTCAACCTGCTCGCCGACCTCTGGCCGGGCGTCGAACGCGCGCACGATGGCGCCGAGGCTGTGCGCGGTGCCGATCGCCGCCAGTCCGGCGACCCCGGCTCCGACGACGAGGACCTTGGCCGGCGGGACCTTGCCCGCGGCGGTGATCTGGCCGGTGAAGAGGCTGCCGAACTCGTGGGCGGCCTCGATCACTGCGCGGTAGCCCGCGATGTTGGCCATCGAGCTGAGAACGTCGAGTGCCTGTGCCCGGGAGATGCGCGGGACTGCGTCCATCGCGAGCGCCGTGACCCCTTGGGCGGTGAGCTTCTCGAGCAGCTCGGGGGCCAGTGCGGGGCTGAGCAGGCTGGCAATGATGCTGCGGGGTCTCAGCGCCGTGATCTCGGTATCAGAAGGTGCGTTGATCTTGACGACGATGTCGCTGGCCCAGACCTCGCCCGCGGACTCGATCGTGGCGCCGGCCTGCTCGTAGGCACTGTCGGGAAAGCTGGAGAGTCCGCCGGCAGCTGACTCCACACCCACCTGGTAGCCGAGGGCAATCAGCTGCGCGACGGTCTTGGGAGTAGCCGCAACCCGGGTCTCACCTGGCCGCGTCTCTTTGGGCACACCAATGCGCACAGCAAACTCCCTGCTAAGTGATGGTTCACATACCTGTGAAGGGCAAATGTACACATTCGCCACGAACCCTCATCAACGAGTCCACATCGTGAGGAGTGGCAACGAGCCCGTCCTTATTGCGAATCACTTGCAACAAGGGCCGCTCGATGTCTAGCGTTGGGGCATGCCCTCCCTCGACCGCGCCGCCCTCTCGCGCGACGAACGACGAAGCCTGTGGGGGATGGGGGGCTTCATCCTGCTGTTGCACCTCGTCGGCTGGGGAGTGCTGATCGGCTTCGTGGCCCCGCGCGGCTTCACCGTCGGTGGACAGCTCATGGGTGTGGGACTGGGCGTCACGGCATACACCCTCGGTATGCGGCACGCCTTCGACGCCGATCACATCGCGGCCATCGACAACACGACCCGCAAGCTCATGGGCGAGGACAAGCGCCCGCTCAGCGTGGGGTTCTGGTTCAGCCTCGGCCACAGCTCGGTCGTGTTCGTCATGGTGGGGCTACTCGCCTTCGGCATCCGCACCCTGGCCGAACAGCTCGGGAACGACCAGTCCGCCCTTCAACGCGAGGCGAGCGTGTGGGGCACCTCGATCTCGGGCGTCTTCCTGGTCCTCATCGGACTGATCAACCTGGCAGCCCTGATCGGCATCCTGCAGGTCTTTCGTGGGATGCGCCTCGGCCACTTCGACGAAGCGGCATTCGAGGAGCAGCTGGACAAGCGCGGCTTCGTCAACCGGATCCTGGGCGGAGTCACCAAGGCGGTGACCAAGCCGGTTCACATGTATCCGGTCGGGCTCCTGTTCGGCCTCGGCTTCGACACCGTGACCGAGGTCGGGCTGCTGGTGGTCGCCGGCGGTGCCGCAGCCGCGAGCCTGCCGTGGTGGGGGATCTTGACGATACCGATCCTCTTTGCGGCCGGCATGTCGCTGCTGGACACCATCGACGGCTCGTTCATGAACTTCGCGTATGGCTGGGCCTTCTCCAAACCGATCAGAAAGATCTACTACAACATCACCATCACCGCGCTGTCCGTCGCCGTGGCCCTGCTGATCGGCGGCATCGAGCTCATCTCGGTCCTTTCCGAGAAGCTCGGGATCACCACCGGGCCGCTGGCCAGAATCGCCTCGGTCGACCTCAACAGCGTGGGCTACTGGATCGTCGGGATGTTCGTCGTCACGTGGGCCGTGGCACTAGCCGTATGGCGTCTCGGTCACGTCGAACAGCGCTGGGAGCTAAGCCTGGCGACTGAGCCAAGCACCCGCGATACAGCATCCGAACACCCCTGAGGCAGGGTCAGCCAGGGTCAGGCAGGGGCCACAGGTCAGGACTCGCCACCGATCCCCTCGTGCGCGGCCGAGCGACCGAGACGGCCTGCGTTGTAGTCCTCGAAGGCCTCCATCAGCTCGGCGCGGGTGTTCATGACGAACGGCCCGGCCCAGGCGATGGGCTCGCGGATCGGGGCGCCGCCAAGGACCAGAACCTCGACGCCCGAGGCATAACGCGCCTGCTGGGACGTCGCAGCCGACAGCGTCAGCGCATCGCCTGCGCCCAACACGGCAAGCTGACCGGTGCCGATCGGCGACTGGTTCGGGCCGACGAAACCGTCACCGCTCATGACGTAGACCAGGGCGTTGAAGTCGGGCCGCCATGGAAGCTCGAGCTGGGCGCCGGGCGCGACGGTGGCATGAACCATCGCCATCGGGGTGTGGGTCGAGCCGGGGCCCGTAAAGCCCGCGACATCGCCCGCGATCACCCTCAGCAGCGATCCGCCATCGTGCGAGCTGAGCAGGGTCACCTGCCCGGAGCGGATGTCCTGGTAGCGCGGGGCAATCAGCTTGTCGACCTTGGGCAGGTTGACCCAGAGCTGGAACCCGTGGAACAGGCCGCCCGAGACCACCAGGTGCTCCGGCGGCTCCTCGATGTGCAGGATCCCCGAGCCGGCCGTCATCCACTGGGTGTCGCCGTTGGTGATCGTCCCGCCACCACCGAACGAGTCCTGATGGTCGAAGATGCCGTCGATGATGTAGGTGACCGTC
>JBBRZV010000123.1:0-7280 GCA_038236365.1 Actinomycetales bacterium | reverse complement strand
GTCAACGCGGCCCGGTGCCCAGCCATCGGGTGCTCCTCAGAGAACGTGCCGACCGGGCAGACCGGTTCGGCGCACCGGAAGATCCGCTTGCGCCACATCACCACCACGCGGCGGTGACCGAACGGGGCGTCGCGCAACAAGTGCTCCCGTCGCCCGTGCGCCACAGCGACCACGCCGCACGATCGGCACCCCTCGACCTGCCCGACGGTCTCCACCAGCAGGTGCAGCTCACCGCCGAGCTCACCGGCGGCAAGCACCCGCATACCCGTCACACCAAACATCACCGCTGCCGTCGGGCAGCCACCATCGCTACAGTCGATGTCACCGGGGCCTTCATCAGATCCGCTTCTTGGTCGTTGCGAATCATGAAGGTCCCGGCCCTCACATGCCCCGAATCACGATGTCTCGGCGCGTCACCAAACCATCCTCAGCGGCGTAGAGCCGTCATGCCCGACGCTCCTTGGAGCCGATACTGGCCTTGGGTTGATCGGCATCCGCGAAAGGGTCAGCCAGTCAGGCGGCCACCTGACGGTCAGTTCGCGCCCCGGCCGCGGAACCGTGATTCAGGTCTCCATGCTCACGCACCTCTGCGTACCCGACGAATCAGTCGGCGCTTCGGCATAGAACCACGGGCATACTTAGTCAAGCCTTCATGGTTTCTCCATCGTTTCCAACCGTATCGGAGCGCACCCTTGTTGAATGAGAAACACGCACGATCTCGCCACCATCGACCAGTCCACAGACTCAGGTAGTCCGATCAGCACAGGAACCGCGGTCGACGGCCCCGTGGATCCACAGGGTCGCACGATTTGGACCGTGGTCAGCGGCGCTCTTGGCGGAGTCGTCGGCTTGGCCCCTCACGTACTGCACCACATAGGGCCCTTGGTTGGAACCGCTCTCGTGGCAGGTGCGGGTGGCACCGTGCTCTTCGGGGTCCTAGGCCTGGTCGCTTCCGTGCCGATGCTCATCAAGCTGCGACGCAGGTTCTCGAACTGGTGGGCACCGGCCATCGCGCTGACGGTATTTGCCGCAATGTTCCTGATCTCCTCGTTCGTGATCGGGCCGCGGATCAGCGCGCCTGACAAACCGACTGGGCCCGGCGTGAGTGAGCTCGACCACATCTCGCACCATTCCTGACGGCCCTGACGAGGGCTCAGCCGCACAACGAAGCTAAGCCGGTCACGCGCAGGTTGGTTTCCTTGAGACCAGGTCCCGGCGGTCCGTGAAGAGTCCCGGTCAGGTCCGTTTGGATGGAGCCCTGTCAGGCCTCTTTGCAGCAGCCGTGGGGCTCGATACTTACGTCGACGGCCGCCCTCTCGTGCCCGCGTTGACCAGTACCTCCCGCGCCACCGCAACATGACCCGGAGGTCGAGCGGTCCACGATGACCTCGAAAGTCGCGGCCTGCGGCTCGTCGTTGACGATGTCCGTGAGCCGTGCGTGCACCAGGGCTGCCACCTCAGTGGTGTGCATCGCGGCGAACGTCTCAGCGCTCTGGTGCTCCACGAGTGCGGTGTAGGTACCATCCGGGGCGCGCAGCAGTCGTCGGCCCTTCAGCCCGTGGATCTCGCGAAGCTGCTCGTTGGACCAGGCGAACCAGGCTTGGAACTCTTGGTCCCGTTCGTTACGGACGTCGGTGAACCGGGCCATTGCGACGAACATGCGTTCCTCCATCAGTTGGTGCTCACTGTCCCGCGCTTCCGCGCCATTCGTCCCACCAGAGCGGCAGGCTGGGACGCGAGTCGACTCAGCCTCCTGTGGCTACAGGTGCCGTAGCGTCGTGGTTCGATCAAGATCCGATGAACAAGTAGCCGGCTGCCTGCACGGGAACGGCATGGCTGTGGTGCGCCGAAGTCACGCGCCCTGGAGGTTTCGGCGGGTGGCTTCACCCGAGAAGCCGGGCCGGCAGGACTGGCCGACGTCACAAAAATTTTGACAAGCGGGACTCGGCGTACCCGCCGTGCCCACCTCGTGCTCAGCGGGATCTCGAGGCTCTTCGTCGAGTTCTTGCGCATCAGTGAACCTGTGGTGCTTGGGCTGACCAAGCCTCAGCTCTGGGCCCTCGCCGGCATGGCGGTCGGCGTCGTGCTCATTGTTCGCACCCGTCCCCTGAACCGTCGGTGGGCTTCCGCAACCGAGGCGACAGCCAGCGGCGAACCGTTCACCGCTGGCTCGGTCGCCCGGCCCAAGTGAAACTTCAGTGTTTCTTCACCATCCCTGCACCAAATCGTGGGTGTTGCGCGCGCACGCTGGCTTGGATGGGAACTCGGCCGGAGGTAGGCAATGGCGATTAGCGGATGGCTGATCCTCGTCGCCATCTGCCTGATCTACGTCGCCATCGGACTCTGGGCGATCTCCAAGATCTTCCCCGGCGACCGAGCCACCACCCGCAATTCCGAGCAAATGGACCAAGAACGGGTAGGCCTAAGACGATGAACACCACCATGGAAGGCCACAACCATGGCGGGAAGAACCATCTGCTCGGGATGTTCGGCGTCGCGGCGCTTGTGCAGGGCTCGGCGCGCACCGGCGAAGCCTCTTTTAATAACCGGCAATGACCCTCGTATAAACGGCGGAGTGTGAATGGCATGGCTGAAGTTGGAACATCCCCCTCAAGGGAGAGCCGTGACCCAGGCGCGGCCCCCGGCGGTCAGCTGAGCCAAGGGGTCGGGGCGCAGGTGGAGGTCACTGTCGTGGAGGCACCCGCGTGCCACCTGTGTGAGGACGCCAAGTCCGCCCTAGCGGTCATTTCGCAGTCGTATCCGATGAATATCAGTGTGCTGTCGGTCCTCGATGAGCCGGGACGCACCCTGATGCAGGAGCATCGGGCGCCGATGAGTCCCCTGGTCCTGCTGGACGGGGAGTATTTCAGCTCTGGCCGGCTTCCCCGGCGCAAGCTCGAGAAGCGCCTCAAGAAGGCGCAGCAAGGTGAGATTCGATGACTAACCTGTTCACTACTGGCTCGATACTGGCCGCCTTCTTTGCCGGCGGTGTCGCACTGTTTGCGCCCTGCTGCATCGTGTTCCTGGCCCCGTCCTACCTCTCGGTGGCTGTCAAGAACCGCCGATGGCGGCTGTTGCCACTGACCTTCGTCTTCGCCGCCGGGCTGGGGTTGATCCTGATCCCCATCACGGTGGGGGTGAGCCTGATCTCCGGGACCATCGCCCACTACCACCAGCCGCTGTATTACGCCGGGGGGGTGCTGATGCTGGTCCTGGCCGTGTTCACCCTGTCGGGTCGGATGATGAGCCTGCCCTCGTTCGTGCGCGCGCCGAACACCGTCCGTGGCGACACTGGCAGCTTCTTCGCCCTGGGCGTGTTCTCCGGGTTGGCCAGCAGCTGCTGCGCGCCGGTGCTGGTCGGGGTGATGACCCTGTCGGCGTTGTCCGGCTCGACCGCTGGTGGCCTGGCTCTGGGTCTGGCCTTCACATTCGGCATGACCTTCCCGCTCTTCGTTATGGCGCTGCTGTGGGACCGGTTCCACCTCGGGGAGCGCAAGTTCCTCAAGGCCCGCCCCGTCCGGCTGCATTTCGGCTCGCGCATCCTGGCAACCAACACGGTCAACCTTGTTGTCGCGGGCGCCTTCGTCTTCATGGGGATCTTCGTGATGTTCCTGGCCGGCAGCGGGGAGATGACCTCGGGCGGGGGATACCAGGTGGCATTCGGTAAGCAGTTGGCGAAGAGCTTCGCCTGGGTGGAGAAGGCCACTGCGTCAGTCCCAGAGGCCATTCTCGGCCTGGCCGTCCTGGCGTTGGCCGGGGTTTTCGTCTACGCCACGTTGAGGAACCGCCCAAGCCGGGGGCAGTCAACCCTCGATTCAGCGGACGACCCGGAACCCGGGAGCGCCCCGTCCAGCCATGAGGACACCAACCAGCCCGCAAGCCATAAGTAAGGATCCCTCAGATGAGCACAGGAACCAGCGGACACGGCACCGCACAGAAGAGCCGTGAGCGAGTCAACGCGATGCGCGCCGCGCAGGTCACTCAAGACCGGCGCCGTAAGCTGTGGATCCGTGTGGCATCCGTGGGAGCCACCCTCGCGGTGATCGGGGTCATCGCGTGGATGATGCTCACCTCACAGCAGCAGACCTCTACCGCCACCCGAGTCGCCCCTGACTTCACTCTCACCAACACCTCCGGGGCGACGTTGAGCCTGGCCTCGCTGCGCGGGAAGAACGTGCTGCTGTACTTCAGCGAGGGCGCCGGCTGCCAGGCCTGCCTGATCCAGATGAGCCAGATCGAGAAAGACCCGGCCTTCGCGGCAGCGGGGCTGACGGTCGTGCCCATCGTCATGAACACCAAGGAACAGATCACTGCGGACATGGCAGCCAACGAGGTGCGCACTCCCTTCTACCTCGATGACGGCACCGTGTCCACGGCCTACGGCACCATTGGGAAAGGCATGCACGCCGGCTTGCCCGGGCACAGTTTTGTGCTGATTGACAAAGCCGGCAAGCAGCGCTGGTACGGCGAGTACCCCTCGATGTGGCTGTCCAACTCTGACCTGCTCAAGGAAGTCAAAGACCACCTGGGCACCTGAGCGAATGAGCAGTTGAGCAGCTGAGCCACAGCGTCTACAGGCCATGACCATTGTCAGCATCTAGTTCGGGATCTTGCGACAGATCGGCGGGGCCATCATCATCGTGATGGCCCCGCTCTGGGGCTACGCCATCGGCCTGGGCATCCCCTTCATCCTGGTCGCGGTCGTTGCCACCGCGGCCACCACCAGGCTGGCCTGGTTCCGCCGCCACGAGGCCGGGGGTCTCCCTGATCACCGGCGCGATGCTCGTGCTGGTCGGCTTCCTGATGATCACCAACCTGTTCGTCAAGGTGTCGGGCTCCCTGCCCGCCCCACTATCGGCATCTGAGGAAAGAGTCCTTGAACCGAGCCCAAGAGACGTAGCGACGAGAGGCACTCATCGCCCTCCGCGAGGCGGGTATCAAGCGCCAACGACCCCGCGGCTTTCTCGTCGCCGCCGTTGTCGTGGTCGTCGCCGGCTTGAAACCATGGAGCCGGGCCCCAGCGGCCTAAGGGTCCACAAGGTCAATGGGCCACCGCAGACTCATGGCCGGAGCAGGGATGCGGCACGCGATTTCGGCGCTACTGCCCGCCGAGAATGATGGCAAGGTCGACGGCCATCACCATTGCAGTCGCGGCCATGGTCACTGTGCGGCCGTGAGCTGTCGCTCGGGGGATTCCCCGCATCGGGAACAGAAGCTGGCGGATGAAGGTGTTCGCAGCGATCGCGGCCACAAAGATCAGGCCACCGATGGCCGTGTGGGTGAGTAGGACGGCAAACAGTGCGGCCACAGCGACGGTTCCGCTGGACGCGGACTCGATCAGCTGGACCGGGACGCGGCGCACACCCACCGTCCGGTCAGAGGACCACACCCCCCAGCGAGAGGCCGTAGGGATTCCCGCACAGCACCCCCCGAAGAAGCAACCCAGGCGGCCGATCGACATACCGAACAGCAGCCCTGGAGCGGTGACATCCAGCATGCGGCCAATGGGGATATCGAAGATGAGGGAACCAAGCAGAATGGTGGCGACAGCGACCAGGACGAAACCTTGGATGGACATGCCGGAGAACAGGACGCTGCCCGTCTCGTTGCGGTGGCCCGCCAGGTAGTACAGCTTCGCGCCCAGGATCCCGAGCAGCGAAGCGACGAAGGACATCACGAGCAGTGCGAGCGTGGGGAGCTCATGGTGCCGGGCGAGGAGGTCCTGGGTGATCAGGGCCACCACTGCGCCGACACTGACCAGCGCGGGCCACGCACCCAACCGGACGCCAGGGGCCCGAACCCGGGCCACAGGGGCGAACGTGGTTGTACCAGTAGCGGTACCGCGTGGGAGCGCTGGTTCTTGGCTGGGCGGCAACAGTGCACCCCTGCCCTCTGAAGAGAGACCGGAGACGGGCGTTGCCGTGACCCGCCACTCGCCGGGTGCCAGGTCCAGCACGCGCGCCGTGACGGCAATACGTCCGCTGCCGGGAATGACGCGGTCAACGGTGGTCTGAACGTCGAATGTGCGCTCTGTGGATCTCTCGTCTTCCAGCGCATCGGGGTGCTGACCCGTGAAGCGAACCGTCACCGGGTAAGGCTCACCTTCGTCTGCGGCATCAAACCAGTAGGTCAGACCCAGTCCTTGGGGATCGACACTGTCCAACGTTTGGCATCCGACAGACATCACCTGGAGGACCCGATGTTGGGGGCCCGTCGCGGGCCCAGGCGTCGTATCTTCCGCAGGTGTTGGCGAAGCAACCACTGACGGCACAACCTGTCTCGCCTGATCAGCCATCGCCACCCACTCTGGTTTGGCAGTGTCAGGCCACAGGGAGTCAAGGGTTGCCGTCTCCTGCGACCGTGGCAGACCGGCGGCCTCAGGCCGGCTCGCTTTGCGCGATGAACTTCCTCGCCTCTTGGGCTTTTCTCGAACCCGACTCTTCGGCACCTGCGGCCCGCCTTCCTATCGCCAAGATGTTGCCATTCGGCCGGCGGCAATCACCCCGACGCATTGCAACTCCTCCAGGTGCCCGATTCGCAGAGGTCACGTTCGCCTGTTGGAGATTCCCCAACGGGGTCTCTCCAAAGTACCGTGACGATCATGTTGCCTCGACGTTGAAATCATGAAGATCCCGTCAAGATCGGCAACGTGGGGACGGCGCTCACGGACCGCTCACGGCGGCACGAACCAGGTGTCGGCAGGTGAGAGCGACTGAAAGACCGAGTACGACGAGCCAGCCGAGGGCTACCAGCAGAGGCAAGGCCTCGTCGAACGAGCGGGTGAGTGCACCGTCAAGCAGGATCCGGGACCCGCCGTAGCCAGGAAGGAACTTGCTGAAGGCGGTTGGCTCAGGATGCAGCATCGGGCCTTGCACGATCGCGAGGTCCAGGAAGGGCAGCAGGAAGGCGAAGAAGACGCCGACGTCCTGCTCCTTGACGAGCCGCACGCCGGCTTTGACTGGGACATTCTCTCCCACCAGTCCCACGCCCTCTCCGGGGTGGAGGGTGAGGTTGGCGCCGCGCAGCAGCAGTAGTCGGCGCGCTCGCCGGGGCCAGCCACCCTTGCGGAACGACTTGCTGATGTCTGTGGCGATCAGCACCTCCGTTTCGTGCGTGCTGCCGGTAGTCCTTCGCTCGGCGCCATCCACCGCGCTATGGACTCGCTTGACGGTTGTCCTTCTTGAGGGGCGCGGCTGGCGTTCTTCCGGCGGGTGGACGCGGTTGTTGCTCGAGTGGGCGGTGTGGCAGGTAGCGGTGCACCTGGGTGGCATAGGCGGTCC
>JBBRZV010000122.1:0-7414 GCA_038236365.1 Actinomycetales bacterium | reverse complement strand
GGTCGACACCCGCCAGGAGTCCGGGCAGTTCATCCTCACCGGGTCCGCGACCCCTGCTGAGGACATCACCCGGCACTCAGGGGCAGGGCGGATCGCACGCGTGCCCATGGGGCCGATGAGTTTGTTCGAGTCCCGAGAGTCCACCGGTGGCGTATCCATACACACGCTCCTGGACGGGGACCGACCGGCCACATCCGTAGGCAACGGCGCGACCTTGACTGACGTCGCGGTCTTGCTATGTCGCGGAGGATGGCCCGCGAACCTGACGCGGGACCCCGGGGATGCCGCTGCGTTCAACCGCGACTATCTCGCGACCCTCGCGGGCGCAGACCTCGTCACCCTCGACGGGGTCCGGCGTGACCCCCGCAGAGTCCGCCAGGTCATCTACGCCCTGGCGCGGTCCGTCGCCACGTACGTGTCCAACAAGACCTTGATCGCCGACACCGCCGGCACCGGCGAACCTCTGAACCCGCGCACTCTCACGTCTTACCTCGACGCCCTGGCTCGCCTATGGGTGTACGTCGAGCAACCGTCATGGGGTCAGCACCTTCGGTCCACCGTGCCCGTGCGGAAAGCTCCGAAGCGTCACCTCGTGGACCCCTCCCTCGCGGCAGCGGCTTTGGGTGCGACTCCCAAGAGCTTGATCGGTGACCCTGAGACCTTCGGCCAGCTGTTCGAGTCGATGGTGCATCGCGATCTGAGCGTGTACGCCCAGGCTGGCGAGGCGGAAGTGTTCGCCTACCAGGACAACAACGGCCATGAGATCGACGCCGTCCTCGTCCGCGACGGCGGGTGGGCGGGCATCGAGGTCAAACTCTCGGGCGCGGCCGACGTCCTTGACTCCGCGGCGGCGGGCCTCATCCGGATTGCGAAGGCCATGCGCAGACCCCCGGCGTCGCTCACGATCATCACCGCGACCGGTCCGTCCTACACCCGCCCCGACAGCGTGAACGTCACGTCGATCCTGGACATCGGTCCGTAACCCCAGCACCTGGCCGTAGCTTGCCTGTCAGCGCGCCAGCGCCCGCGGTCGGTGAACACCCGATCCAGCTCGCCGGCGTCGAACTGGCGGGCGGTGGCGCGTTGCTCACACGCTGGTTATCTCGGCTCGTTGCCCGCTCATCCTGCCCCCAAGCGTCAGGTTGGATCTAAGGACCTGGGTGCCCAGGGGTCCATCAAACCAGTACGACCGCTACGTTAGACCGAAACGGGCCCCAGACAGACGCTGGAGCCCAGTGGAGGGTTGACGTCATTTTGGGGTGTAACCAAACCTGACACCACCTGGAGCGTCGACTCACTCCCCTCAGAACCCGACGGGCCACAGTGTCCGGGGCAAAAAGGGGCGACGTGTATCCACGGGATTGAAGGGTTCTTTGTGTCCACTACTGTCCGAGACTGAGGTTTGGCGGTCGTGTAGGTGCTCGGCGTGGTGCGACAGCCGGGGCTCGTTGTCAGCGACTGGCGGGCCCCTTCCGCGATCATTCCATCGGCTTGACTTTGGCCTCGATGAACGCGATCTCCTCGGCGTCGAGCCCGTACTTGGCATAAAGCTGCTGGTCGATCTCCGGGAGCGACTTGGACCAGTCAATATCCGAGTTGGACGAGAAGTCCTGGTTCGGGACGTACTTCCACGTGCTGCGCGGGTTGTGCTGCGTCACCTTGAGAATGCCGAGCATCACTCGCGCGAACCTCGACTGGAAGTACTTGAGGCACGCTTCGCCTTCGGCCTTGGTGTCGAAAGAGCCGATGGTGATGAACGTCTGAGTTACGCCGGTCCCCGGCTCCAGCAGCAGTGAGTAGCCGGTGACCAGGGCTGGCCTGTCGCCCAGCATCCCGCCTGCGTTTCGGGATGCAGGGACGGCGACTTTGTACTTGTCGAGGCTCTCGGGCCCGTCGATATAGTCCCGGCGGACCCAACGGTAGGCGCGCTTGGTGTCGGCAAGCCCATACATGCGTGCGTACTCGCGCCCATCGTCGGGTCGTTCGGTGTGGAACACCGGCAGCGTGAACGCGCTCGTCACCAACTTGTACGGCTCGGAGCTCGGTAACAGTGCTTCGAGAGCGGGGTTCTCTTCGTGCATGCGCTCGGTGTATCGGTAGGAACGCGAGCTCGTGAACTCAAGCGACGTGATCGACTCGTGGGTCCCCTCGGCAACCTTGTGATGAATCAAATGCAGTTCCGCGAACTTTGAGAACACCCAAATCGGTTCCCCTTGTCGCGACGCGTCACGGTAGGTCACGGCCACTCCGCCCATGATCTCCGTGCCCGGGAAGAGGTCGTCACTGTTTGGGACGTAGTGCGGAACCGTGAGGTGCGGGTCAGCGAGCATCTTCGCGTTCCATGCCTTCGGCGTCTGGCCGGCATTGAAGAGGAAGCGTGCTGGGGTGATGAGCACCGCCTTCTCTGCGACCTCGTAGGCCGCGTCCATGAACAAGTTGTAGACAGGCGTAGCGAAATGTCCGCCGCCCTCCGTCTCCTCCTGGTAGGGCGGGTTGCCGATGACGACATCGAACTTCTTGCTCATGTCAGTTGTGCTCCGTTAGCATCTCGTCGATCATCGTCTGTCGTTCTGCCTGGCTCATCCTGGCGAGGTTCCCTACTTTGAAGTGACCCGAGTCTTGGATCCAAGCCGTACGTTCGGACACGCCACCGGAGACGGCCTCAATGGTGATGCGGTGCAGGATCTCGTTATGGCTCATCTCGAAGACCTGTGACGTCATAATGTGCTTGAGCCTGTCCTCCTGATCCGGGAACGTCGGGGCCAAACCCGTGTCGAGCCGCAGGACGAGCTCCATCAGAAACAGTCCCGCAGTGGAGAACAGGTCCGCGAAGGTCTTGGTTGGGTCGGCGAAGATGCCCGGGTTTTCGGCCTCGAGGATCGCGACCATCTGTTTGACCACCGGCTGCGGGGTGAAGACCAGCGACGTCTTCTGCTGCGGGATGTAGGCGAAGATGTTCTCGGTCTGTGCGTCGTCGAAGTAGTCGGCCAGCGCTTCTTTCTTGTCGAGGAACTCCTGGATCGACTGGTCGAAGACTGCCTCGTCAAACAGGCCCGGGATGGTGGTGACCGTGCCGTTCGCCTCTTGGATCTTCTGACCGTCGCGCAGCAGACAGAACTCGGCTTCGGTGATCCCGGTGATCTCCTTGAACACGTCATCGGGCGTGTATTCGTCGAAGTTCGACAGCCGCATGTCGCGGTCGCCGTAGGCCATGAGGAACATGGGGATCGTGCGGGCGAAGCCGCGCAGGTGGGAGCGGGTGTCGTCCATTGTCTGGTCGGCGCGCTTCTGCTCCTTCTTGGTCTCCTCGCGCGTGACCACCTCCGGCACGATCTCCTCCATCGTCTTGTCGACGATGGCCAGGATGTTGTCCTGGAACGCCTGGTTCTGCTCGAGCTTCTTGGCTTGCAGGGCCCATGCCTCGGCTTCGGTGGCTGCGTTCTTTAACTCGTCGTCGCGGTGCTTGCTGGCGATGTTGTGCTCGACGTAGGCACGCTCCACCTCGTCCTTGACGACCTGCTCGGTGCGCTTCTCGTCGCGCTCGACCTGCTTGCCGGAGAGCCCGAAGGCCTGCTTCAGCTCCTCGCGCTTCTGGCGGGTCTGCTCGGTCACCGCCTCCGCGATTTGCTTCGCTGCGACCTGCGGCGGGGTGTCTGGCTCGATGCTCGGAAGGTCCTCGATGCGATAGACGGGCTTCCCGAGCTCTGCCACCTTCGGGTTGATCACCGTCTCCGCGTCGACCTGGACGTTGCCGTTGGAGTCAGTCACGGGCGGCGGCTGCGGGATCTCGAGGGGCTCGCCGTTCTTGATCTTGCCCTGCTTCGCGGTGGGCAGCTTGTCGAGGATCTGCTTGACGCGCTCGGAGTAGCGGAAGATACCGGCGACGTTGGCGAACAGCAGGTTTGACAGGAATCCTCGGCGCACGACCTCGCGGGCCTTGAACACCTGCGGGAAGGTCAGCACTTGGGCGGCATCGAGCTCGATCATCCGGCCCTGCGCGTCCTCACCCAGAACGGGGAAGAAGTTCAGCAGCGTGCGGATGTTCTCCCGCCGTGCCACTGGGGCGCCCGAGGGGTTGGGGTGCAGGTTGTTGGCGAAGGTGTCGAAGATCGTCAGCGTGCGCTCGGGTGCGAAGTCGAAGATGTACGCGTTCTGCTTCTGATACACCTGCCCACCGCGCTCGAAGGTGCACGGGTTCTGCGCCCGGAACGCCGCCTGCATGTATTGGGCCGGCGAGGCCAGGTCGGACAGCATGATGACCGCGGTCCACTCCGGCACTGTTACACCCGTCGTCAGTTGCCCCACCGACAGGGTGATGGTCTTGCCATCCGATTCGTCGGCCTGCGCGATGGCCGCACGTACCTTATCGAGCGCCTTGCCAACAGCCATGGCGTCACCATCGTTGCTCTTCCCATCGCCAGCGGCCAGGACGATGGCGTAGTCCTTGAAGACGTCGTGCTTCCGCAGGAGCCTCTCCAGGGCCTTGGCGGATGCGACGCGGTTGAGCAGCCACAAGGAGTGACGGATCTCGTCTCGCAACTGCGGCGTCGAGAAGGGGTACTTCTCATTGGTGGCCATGCAGTCGAGGAACTTGATAACCGCGGCCTCGTGCACGAGGAAACCGTTGTCCTTGGTCGCGAAGAATTCGTTGAGGTCGAACGTGTAGTCGATGTTCGCCTCGTCCTCCTCGATGGCGACGCCCTCGGCAAGACGGTCCGTGATCATCCGCGAGATCTGGTAGGTCAACAGGTTGAGCGTCGGCAGTCCCGCATACGGGTTCTCCCGGTCCTCCTGGTCCCACTGCTGACGGGCCTTTTGCTCGTCCTCGTAGGTCCAGTTGAAGATCTGGCCCTGGTCGAATCTCCCGGAGGCCAGGGCCTTGAAGGGGGTACCCGACAAGTGCAGGGTCCGTGCCCGCTTGATCTGGTCGAATGCGACGTCGGTCTTGGTGGTGTCGATACCCTCGTGCGCTTCGTCGATGACCAGCAGATCCCAGTCGAACTGTGCCACGTGCCTGAGTTTGTCGTAGGGGCCGCCGAAGTACTGCGACCCCTTGAGGTCCTGCAGCGAGAGAAACTCCACGATGCGTGGATCATCGTCCTGGTGGTTACGCGAATACCCGCGCCACTGCGCACGCGTCATCGGAGAACGGCCGGCCAGCGAGGGCGACTCCGAAACGAACTTGAACGTTGTCTGGTGTGCGATGAAGCGCATGAAATCGTCAAACCACGAGTTCGCGATCGCTGGGCGGTTGGTGACGATCAAGACGCGACGGACGTCGAGGGTCCGCATCAGGTGGTAGGTGGTCAGCGTCTTGCCAAACCGCGGTTTCGCGTTCCACAGCACCTCGGCTTCGTTGATCGCAAAGGCAGCCACCGCCTGATCGGCCGCAGCCTGCTGCTCAGGACGTAGGACATAGCCGTCGATCCCGTCCTTCTGGAAGTCGAAGAAGTCCTGGCCGGCGAAGTCGTTGAAGTAGTCGATGGATTTCTTCGGTACGCTTCCGAAGCGGTGCCACTCGGTCCGCTTCGGTACGGTCTCGCGCTCTACGCCCAGCTGCTTGAGGTAGGCGTGGAAGTCGTGGTCGGTAAAGCGTCCACCGGCCTCGGTCGTGAAGAGCGCCCGCCGGGACCACTCCAGCTTCTTCTCGATCGACATCTGAGATGCCTGCTGGTCCACGCGCTTGGCTGCCGTCTGCTGCTCGGTGTACCCGATCTTCTCCCAGCCCGCGTACTTCGGTAGGTCCGGCGTGGACCAGGAATAGATGACTGGTCGGATCTCCCGGTACGTGTTGATCTTCGGGCTAGGCATTGTCCACCGCTTCCTCGTGGACCCTGTCGATTCCGCAAGGCAGATAAGTGTCATAGATAGTGAAGTCGAAACCGTGGGCGTGGCGCAGCGAGGCGAGTGTGAACGGCTCCCGCTGCACGAGCCCCACCTGGCCGTCGAGGCGGTGCCACCACGAGAACTGGATGTCCTGACCCTGGGCGGTCTGACCCGTCAGAGTGTTGCCGCACACGACGTTCGTGTCGATCAGGTAGGCGGCGGCACGATGCAGGTACGTGCGGGCACCACAGGCAATGCCGTGGGCTTGATGGAAACCCAGGAACTCGGCGAGCATGATCGCTTTGGCGTCCTGGTGGTTGTCCTCTAGCAACTCAACGCCGTAAATCGACCCCAGCGCGAACAGCGACTCCCGCGGCCACTCCTGAGCGGGGTACCGGCTCTTGATCGCGTGCAGCTTGCGACTCAGGATCGCCAAGAGGAAGTTGCCGTCGCCGGCCGCGGGCTCAAGGAAGGTCTTGTCGACGAAGTCGGGACCGGTCTCCAACTCCTCGCGGACCAAGTCGAGCATTCGGCCGACCATATGACGTGGAGTGAAGACCTCACCGTAGGTCTTGACACGGTGCCGCGACCTCACAAGCTGCTCCTCGATGATCGTCTCGGTCACTGTCACTGGTTCCCCCTGTGCTTCGGGTCAGACGGTAGCGGCACGGGTAGACAGGTTAGTTGCCCACGGTGTTGTGACGCCTGGCGGTCGATAGCGGCATGCTTCTCACTCGGCCGGATCTGTTCAGGCAGGGGCTGGGCCTAGCCTCAAAGGATGTCGGTCGGTCCTACGCCGGCAAGCTGTTGGCTACCGCCTGCTGGGATGCCGTATTTGACGGCAACTCTCAGTGCGGCAGCAACTCCGGCCGTTCGGGTGATTTTGGCGGCCTCTCCCCCGGCGCGACTGATCACCCTTTCCAGGGCGACGCGTTCCTCCGGCTTGAATCGCAATGTGAGGGGCACGCCCTCTCTGGCGAGTTTCCGGCCGCGAGGCTCGCGCGCGGCGGTTGCAGCGGCGTAGGTGAGCTCGGCGATGACGTCCTCGTGGTGATCCTCACACGTCCAGGCGACGATCTGGGCGTAGGAGGGTCGCTCGACGAGCGTGCCGAGCAGGTCGTGCACCACGGCGTCGTAAAGAGGCTTAAGGATCCGTACGGCAACGACTGTCGGGCCGGCGCTGGCCTCGACGCGTCGGCCGACTGGTCGACCACCGGTCCCACGCACCACTCTCTGAGTGGAATCTTCGGCCGCCTCAGTCGGTTTCGACACGTCGACAGGGTGCGGCGCGATGGCACGCACTGGTCGCAGCTTTTCCACTGAGGACGCCTGTGACGGGACCGTCCTAGCGCTGGGCGGTGGGAGTAGATCGTCGAGTTCGTTGTCCAGACGCGAGGGGTCGAAGGCAGGGCTGCGACTCATGATGACATCGCTTCCTCGCGTTGGCGGCCTTCATGGGCGGCTACACGGGAGAGAATCTCACGGGCGAGCTCTTGATAGTCGTTGGCCAGGCAAGAGGGATCCCGTGACCAGAGTCTCTTGTCCTGCCTGATCTTCTGGCCCGTACCGAGCTGCTTGAGGCGGCTCT
>JBBRZV010000121.1:0-7452 GCA_038236365.1 Actinomycetales bacterium | reverse complement strand
TCGGTTGACCTGCCGGCTTGGCGCAAGTCGCTCGCGCCGCTTGTCGACCAGGCTCGGGCCGCGCTCGATGCAGAGGCCGGCTGACTGTCTCGGTTAGAGGCCGATGCCCGGGCCGGCCCCGGGACGACGCGAGAAGGTAGGAATGGGTTCGGGCCGCCGGTGAGCGACAGGTGCCGGGTCGTCGTGATTGTCGAGGTGGTGCGGTTCAAAATAGGGCTCGTACTTGGCTGCCTCTTCGGCGGCGAGTCGAGCGGCATGCGCGGGGCCGAGGTCGGTGCGGTTGCGGGCGAACGTGAGCGTCCACTGCTGTCGGGCGTCGTCGAGATCCTCGGCGACGAGGTGCGCAGTATTGGCCTCGCGGCCGCGGGTCATGGCCACGTAGACCGATGCCGCACCGGTGTTTTCACCGAGAGCCAGGTGAGCGGTTCGTGTGGTCTGGCCTTGGGCCCCGTAGGCCGTCGAGGCGTAGGCGAGCTCGACGTAGTGGACGGCGTACCGGAGCGGAAGTTCCCGCGTGCCCGCGGTCCCGACGAGATCCACGGTGCCGTCGTCGCGCACCCCGGTCACCTTCCAGGTGTCGCGGTTGGCCACGCCGAGGTCGTAGTCGTTTCGCCGCGTAGCGACTCGGTCACCGACCCCGATTCGCTCACCGCTGTCCGTGACCAACACACGGGAGTCGTCGACCTGCCCAGCTGTGACGAGCCCCTCGCGGATCGCCTGATTGAGGTCGGCCACCTGCTCACGGGTATCAGCCACCACGAGCGCACGTGTGGCGGCTGCGTCGTCGGCCAGCGCAGCGGTGCGTGACGTCTCATCGCTGTGAACGACGATCTGCCGCGTTGGACGAGCAGGTCGAACACCGCTTCAGGGTTCTCCCCGGAGCGCATGGCGAGGCTGAGCTTTGCGTAGTCGGGGTCGGCGAACCGGTGGACGTTGTCCAGGGTCAAGCGCGCCTCGGGACCGGCCCAGCGCGCAGCGAGATCGAGGACACCGCCTCGTCCGACGGCGGGCAGCTGATGGCGGTCACCGACCAGCGCGAGACGCGCGCCAGCCTCGTCGGCAATGGTCACCAGTGCGTGGGCGGTGTCCTGGTCCAGCATCCCGGCCTCGTCGATCAGCAACAAGTCACCCCGACACAGCACAGCATCGGAGGACGGGATGGAGAGCTCGCGGGTCCAACGGCCATCGTTGTCCCAGGAGAAGCCGTGCTGGCGCGCGAGCCAGGCGGCGGAGTGCGCCTGCGAGCCGATCTCGGTCGCCACCACTTGGGCGGCCTTCAGCGTTGGCGTGACGACGATCATTCCGTATCCGGTCGCAGCGAGAACGGTCCTGGTGCCGGCTAGTGTGGCGGTCTTCCCCGCACCGGCGGCACCCTCGACGACGACCAGCCGGTGCTTGCCGGCCAGCGTGGCGACGGCCCGCATCTGCTTCTCGTCGAGGTCTCCGCCGGTGATCATCACCGGGAGCCCGGGCAACGAGGCGCGGACGGCGAACGAACTACTCAGGTCGGCCTCGACCCCGAGCACATCAAGGGACGTCAGTGCTCGGATGTGCTCGGGTATGTCGTCGTCGAGCAGCGGCACGCTCGCAGCGACGGCACGGGCGGTAAGGTCTTCGGCCAGCTCGATACGCACCGAGGGATCGGCGATCATCCCCTCGATCGAGATGAGCAGCTCGACCTGGCCGCGGATGTCGGCGGCGTTCCAGGCGGATCGCTTCGCCCCGAGCCGCGACAGGACGGTGTTGACCGCCGCGTCACGGTCCAGAGCGCCAGTGCGCGTTGCGTGCAGCCCCGTCGAGTGAGTGGGGGAGCGGAATCCGAGCCGAAGTAGCTCGTCAATCCAGCGGTCGGTCAGCACCGTGCCGTCGGTCGGGACCACCTTGTCGGGCCGTGCCTCCGACCACGCACGCCTGTCCCACGTGCGAATGAGGGCCGGCCCAGGATCCTCGACCGGATGCGCCATGCGCCAAGCGACTTCGTAGCGCTCGAGGTTCTTGCCGATCTGGCGCGCACGGGCCGAGAACGGCCCGGCGAACCCAGCCAGTTCGTTCACCTCGCCGGTGTGGCTGTCGAGCGTGAATCCACCGTCGGCCAGCGCCTGCCGGAACTGAGGATCGCACATCACGGCGGCGTGACCGATGCCGTTGATCGCGTCGCTCATGTCGCGGACCCCGACGGTGTGTAGGCCGCGCCACTTGCCCTCGGCCCATACACGCGCGTTGATCTGAAGGTGAAGGTGTCGATGGGGGTCGCCGGCTCGGGAGGTGTAGTGCCGCACGGTAGCTGCTTCGATCCGCTCGACGGGCACCTGAACCTGTCGGCCCCGGGGACCGATCCGCGTTGTCGCGTTCTGGGCCAACCACCCGATGATCTGCCTGGCGGCTCTGTCCTGGGCTGCGTCATATGCCTCGGCGATCCCCGGATCGAGTGCGGCCGCCAGCAACCAGGTCTTCGGCCCGTTCACGACCACCTCGACGAACCGCACAGCAGATGCGTCCTGACGTACGCGGCCGCGCGGCTCGCGACTCAGCGGGTCGAGCCCAGCGACCCACGCCTCGTACCCGTCACCGTCAAGTGGTCCAACGGCCTCGACTCCATCGGGTGTGGCAACGAAACGCGCGGCCAACCCCGTTCCCTCGGCGAGGTAGTAGTCGTCGACGCGGGCGTGGTCGGCCTCGACGTAGTTCCGCGCCGCGGACGGGTTCCCGCGGTAGACCTTCACTCCACCGTGCACGACTCACCACCACCATCGATTTTCCAACAACAGGGCCAGAACGCGTCGTGGGCCGCCCGTTGCCGGGCGACCCATCTACGTCCTTCGTAGCATGCGTGCCGGATGAAGGGAACGACTGAAAACTGTTAGTTCGGAATGGAATTCGCGGGTTTGAGGATTGTGTCGAATGGCCGTCGACATCAAGAGGTGTTCAACGGTTCAGTCTCGTCGGAGTTTGCCTCGGTATCGGACCCTGGTGTGACGCGGATGTCACAGGTCTGCGACCACGGTCGGTCTGGTGGTGTCGACAAGTTCGGTCTGCGGGGCGATGTGCACACTGCCGTTTGCCCGAAGACTGACAGACATGATCCAGATACAGAATCTGACCAAGGACTTCGGGTCCCGAACCGTGGTGGACAACCTTTCCTTCGAGGTTCGCCCAGGGTGGTGACCGGATTCCTCGGGCCGAACGGCGCAGGGAAGTCCACAACGATGCGGATGATCTTGGGGCTCGACCGGCCGACCTCAGGACAAGCCCTCATCGACGGCATGAGGTATCGCGACCTGCCCCGCCCCCTGACCATGGTGGGCGCGCTGCTGGATGCGCGCTGGGTGCACGGACAGCGGACGGCGCGGGCACACCTTGCGTGGCTGGCCGCGTCCAACGAGATGCCTCGTCACCGGGTCGACGAAGTCCTGGACCTGGTCGGGCTGACCGACGTAGCGGGCAAGAAGGCGGGCAGCTTCTCACTGGGCATGTCCCAGCGGCTGGGGCTTGCGGTAGCCCTGCTGGGCGACCCCGGTACCTACTGCTGGACGAGCCCGACAACGGGCTGGACCCCGAGGGCATCGTGTGGATCCGCCGGATCATAAAGAGGTTGGCCGCTCAGGGACGCACGGCCTTTGTCTCCAGCCACCTGCTTGCCGAGATGGCCCTGACCGCAGACCATCTCGTGGTCATCGCCGCCGGGCGCCTCATCGCCGACATGAGTGTGCAGGCGTTCATCGCCGACAGCGCAATCGGCTCGATCAGAGTGCGGGCTCGTGACCTTGGAGCCCTCAGCGAGGCCCTCACCCGCACCGGCGCCACCTTCGATCGGCTCGAGGACGGGCTGGCGCTGCGTGTCCATGGCCTGACCGCCGAGCAGGTTGGTGAGGTGGCCGCTCGTGTCGGAGCGGTGGTGTACGAGATCTACGAGGAGCACGGCTCTCTGGAGCCGGCTTTCATGCGGAGGACCGAGGACACGCTGCAGTACCGCAGCGCCGACGAGTCAAAGGTGGCCGTCTGATGATCAGCACGCTCCGCGCTGAACAGATCAAGCTGACCAGCCTGCGAGGTTCGTGGGTCGCCGCCGCGATCTTCGTCTTCCTTTCTCTTGCCTTCGGCCTGGGCAAGGCCTATCTGGTCAACAACCCCGCCCAAGACTTCACCATCTCCAACACGGGTGCCACGGAGGGGATTCGCGGCCTTGGCCTGACCGTCCTGATGGTCCTGGGAGCCGTGTTCATCACCCAGGAGTACCGGTCCGGGACCATTCGGCTGTCCTTCCAGGCAACCCCGGAGCGCTGGCGGATTCTGGCGGCCAAGGGGCTGCTGCTCGGTGGGGTCGGGGCGACCGGAGCAGTGCTGATGGCCGTTGTGGCGATCCCGCTGGCCGCTTTGGTGGCCGACGCGGAGCGGCACGGGGACCTCGGCTTCGGGGCGGCCGGCGGCACGATCGGCGCGCTGGCCATCACGTGCGCCGCCGCAGTCCTGCTGGCGCTGGGGATTGGCGCGCTGGTTCGCAGTACTGCTGTGGCTGTCGCCGTCGTTGTGTTGTGGCCGGCGATCCTGGAGTCAACCGTGGCGCATCTGCCCCGGGTCGGCGAGCATCTCGCGCCCTTCCTGCCGCTGGGCAACGCCATGCTCGGCATCACAGGCAAATCCTCCAAGAACGTGGACTATCACTGGGGGCAGTTGGGCGGCCTGACCTACTTCCTCTGCTTCGCCGTGGCCGTCTTCCTCGCGGGCATCTGGGCCATCGAGCGTCGCGACGCCTGAGAGGCGAGCTCGGCCGGGTCCACGAGGCCATCCTGGTACGTAAGGATGACAGCGTGGACCCGGTCGCGCGACCCGGTCTTGGCGAAGATCCGGCTCACGTGGGACTTCACCGTCGCCTCGGACAGCTGGAGGTCGGCGGCGACCTCGGGATTGCTGGCACCGCGGGCCATGGCCTCCAGGACCTCGCGTTCGCGCGGGGTGAGAGCCGCCGTGAGCGGCGCTCCCTGGTGGGTGTGTAGCCCGCGGTCCGGGAGCTCGCTTATGAACTCGAGCAGCCGCACGGTCATCCGGGACGAGATCACCGCCTCGCCCTCGTGGACGGTCCTGATTGCCGACAGAAGCACCTCGGGCTCGGCGTCTTTCAGCAGGAAGCCGCTGGCGCCCGCGCGGATCGCGCCGAGGAGATGCTCGTCGGTGTCGAACGTGGTCAGCACGATGACGCGCGGCGGGTCCGGCATGGCCATCAGCGCCTCCGTCGCCTTGATGCCGTCCACCCTGGGCATCTGAATGTCCATCAGCACCACGTCCACCGGGAACTGCGCGAGCCTGGATGGCAGGTCGAAGCCGTCGGACGCCTCTATGGCCACGGTCATGTCCGGCTGGGAGTCGACCACCATCGCCAGACCGGCGCGGACCATCGCCTGGTCCTCGACGACGGCGATCCGGATCGTCATCCTGACTCCGCAGGGAGGGGGATCCGGGCGCGCACGCTGAGGCCGCCGCCAGATCGCGGGCCTGCCTCCAGCGTCCCGGACAGGGCCTGGGTGCGCTCCCGCATCCCCACCAGGCCGGACCCGCCACGCGCCAGGGGGATTGGGACCGGGGCGAGAGCGCCACCGTCATCGCGGATCTCCACGGTGAGGTCGTCCCGCCAGGTCAGGGTCACCGTGGCCCGGGCGCCGAGCCCGGCATGCTTGACCACGTTGGTCAGGGACTCCTGCACGACCCGGTATGCCGCGAGCCCGGTGCTTGCCGGGACTGGGCGAGGACACCCCTCGGTGCGGCGCTCGACGTGCAGGCCGCGCGAAGCCGTGGAGGAAACGAGATCAGCGACATCGTCGATACCGGGCGGCGCGCCGCCCAGCTGACCCGACGGGTCACGCAGGGCTCTGATCACGCCCCGGAGCTCGCCGAGGGCCTGGCGGCCGCCTCGCGAGATCTCACCGAGGGCCCGCACGGCGGCGTCCGGGTCCGCAGCGGCCGCGTACCGCCTACCATCGGCCAGGGCAACCATTCCGCTGACCGAGTGGGCAATGATGTCGTGCATCTCCCGGGCGATGCGGGTGCGCTCGGTCAGGACCGCGATCTGTTCGGCCTGAGCCTGGCCCACCTCAGCCTGGCGCATCCGCTCACGGATGGCGTCGACCTCCTGAGCCCTGGCCCGGCGCGGCTGACCTGAGACCCAGGAACCGAGCACAAGGCAGGTGGTGAGCGCGGCGAGGATGAGGCCCTGGGTGCTGGCGCGACCTTGTTCCTGTACGGAACGGTAGACCGAAGCTGCCACGAGGAGAGCGAAGACCGCCGTCGTCGCCCACGACACCCGACGCGCTGACCGCGCCGAGACGAGGTTGACGGTGATGAGCGCCGCGATGAAGACGCCCGGCACGGTCATCGGGTAGAACGCGAGGGCGGCGAGCGACAACACCCCGACCGCCCCGACCACCGCGGGCAGTCTGGCTCGGTGCCACAGCAGAACAGCCGTGGCGGCGAATCCCATCAGTGACGGCAGTAGTCCTTCGTCGTTGGGGGCTGTGGCGATAAGTGCGAAGATCTGCAGCACCGCGATGGCGACGATGGTGAGTAACAGCTCGCGGCGCGAAAGCCCTGTGCTGTATCGGTGCTGCCGCGCGACCCTGCCCAGGGACTGGGCGTGCTCGCGGCCCTTCATGCCGCCCACCTTATCGACGCGTCCGCGCCAATCCTGATCTGGCCCGACCACGGGCGGCGAGCAAGCGCGCTCATGTCCTGGAGAAGTGCGCCTTTGCTCACAGACGAAGGGGCTGGCGGGTCACGCTCATAGGCAGCGGTCGATGGGGACTCCCAAAGGTCGGTCTACCTCGTGAGCGATAATGAGCGCATCGATGTGCTCGCTCTGGTGAGCGTCCGGCGTGGATCGAAGCCACCGTTGCCGGCCGGTCAGACGAGTAGTCGACGGCGTTGCAGTCCGCAAACAGTCCGCAAGAAGTCCAATAGTGGCTCACAACAGCCGTCGGCGGCCGATCATCGCATTCCGGTATCGTCGCAGGTCAGAGGCACTTTTCGACGGAAATCAACGACACCCGTCTACCGCCGAAACCCCGCGTCTTCGTTCCGCTTCAACGTGTGAACCCGCAGGTCAGCACAGCTACGCCGTCGTTCCTTGGCGCACCATGGTGCGCGAAGATTCGGCGGCGTCGTGCTGGCCTGTGGCGGGTGGCCCGGCCTCGGGCAGGACTGGTGGGGTTCGTCGTGGTCGACCCCGAATCCTCTGTAGTGCCTGTGAGCCCTGTTGGTCAGTATGGTGGTGAGGGCTCCACGGGAACCGTGGATTGTTGCCTTTGAGCACGAGTGTCAGACTTTCTCTTCTCCCTGCCCTCCCCACGACGGACACCGGTGCTGGCCCGTCGCCTGAGGAGGAAGTAGCCATGGAAGTTGTCCACGTCCGCTGCGCTGGGCTCGACGTCTCCAAGAAGGACGCCAAGGTCTGTGTCCGGGTCG
>JBBRZV010000120.1:0-7884 GCA_038236365.1 Actinomycetales bacterium | reverse complement strand
GGAGGATGCGGCCACCACCCCGCGGGACTGCGCCTCGGCAACGAGCCCGACCCGGGCGCAGTCAACCTGCACGGCCAGGGCGTCGATGGCTTCGGCGATCGCTGCGAAGCCGTCGTTCTCGGTGCGCCACAGCTCGGCCGGGAGCTTGGCCAGCTGCTCGGTCATCGCAGCAAGGACCCCGGCGGGACCCTGGTCTGCAACGTCTTCGAACATATGTCCAGTCTAGCCCGCGGGACCGACAAAGGCAAGGCCGAAGGCACGATAATCCCTGCAAATAAAAGGGATTCACCGCATCAGTGACACGTTTCCAACGTGCGTGACTGACCCATACGGCCCGACCCGTTCTGCTGGAAATCGCCGAGCGTGGCATACGGCGACGACGATGTCGTACTCAGCGAGCGCAGAGAGTCGCCCACTCCTAAGCCGAGTCGCTCCTTGCCCGAGTGATCAGGGTTTGACGGCTGCAGCGACGTCGCTGACTTTCTGGACAAGGCGAAGGGTGTTCGGGATTCGTTTGAAGCCGTAGTGCTCGTAGAACCTCGCGGCTCGCTCGTGGAGTGCATCCACGACGACGACTCGCGCGGCGACAGTCTGCGTGGCCACGACGATCCGTTCGAGGGCATCCGCGAGAAGGATGCCTCCGTGACCCTGTCCATGCAGGTTCTTGTCCAAGGCAAGTCGGGCCAGCAGAACGGCAGGTATCTCTGAGGGGCTGCCGCGTCCGACGGACTTCGGCAGCTCGCCGCGCACGATCCGGTGGCCGGTGAGTGAGTAGTACGCCGTGACCGTCTGGTCTTCTGTCGTCCAGACGAACGTTCGTGCGACTCGGCGGGCCTCTGCTCCTGGCGCATGTTCCGATAGCCATGCGTCCAGCGTCGGCTCGCCTGAGTCGAGGGCATCGAGTCGATGAACGTCGGGATCGAGCGCCTGCGAGTAAAACACCGGTCAGCGCGAGGCGTCGTCGCGTGCGCGGCGAGCGGCACGACGAAGCGCGGCATTCGGATGCGTTGACTCATCCAGGGCTGCGAGGAGGTCATCGAAGAAGGCAGCGGGTATCCGGGTCTGCGCCTCGTGCTCGCGCAGGATCTGCTCTGCTCGGTCTTCGGCCGCGGAACGGACGAAGTCGCTGACCGGGACGTTGAGCAGATCAGCGGCCAAGGCGATCCTGGCTTTGCTTTCCGGGCGGACCCGCACCTCGAGACGCGCTGTCGCTGTCATCGTGACTCCCTCCATGTACGTACAAATGTACGGGGATGCTGGGCGACCGTCAAGCACCCGCCCTCGGCTCAACTCAGCTGACTAGCCCGAGAAACACGATCAACGCGCGATTGAGCCGGATCAGGTCCGCTTCAGGGAGGCGGCCAAGGTGTTGCTGGAGGTTGGCTCGCGGCATTGTCGTCACCTTGTCCACCATCAGGCTGCTTCCTTGGTCTAGCCCGTTCATCGAGGACGGTTCCATGAAGATCCGTGTCAACGGTGCCTCAAGCGGATCGGTGGTCAGCGGGCACACCGTCACCGATCTAGTCGCATCGAAGTGGTCGTCTTGCACAATCACCACTGGGCGTGGTTTCCCGGTGTATGTGCCGCGCGCGGCGGTGGTGTAGACATCACCACGCCTCACTCAGATTGCCCTGCGTCGGCCTCCTGAGAGGAGATCTCATCCACGAACGCCTGATCATCAGTCTCGAACTCGCTCGTGGCGATGGCGACCGATTGTTCGTGTGCCGCGGCCACGAACTCAGGAGCCCGAACGTCGGCCACCCAGATCTGCACAGGCCGAAGTCCTTGCCGCCGTAGCCGCTCGCGGTGTTGACTTACGCGGTCGCGAGTGGATGCCATAAAAACCGATGTTACATGTAACGGTGGGTAGGATCAACGACCACGAGATTGCCTGCACGCCGATCGTGATCTGAGACGGTCCAGGCAAGTCTCCGAAGCCCTCTTCGCACCTCCCGACCCGGGCGCAGCCGCTGGTATGACGAGTGCTCGGCTTCAGATTCCGTGCTCGCTCTCCGCTGCGGCCATGATCCCCGGCGCGATGAACCGGCGTGGGCGCCGGCCGAGGTCGATCTCCTGGAGTATGCCAAGAGCGACGAGCCGCTCGACGTGTTGTGTGGCAGCGCGGTGAGTGACCCCCAACAGGCCTTTCGCGCGGGCAATGGTCATGACAGGCACGTCGAACAGCGCGTCAACGAGCTTCGCGGGAAGGCCGGAGGACCTCACCGTGGCCACCTCGTCGCGCATTTGCGACCGCAGTGCGAGCAGCTGGCGTGCCCTCGCGAGAGCGTCACGCGCCTGCTGTTCCACCGCAGTCAGGAAGAAGTCGAACCATCCTGTCCAGTCGCCGCCCATCGAGACGCTGAGCAACCCCTCGTAGTACTGGTCACGTCGCGGCTCGATGTAGGCCGAGAGGTCGAGTAGCGGGGCCGGGAGCAGGTTCCACTCGATCAGGAGGAGCACCACAAGCAGCCGGCCCACTCGGCCGTTCCCATCGATGAAGGGGTGGATGGCCTCGAACTGGTAATGAACCGCGGCGATGGCCAGCAACGGTGGCAGATCGCTTGCGGAGTGCAGGAACTTCTCGAGCTGGTCAAGACATTCCCAGAGTCGTTCCGGAGGGGGCGGAACGTACGTCGCGTTGTCGATCACCGCGCCGGGTGGGCCGATCCAGTTCTGGCTCGTCCGGAACTCACCAGGTGTGGCGTACTCCCCACGGACACCTGTGAGCAGCAGCCCATGAGCCTCTCGCAGCAGACTCAGGCTGAGAGGGAGCCGTCGATCAGGAGCCAAGACATGGTCGAGTGCCCGGACGTAGTTGAAGACCTCCCGAACGTCGTTGTGCTGGTCGTCCTTTGGTTGGTCAAGCTCGAAGAGAACAAGGTCAGACAGGGATGCCTGGGTGCCTTCGATCCTGCTTGACTGAACCGCCTCCCGTCGCAGGAACACTCGGGCCATGAGACCCGGGCTCCGCAGCGCGCCGATGGCACCGGCTAGCTCGCCGATGGCCCGGTCGGCGGCGGACAGTTGTCGTATGAGAGCTGTGCCCAGGGGCAACACCGGTGGCAGCTTTGGCGGGATGAAGGCGAGGTATCCGCGTTCGGTGCGAACAACATGGGCTCGTTGCGCGAGGGCGAAGTCCTCGACGAGCATTGCTACGTATCTCCCATCCACCGATACTAGTGCTACTTAACCTCGTTTGAGTATCATTCCATCACGCGAGTGCTACGTAGGTATCACCGCGGCACCTGACACTTGCTGCGTGCCGCGGCCGCGAATCCGCGGCTAGTCCCTTTGGTCAATCTTCGCGGGTTCTCGGGATGCGAAGCCACCTCGGAACCTAGGGTTTCCACCACTGGGCCAGCGATCGGGCCGCCGTTCGATGCCTGGCTTGCGAGAGCAAGCGATGCCTCCAATCGTGAGAGCTACCAGCCGTGTGAGAGCCGCTCGCTCTTGGCCCGGGCGATGAGACTGGAGGGGAACCTTGGAGCACGATGGCTTTGGTCCGGAGACGCCGTCCGGTGATGTGCGTCGTTCCCCCACAGGTCGAGTGCCTCAGTGGGCGATGGACGAGGCTGCGGCAGGTATTCCGCAGCTCACTTCGCCCGGGAGTCCGTACCCTTCTCACCCACCGGCTGAGGCCAGGGCATCCCGGGGTTTGGGCAGGCGGCGCCGGGTAAGGGGCTTCACCTCGGTCCTGGTGATTGTGGCGTTGTTCGGTGCCGCCCGGACCACCGGCATCTGGAAACCACTGGTCGGGTTTGGCAACGACTCCGGCTCCTACAAGTTCCTTGACCGCCAGAGTGACGGCAAGACTCCTGTCGCGTATGACCGGTGCCGGCCGATCCATTACGTGATCCGGCAGCTGGGGGAACCGCCAGGCAGCGATCCGATCGTCTTCACCGCCGTTGACCGCGTCTCGGCGGCGACGGGTCTGCACTTCGTGTTCGACGGCACAACGTCCGAGGCGCCGTCGAACCGACGCCAGCTTCGGATGCCAAGGTACGGGACCGGCTGGACGCCCATCCTCATCTCCTGGAGCAATGCGAAGGAGAGCCCTGGCTTTGCCAACCCTGAGGTGCTCGGCACAGGGGGCAGTGCTTCAGTGACGGCCCCCAGCGGGGCGCGTGTCCTGGTCACTGGCGAGGTGACCCTCGACGGCGAAAGGCTCGGGAAGTTCCTGAACCAACCTGACGGTGAACAAATGGTCCGATCCGTTGTGCTCCATGAGCTTGGGCACGTTGTCGGGCTCGACCACGTCGATGCGAAAAGCCAGCTCATGTTCAAAAACGCCCAGCACGGCGTGACCGACTTCGGTGCCGGCGACCTGAACGGCCTGGCGGCGCTCGGGAAGGGCGGATGCTTCCCCAACCTCTGAAGTTCTGTGGCCTGGCCAGCGAGAAGGTGGGGGGGTCACCATTGGCCCAGCGCGACTCCTATTGTCAATCCCGTGACAAAGACCATCGGAGACCTGCGTGGCACACGCACTGCCATGAGGGACCAAAGAACGAGTGCGGCACGTCGGCTGGTCGGAGTCGTCGGCGAGGTGCTCATCACAGTCGGGGTGTTGCTGCTGTTGTTCGTGACGTGGCAGCTCTGGTGGACCGACGTGACCGCCAACCGCGATCAGGCCGGCACCATCCAGGCTCTTGAGCGCGGCTTCGGTGGGGCGCGACCCGGCGGCGGTGTCGCCGACAAGGGACCGCTGGCCACACTCAAGAGCGTTCCGTTCGGTCAGGCGTTCGGGATCTTGCGCATCCCGCGGTTCGGCGGTTCGTTCGCACGGCCCGTGTTGGAAGGCACCGATCGTGACACCCTGATCAAGGGCATCGGACACTACGCCGGCACGGCAATGCCGGGTGTGGTCGGCAACTTCGCGGTGTCCGGTCACCGCACGACGTACGGCCGGCCCCTGCACAACATCGACCTGCTCCGCAAGGGAGACGTCATCGTGGTCGAGACCAAGGCCAGCTACGTCGTGTATGCCGTTGCCCGGTACGTGATCGTCACTCCGGATCATGTGGACGTCATCGCCCCGGTGCCCCAACGCCCCGGCGTGCAACCCACGGAGGCATGGATGACGCTGACCACCTGCCACCCCAAGTACAGCGCGACCCAGCGTTACATCGTCTTCGCCAAGCTCGTGAGGGTCATCCCCCGGGCCAACGGGCTTCCCGCATCCATCATGGCTGTTCCAGCAGGGGCGGTGGCCTGAGATGTACGCAACGCTCTGGCGCCTGCTGCCCGGACCCTGGCCGGTCAAAGCCCTCCAGTGCCTGATCCTGCTGGTCGGGGTGGTCGCTGTCTGCTTTCTGTGGCTGTTCCCCGCCGTTGCCCCGTACATGCCGTTCAACAACAACACCGTCGCAACAGGTCCCCAGACCCCCGGCCCAACGCCATGATGTGCGCGACGAGGCGCCCCGCCGTGGTCGACGGTCGATCGCGGGGTCGTATGCCGGCACGTGTCTGAAGCGTCCCTGTCGGGGGAGTCGGGTGGGCCATCAGCCGAACAGCCACACGATCCGCCTGTTTAGTCGATCCTGAGGTCACGTGCGCCTCCGTACAGTCCAGAGCGTGGCCATCTCGGCCCCAATTGTGACCTGGAAAGGATCACCGTGCGCACCCGATCCCGAGCAGCTGCCCTGGCCATTGCCGCCGTCTTCGCATCACCCGCGATCCTGTTCGCAGCCCCTGCGAGCGCCGCGACCGCGCCATACTCCGTGCAGTACCTCACGCTGGGTAACGGCCAACGGGTCGTCGCGCGGTGGAACCCGTGCCGCACCCACACCTACAAGGTGAACCTGGCCTCGGTCCCGACCGCGACCCGAGCGGCGGTGCTGGCCGAGACGCAGGCGTCGCTTCGGGTATTGGGAGCCAAGACGGGGATGTCGTTCAGCTACAGGGGCACCACCGCGGAGATTCCACGGGTGGGCAGCTATGCCAGGCAGAGCGCTGACCTCATCGTCGCGTTCACGACGCCGCTCAAGACGAACTACCTGTACGGCGCTGCCGATGCGCGCGGCGGGAACGCGGCCACCATCAGGTCAATGACGATCGGAACGACGACCACCTACACGGCCGCCATCGTCAAGGGGTTCGTGGTGGTCAACACCCCCAAGCTGCTTCGCTCCTACCGGGCGGGTTTTGGCACCGGTGTGCGTAGGGGGAACCTGATACTGCACGAGCTCGGGCACGTTGTGGGCCTGAACCACGTGAGCAACGCTCGCCTGCTGATGAACCCCATCCTGTCTGGGTACTCCCCGAGCGGGTACGCCGCTGGTGACGCCGCTGGCCTCAGCGTCGTCGGGCGCAGGGCTGGCTGCATCAGCGGAATGTAGCAGCCGCGAAGCGGGACCAATGTGACCTATCTGACATAAAAGATTCATCCGCAAAACGCAGCCGGAGCGGCGTGCCACGCTGGGCGCTGGGCGATCATGGAGTATGAGTTTCTCGTCGCGAGCCCTCAACCTGTTCTTGGCCAACCCTCGCTGGGTGGTCATGGCTGTCGCCGCAGGCGTCGTCATCGGCATGGGCATCCGTATCGCCGTCATCAAGGCGCGGAAGGCCCCTGTCGTACAGGCACATGCGGTACTGACGTGGTGCGCAGCCCATGGCCACGCCTACGCGATCCACGACACCGGGTGGCAGTGCGGCGCGTGCGGGAACTACGTTCCCCGCCGTGAGGGCGAGCACTATGGCCGGCCCGAGGAGGGCTTCGTCGAGCGTCGCCGCCACGATCGGCTTGCCGCCTAGCGCGCCATGCGCGCGCTTGTGCTTAAGCGCATCAGCAAGGACGGATACTCGGGACACTCATTCGCAGGCGATGCCGTCATTGTCGCGGTCGAGCTTGCTCGCGTAGCCGGGTTCGCCGCGCATGATCGGGGCGGCACCAGCCGCCCGAGCCGCTGTGCAGTTGGCGTAGTAGACGCCCGATGCGGGCGGCGCCACGTTTACCGGGGCAGGGGCTGCCTGGGCGGGGGTGCTGGGCAGCACCGCAACAGTGGGTGCGGAGCCCGGCTCCGGCAGGCGCATCGACGGGCAGGTGGCAAGGACGCGAGTCATCGCGTCTCGCTCGGCCGCAGTCACCCAGACGCCATACTTCCCTTTCACCGCAACCTGTCTGGCGACGTAGGTGCAGCGGAAGGCCTGGTATGGCGGCAGCCAGGTAGCCGTGTCCCCGTCACCCTTGGATCGGTTGGTCGAGCTGTCCACGGCCAGCAGGTTGAGCGGGTCGTTGGCAAGGGCGAGCCTCTTGCCAGCCGGCCACCTGGCGGCACCCTTCTGCCAGGCATCCGAGAGCGCGACGACGTGGTCGATGTCGACCTCGCTGGCACCGCCGTAGACGAACCGGATGGACGTGCCGGTGTACGGGTCGGGGGCCAGGGTGCCGGCCAGGACTTTGCAGTCATTCTTCATCTGTCTGCTCCGCAAGTCGCGGCGCAGGATGTCGTTGCGGGTGTCGCAGCCGTTGCGGTTCGTGTCGAACCAGGCCTGACCGAACTGGTCACGGCTGTAGCCGGTCTTCGGTGCGCGACCCTTGACGGTCAGTGCTGCGACGGCGGCCAGCGCGGTTCCCCGGCGGCCTGGCACAACAGCCGCGCTCGTGGCGACGGAGTTGGGCCCGGAGGTCAGCGTCGGTGCAGGGGTAGCACTTCTTGCCGCCGCGGCTGCCGCTTGGGCCTTCGCTGCAGCGACGGCCAGTGCCTTCGCAGCAACAACTGCCGAATCTGCTGTGCTCTGCGAGTCGCTGCCCACCATCGCGCTGACTGGCCCGGTGCCGTCTCCCTGGCATCCTGACAACACCATGGCGATCAACAGCGCCTCCAGTGCGCTGGAAGTGGGCTTGAGCTTGAGCATGTGGTCCTCCGGTCGGCTGCGTTCGTGACG
>JBBRZV010000119.1:0-7946 GCA_038236365.1 Actinomycetales bacterium | reverse complement strand
CCTGATCACCCGCCGCGCCTACGGATTCCACTCCGCCCAAGCCGCCCTCGCCCTGGTGATGCTCTCCTGCGGACCCATCACCCTGCGCCTACCCCACGAACCCGACCCCGAATGACCCACACTCATGCCGGGAGAGCCGGTTTTCTGTCGCGGCGACCTTGACGACGCGGCCCTGGTATCAATGCTGGCAAGAACTGTTGGGGGTCGTTGCTGCGTCCGGGGCCCACGGGCGGCTTCCTGCGGCAGCCGGTGCGCCGGCCGCTGCCGACTGACTGCTTTGCCCGTTGCCCCAGGGTGGGTGCCTGGAGGACTCTGGAAGGTGCGGCGGTGCCGCGAGGGCACGCCCGAATCCGAAGGAGGTGGGCCGTGTTCGCACGTTCCACGACTGTTCTTGGCCAGCCCGCGATGACGGACGCTGGCATCCAGCACGTGCGAGATGTCGTGATGCCGCAGGTCAGAGGCATGACCGGTTGTCTCGGCATCTCGCTGCTTGCCGAGCGCTCCAGCGGTCGGTGCATCGTGACCACGGCGTGGGAGTCGGAGGAGGCCCTGCGTGGGTCCGCGGACACGGTCACCCCCATCCGCGCCCGCGCCGCCGAGCAGTTCGGCGGCGAAGTGACGCTCGACGAGTGGGAGGTGGCCTATGTGCACCGCTCCCACCACGCCGCCGACGGCGCCTGCGCGCGGGTGACCTGGGCCGAGGCCGACCCGGCGGCCATCGACCGCATCGTCGAGGCCTTCCGGACCAACATTATGCCGCGCGTCGAGCAGCTCGACGGCTTCTGCAGCGCAAGCCTGATGATCGACCGGGCCAGAGGACGCACCTGCGTCACCGCGAGCTACGACTCGACCGAGGCGATGGCCCACGCGGCAAACACGGCCATGGGCCTGCGCGCGGACCTCGTGCAGGAAACCGGCATGCACGTCACGGAAGTGGCCGAGTTCGAGCTGGCCTTGGCACACCTCGACGTGCCCGAACTGGTCTGAACGGGGCTTGGGGGGCGCCGGTCCGCACTCGGGCCGGCGCCGTCGCGCATCCGGGCAGACACCCGAGCATGGCGTCCAACCGCCACGCGAACGCCAGCGGCGGCGACAAGACCTCGACCACCGCCGCGACGGCGCCGCCCTGCGCCCGCATGAGCGCATACGGGCGAATGGGCACGCCCACACTGGGCGGAGTGACGCGCATGCTCAGCGGCCATCGGCGAGCGTTCCTAACGGCTCATGTCGCTAGATCCGCGTAGGTTGGTTCGTTGACTCTCGGCGTCTGCGGCTCCGCGAACCCTCGTTATCACCAAGCTCGACCTTGGCTCGCCGGGTAGATGCCCGACGCCCGCGACATCATCGACGAGCTCACCTCACGCGGCGCGCGCCTCAACCTCGCCGCCGCCGAAGACGGTCCCCGCTATGCGGCCGCCCGGCTGCTATCCACCGTTGTGTCGATCATCGCCGAGTTCGCGGCTGACCCCCGAACTCGCCGTATGTTCGGCGTAGCACGCTGCACCGTGTACAGCTCAATCCAGGGCGCGGGAACGTTGTCACGGCTTCCCGCTGGAGGTGACGCAACGCGGTCCAATTGAGCCTGCGCTGCGCCCATCGCCATCACCTGGCGGCCGCCCATGCTGCCGAATACCGCCTCGACGTCACGGCCCATAGGTGCCCCCGACGTGGCGTGATCGGTGTAGAAGGTCGCCCGAGCTCATGAGGAACCCTGACCAGCCGCCGGCTGAGCCATCGCCCGACTAGCTCCTGGCCCGCTCGGGAGGCCGTTCGTGCCCTCACCGATCCCAGGCAAGGAGGAGTCATGACAGAGGTGATGGTCCGCAAGCGCTGGCACACTGTGGCCGAGGTGGCGGTGATGCTCGGCTACGGCGAGAGCAAGGTCCGCATGCTCATCATCCAGCGGGACCTGAAGTCCCTCAAGGACGGGCGCTCCCGACGCATCCTGCCGCGCTGGGTCGACGAGTTCGTTGCGAAGCGAGCCGCCGAGGCGGAGGAAGAGTGGCCCTCGTGACGGCCAAGAAGACGCGCCACAACGGTGAGGGTCGATCTACCCGGTCAACGATTGGTACCGGGCCTACGTCTGGGTGACGACGACGTCGGGGCGCCGAAAGAGGAAGTATGTGGCGGGCAAGACCCGTGCAGGCGTCCACGCGAAGTTCGTGGCGTTGCACCAGACGGCGGCGTCGCGGCCACTACCCACCACCACACCGACCCTTGCCGTCTTCCTGAACGGGTGGCTGGAGGACGTCGTCCGTCCGGCCCTGGCCCCCTCGACCGCCAAGAACTACGAGCTCTTCACTCGCCTCTACATCGTCCCGATGCTCGGCACGCGCCGGATCGACAAGCTCACAGTCCGCGAGGTGCAGACCTGGGTCAACGCGCTGCGGACTAGGTGCCAGTGCTGCGCTCAGGGCAAGGACGCGGCCCGCGCGGAGCCGCGATGTTGCGCCGTCAGCCAGTGCTGCCGGCAGATCCCCAAGGAGTGGACGGTGCGTCAGGCCTGGGCCATCCTGCGCAGCGCCCTGAGCGCCGCCCAGAGGGACGAGCTGATCGTGCGGAACGTCGCCAGCCTGGTGCGGATGCCGCTGCCGCGCACGAACAAGCCGATCATCTGGTCGGTGGATCAGGCCCGACGATTCCTCGAGTCGGCGCACGGGGAATCCGACCCGTTTCTCGCCGGCTACGTCCTGCTTCTCGTCCTCGGCCTGCGCCGTGGCGAGATGCTGGGTCTGGCCTGGCGGGATGTCGACTTCGAGATGGCCGAGGCCAGGATCGCGTTCCAGCTGCAGCGCGTCGACGGCCACCTCGTCCGACGCAAGACCAATACCGCGTCGTCCGAGGCTCCTCTGCCACTGCCCGAGATCTGCCTTCGCGCTCTCAAGGATCGTCGCGAACTCGAAAGCCGCTGGCGGGCCGGCGCGGAGGAGGCCTGGCATGACAACGACCTCGTGATCACGACGGGATACGGAATGCCGATCGACCCTCGCAACTTCCACCGTGTCTTCAAACAGCGAGCACACAAGGCCGGCGTCCCGGTCATCTCGGTTCACTCCACTCGCAGGACCTGCGCCAGTCTGTTGGTCGCCATGAACGTCCACCCTCGGGTGGCCATGGCGATTCTGCGACACAGCCAGATCGCGGTGACGATGGACATCTACTCTCAGGTGTCCTCGGAGAGCACTCGGCAAGCGCTGCTGCAGCTCGGAAGCGCCCTCGGAGACGACCCGAGATGACTGTCACTGCTGCACTTTGCTGCTGCACCTCCGCGGACGAGGCCCTCCCCGGCATAGGGAAAGGGCACCTGACCTGCGGTGGAGCCAAGGGGACTCGAACCCCTAACCCCCTGCTTGCAAACTCGGCGCCTAGACCGCGCGGCGCGTTGGGTGAGCGTTCGAGGCGTCAGGCGCGATCGAGACACGCCGTACTTCGCGGCGTCCGTTGCCGTACTTGTCTGGGGTACAGCATGAACCGGCTGAGGCCGACGTCCAGTTTGGGAAGTGGGCCGGCGCCCCATGAGGTTGCGTGGCGCGGTCAGCCATTGGACTGCTGCACTCCTCAGACCCCGGCGGCCGCCGAGGCTGGGGGCACGTGGTGGACGCGGGGTGCGTCCTGCCTCTGTGCCATCGCGTTGAGGATGCTGATGAAGGTCAGGTGACCATGTCCTGCCGCGTCGGTATGGTCCATAGGTTCCCAAGGGGACTCGGCCACCCCACAATGGGCCCTACCTCCGCTACCGGGGAGCGGGCACACGCGGCGTGGTGGACCCCCCCTATGTTGCTGCAGGGTGTTGGCTTATAGCGTGCTGGTTCGTGGAAGGACACTCCTGAGATGGCTGGACACAGCGCTTCATCATCCGCGGCGGGCTACTTGTACCAAACGGACTGGGCCCTTGTGGATCTACTCCGGAAGGGCAACGCCCGGCCCGACCAGGCCATCGCGCTCGAACTTCACGACGATGTCGCCTGGACTGACGTAGAGGACACGACTGACGCGGTCGAGTTACTCCAGATCAAGCTTCACACCACGTCGAGAGCCGCGGGGTTGGGCGACATGGCTACGGACATGTGGAAGACGCTCCAGATATGGATGGATCGGGATGACGTTGGCGACCCGCAGGGACCGGAGCTCGCCCTCGTGACCACCTCAGTCGCATCGGCGGGTACAGCAGCCCACGCGCTGCGCCCCGACACGCGGGACGTCCATCTGGCGCTCGCCCTTCTCACGAGGGCTGCCGAGGGCTCCACGAGCAGCCACACGGAGCAGTCGAGGGCTGCCTTCCTGGCGCTGTCTCAATCGGTGCAAACAAGCTTGCTCGCGCGGAGTAGCGTGCTCGATGGCCAGATGCGCCCCGAAGACCTGGACGGGGCAGTCCGGGAGGCGCTCACCTGGGGTTTGCCGACAGGCGGACAACAGGCCGAGGACAGGTTCGTTGCTCAAGTCTGGCACTACTGGCGGGACGTTGCCATCGACATGCTTGCGCGCCGGCGCTCGTCTGTCAGCGTCACCGAGGTCCGTACGTTCGTCCGCGAGCTACGGGACAGATACACAACCGAGAACCTGCCCACCACTGTCCCGTTGTCGGCTGTGACCGATGAGCACATACAGCTGTACGCCGGGTCCCGCTTCGTGAAGCAACTTTCGTTGATCGACTACGCAGGGCCGGCGCTCCGAAACGCCATCATCGATTATCACAGGGCCGTGACCCAGGAAACTGAGTGGCTGAGTGACAGTCTTCTGGGTGTCCGCGAGCTGCGAAGTTTTGAGGAGGAGCTGCGGTTCGAGTGGACGCGCCAGTTCGCCAACATGGTCCAAGATCTGGAGCTGAATGCCCTGAGCCCTGTGGACGCGGAGGCCACCAAACGGAGGGCCGGACGCATCCTACTGAACTACCTCTTGAACTCGACCGCCGTTACCGTAAGAGCGCACTACAACGAGGGCTTCTACGCACGTGGCAAGCGGCACGAGCTTGCCGGCCACGACGACATCAGTCAGCGCATCGGGTGGCATCCCGACTTCGTCGAGCGTCTCGAGGCCATGGGTGTCGGCGCGTGACGCTGGACGCCCATCATGTACTGAACGCACCCTGAGCGCGCCGTGCGCTGGCATGATCTCGCCATGACTTCATGGAGCGAGCGCTCGCCGACGGAGGCGGCCATGCTCAATCCGGCCCTGCTGGCGACGCTCACCGCCACCGCGGCCCTCCGGTATCGCGACAACGGCGAACACTCGATGCCGTGGGTGTACGCCTTCATCGTCGCCCCACTTGTCTTGCACCGGGGCACCCGTGAGTCCCTGCCGAGGACGGTCCGGGCCAACTTGAACACATGGGTCGCCGAGCATCCGGTCGAGCATGCCGGGTTTCGGCGCCGTGCGGTGTCGCTTCGGGAAGTGGTTCAGGAAGGCATCAGATTCGGACTGCGGGGTGGACTCTTGAGTGTTGACGAGACCGGCGGATTTACGGCGTCGCTGGCCAGCGGTAGGGGCCACACGCTGGCCGGGGACAGCGAGGTGCAGCGGATTGTTGCGCGAGCTGGGTTTGTCGGCCAGTGGCTAACCAAGATCGATCAACCAGCAACGGTCTTCGTCGTCCTCGGCGTGGCACCCTAGGCCCGTGCAGCTCCTCGCGGTGGTCCTCTACAACGCCGACGGACGCGTCCGGCGGGTGGACTTCGTGCCCGGCAAACTAAATATCGTGACAGGCGAGTCCGGGACAGGCAAGAGCGCGCTCCTCACCATCGTCGAGTACTGCCTGGGCCGTGACACCAATCTCGTGCCGGTGGGGCCGATCTCGGACACCGTGGCGTGGTATGCCGTGCTGTGGCAACTAGACGACTTCGGGGCCCGCGCTTTCGTGGCGCGGCCTAAGCCCGCCGGTCATAATGCGAGTACGTCGATCGCCATGCTGGAGTTCGGGACCGACCTAGAGCCGCCGCCCCTCAGGGAACTGCGGGGCAACACCGATACCCGCCAACTTCGTCAGCAGTTGGGCCGCCGCCTCGGCATCGAGGAGAACCAGACCGAGACTAGCCTCTGGTCACCTCGACCGGGACTTGAGGCGAACATTGGCCACGCGGCTCTACTGTGCCTTCAGGCTCAGTCCGAAGTGGCGAGCCAGTCAGTGATGTTCCACAGGATGGGCGAGGACGGCATCGACCAGGTCTTGCGCGACACGATCCCCTACTTCCTAGGGGCGGTCGCGTCTGATGAGGCCAGGAAGCGCGCTCAGTTGCGGGATGGCCGGCGCTCGCTCGCCCGGATGGAAGGGGAGTACGAACGCGCCCAACAGACGGCTCAGACCATCGACGTCGAGCTCGGCTCCCTCTATGCCGAGGCGCGTACGGTGGGCCTCCTCGACGACGTGGATGCCGCTGATCGAACGGCACTTGTCCGCGCCCTACAGGGCGCACGTGCCGCGCGAGTGGGCGATGCCACCGCAGCAGAGGGTCCTGTCGAACAAGATCGACGCCGCGGCCTCGAACAACGTCGGGACGTACTCAGCCAGCAACTTCGCGTTGTGATGGAGAACCGGGCACTTCTCCTCAACGAATCCAAGGCAGAAAACGACTTCGTCTCAGCTCTTGCCCAGCAGGAGTCGCGACTGACGTCACTGAACCTCCTTCCCGCCATCCGTGAGACGGCTGCGGATGGCCAAGCGGCGGAAACAAACTGCCCCGCCTGCGGGAGCCGGTTGCAAGACCCTGATCCCACAGCCGAGATACTCGTACGCACACTGGTGGACCTGCGTGCCCAGTTGGGCACCCTGACCGGGGCACGTCCTGCCCAGCGAGGCGCACTGGACTCCCTCGATTCGGAAGCCGAGGCGCTCCGCGAGCAACTCCGAGTCGCGGAGGGCGCGCTTCAGGATATCGATCGTGGACGTCGCGTTCACGAGCAGACCCAATCCAACAGTCGGGACTTCACTCGAGGTCGCATCGACGCCACGCTTGCTCGAGTCGCTGTGGTGGATGAGAACGCGATGGAAGTGGTTCGTCGGCAACTCGAACGGATCCGTGCCGAGGTCGCAGCTCTGGAAAGCGAGCTCGACGATGACACCCGTCGCGAGCAGCTGACCTCACGGCTCGTAGCTGTCGGACGCGACATCCGGGCCTACGCCGAGAGGCTCGAACTTGAGCACAGCGCCCAGGACGTGCGTCTCGACCTGGCACGCCTGACCGTCGTCGCGGACACCGAGACTGGCCCAGCACCTCTCACGCGCATCGGAAGCGCAAAGAACTGGGTCGGGTACCACCTCGCAACCCATCTGGCCCTTCACCGCTACTTCACGCGGCTGGACCGGCCAGTACCGCGATTCCTGATGCTGGACCAACCAACCCAGGCCCACTACCCCTCGGACACCGACAACGAAAGCGGCCTGCCGGAGGAAGATGCCGACCGCATCGCGGTACGCGCAATGTTCATGCTCATGCGCGACGTCGTGGCTGAACTGGCACCGAACTTTCAGGTCATCGTCTGCGACCACGCCGATCTGCCGGAACCGTGGTTCGAGCAGGCAGTGCGCGAGCGCTGGCGTCACGGCGTGAAACTTATCCCGACCGATTGGCTGCACGCGCCGTTGTAGTGGGCTGAGTGGGCAAAGGAATAGAGGCTGAAACACATGCCTCGAGAGTTGGGGTCCACGGTCAGGGGAGAAGAAGTGAACCGTCGGTCTCAGCTGGTCACCAGCGTCTCCGGTCTTTGGTCAAAGCCAAGTAGCCCGCGCCCGTATCTGAGTCACTTGGTTAGGGCAGGAAGGGGCAGGAAGAGGCACCGAACCCATAGCAGAGCACAAGAGCCTGGCGGAGTGGCCGGGTCAGGGGTGGACGGAGTCCATCACGAAGTGACGCGTCAGCGCCCTTGATGCGGTCCGGAGTCGGGCGGATGCTCAAGCGACGGGTCGGCGGCTCGGAGGTGAGATGGCCTCGTCGGGCGAGTAGCTGCTCGCT
>JBBRZV010000118.1:0-8087 GCA_038236365.1 Actinomycetales bacterium | reverse complement strand
CGGTGACGACGCCCTGGCGGCCTTCTTGGGGCATGGCCGCGACGATGGTGGCGATCTCGGCACGCCGTCTCGTGGTGACCTCGCCAACCAGGCGGGCACCCTGGGGGGTCAGGGCGATGAGCACCTCGCGCCGGTCTGCCTTGTTCGCCTGGCGGGTGACCAGGTCTGCAGCGATGAGTCGGTCGACCATGCGCATCGCGGTGGAGGGGGTGACGCCGAGTCGTTCCGCGAGCTGGTTGAGCCGGGTGTCACCGTGGCCCTCCAGGACGACAAGAGTGCGGAACTGGGTGATCGTGACCGCTTCCCCGACGTGCGCCAGGGATCGGGCGGAGACGCCGACCAGTGCTCGTGAGGCGGTCAGCAGGGCCGAGACCAGCTCGTCGGCGCCGCCGTCGACCGATGTCGTCGAGTCAATGACGTGCTTTCGTGCCCTCGTCACGATGCTCTCCTCATTTCGTAAGTGACAGCAATTGTTGCAGACTACAAGTCATGAGTCACCTCCTGTCACCTCCCGGGACGCCGTCGCTGGTCCGTCGAGCCCCCCAGGTCGCCACCATCGCCTTGCAGCACGGCCGCTCCCGAATCCTCACGGAACTGCGCTCGTCGAACTCCGGCCTGCTGCTGCTCGCGGTGCTCGTCGGCCTGGGCGCCGGCGGCGGTGCGATCGTCTTCCGCTGGTTGATCAAGACGTTCACCCTGCTGCTGTCCGGCCATGGCGACTACTCGCTGGCCGGTCATGCCGCCAACCCGCTGGTGCCGGGGCTGGGGCGGTGGTTCGTCATCGGCGCCCCGGTAGTCGCCGGGCTGCTGTACGGGCCGCTCGTGCACTTCTTCGCCCGCGAGGCACGCGGACACGGCGTGCCCGAGGTGATGTTTGCGGTGGCTCGCAACGGCGGGCGGATCAAGCCGCAGGTCGCCGCCGTCAAGGCCCTGGCCTCAGCCCTGTGTATCGGCGGAGGCGGGTCGGTGGGCCGTGAGGGCCCGATCGTGCAGATCGGCTCGGCGCTCGGGTCCACCCTCGGACGGGTGGTCCGGGTGGGCGAGCCGCGGATGCGCCTGCTCGTGGGCTGCGGGGCTGCCGGGGGGATCGCGGCGACGTTCAACGCCCCGCTGGCCGGTGTCTTCTTCGCGATGGAGCTCATCCTGGTGAACTTCGAGGTCCGCTCCTTCGGGATGATCGTGCTCGCCTCGGTCACCGCCAGCGTGGTCGGACGCGCCGCGATGGGCAGCGCCCCCTTCCTGCACCTGCCCCCCTTCACCGTGAGCCACCTGTGGGAGTACGGGCTGTTCGCCATCCTCGGGCTACTCGGAGGCGCCGCCGGAGTGGTCTTCACCCGGGTCCTGTACGCCATCGAGGACCTCTGTGACGGGCTCTGGCACGGACCGGAGTGGCTGCGCCCCGCCGCCGGCGGGATTCTGCTGGGCCTGCTGCTGCTGGTCCTGCCGCAGATGTACGGCGTGGGCTACCCGGTGCTGGCCGCCGGAGTCGCCGGAAAGTACACCATCGTCTTCCTGCTCGTGCTTCTGGTCGCCAAGATGTTCGCCACCAGCCTGACCATCGGCATCGGCGGCTCAGGCGGGGTATTCGCCCCGAGCCTGTTCATCGGGGCCATGCTCGGTTCCGCCTTCGGCGAGATCATGCACATCCTGGCACCGGCCATCGCGGGCCCGGTGGGCGCCTACGGCCTGATCGGGATGGGCGCCGTCTTCGCCGGCGCCGCCCGCGCGCCGATCACCGCCGTCATCATCATGTTCGAGCTGACCGGGGAGTACACGATCATCCTGCCGTTGATGTCAGCCATCGTCCTGGCCACCTTCATCAGCCAACGACTGGCCCCCCGCGACACCATCTACACCCTCAAGCTGCGCCGCCGCGGCGTCGACCTGAGCTCCCCGGCCCAGACCAGCCCCCGCGCCGACGCGATCCCCCTCTCGGCGGTGATGCTCCCCATCCCCACCGCCCTGCGTGACATCGACAGCCTGCTGAAGGCGGCCCGGTCGCTGGCTCATGCCCCTCAGGGCGTCCTTCCCGTTGTTGATGCCCAAGGCGCCTACTGCGGAACGGTTTGCGCCCACGCCGTCGCCGACGCGCTCGCCGATGGCAAGCACGACGGCGCCCACATCGCCGAGGTCACCAACCTCCCCGCAGTGCTGCGTTCGGTCGACCCCCTTGCCCTCGCACTGCAGGTCCTGGACGACGCTGGCGGCGCGGTACCCGTGATAGACCCCGACGGGCGACAGATCGTCGGATGGATCACCCACCAGGCTGCCCTGGGCGCCCTACGCCCAGCCCTTGCGCCGGCACCGGCGGGCGGGGCTGCCCTGATCGTCTGACGGGCCGTTCGGAAGTGGTGAACGGTTCGTCGTGGGTTGCTCGGCGACGACCCGCTGCCTTGCGGACTCTGCTGGCACGGATGGCTGCTCCGCTCATCGCTATCGCAGCTGCGCATCATCGGCATCTTCCGCCTCACCCACCGAGACCTGCGCTGACACCAGCGCGGAACCCCACCAGAGTGATTGGTTAGATCAGAGTGACTGCGTCGGATCGGCGCACCCACCCGACACTGGCCCAGTCAGGGCACACGTGCCCAACCGCGGCAGGCACAATTGCCACAGTGGACGAATGACCTGTATCACGGCTGGGCTCTCGACTTCAGCTCTCACGACTCCGGATGAACCGCCTGCTCACCTTGAGGCCGGCCCCGGAGGCACCAGTAGCCCGAATGAGATTCACAACGCCGGCAACAGCAATCAGCGCCTCCAGCTCGGACCCATGTCTGACCTTCTTGGTCCGATACCCGGGCGCCTGTAGCCACACCGCAAACCCATCGCGATAGCGCAACCAGCCCACGATCTCCCATAGTATTTCGATCGCGGGCGCCGACACCTTGGGGATCTACGCCCAGACTCGGCCCAGAACCCGCCTCCTCAACGGACACGATGACAGGAACCTTGCCGGGGCCACTGACTGCTTCGGCTGGGATCGTGCGTCGAAGCGGCTCCTTCTGCAGGTCAAGTTCACGGCGGTCGCGATCCTTCGCGTTCGTCCTTTGCTCCCTCCGTTGCACCCAGCCCATGCGCGCATCCTGCCACTACGTAGATCGCTACAGCGAGAGAGAATCCGCAACTGGCTCGGAGCGGCAAATGCGAAATAGGCGACGAGCGGAATGTCCACCGGGGGTCTAAGAATCCCGGCTACCCCTGAATCCGATGCGCTCCCGGCTCCGCAGGGTTGGGTTCAAGCCCCAGCGCGTCTCTCAGTTGGTCTGCCAGTCGCCTCACCTTGGCGGGTCGACCCACCAGGGCGAGAATCTCGACGTGACTTCCGGCGACCTCAAGTTCGACCATCAGGAACTGCGTGGACGCTCCAGACCAGTTCAAGATTCCGGAGTAGTTGACTGCTCTTACGGCGGAAATGTCGGCCCTCGAGATCTTCCGAGTCCTGAGCCAACCACCAGAGATCACCGTGTCCCCAACCACGACTACGCCGACGGTGACGCTTCTGCCTGCGAGGATCAGCGGGACGGCGACGAATATGACGACTGGCCACCAGTCTCCTGCGGCGGATTGGTCGGCGGGGTCATAGATCCCACCCACAGACGCAGCAACGAACACCAGCAGAAGGATGATCGACGCAATTCGCGCGTTCCTGTTGGCGATGATGATGCGCATGGGCCCGGTGCCAGTCACCGTGCAAGGGTCCCACGGCCGGCCTCACGACTCCCGGGCGCCAGCGAGATCGCCACCGCCCAGACTTGCCGAAGGCGGCCTCCGTTCCCGCCGAACACCCGGTCCTGCGGTACCCAACCCGCGCATATCAGCCTCGGTCACTGGTCTGGCTTGGTGCCGACCGCGAGAAGGTGTGCGCTCAGGCTACTCAGGGATGCCTCAGATTCGACGGCTCGCGCTGCGAACAACATCTGCTCGCGTCGGTCAGGGTCCGACCAGTGCTCTTGCATGAGCCAGCCAGGCCCTTCGATTCCGTGCAAGGACACCGCGTTGAAGCCTGCGCGGCTGACTTCGTCTGTGAGCTCTTCGGGTCGGTGGAAGTAGGCGGTGGTGAACCACTGGGGGTAGCGAACCGGGTCGAGGTTTCGGTGCTGTCCATCGGCAAGGTCGCGTTCTGCGATCGCGCGAAAGAGCGGGTCGTCGAGCCACCCCTGCCACAACCCGTCCAAGAGAGCGGCGAAACGGGAGATACCCACGGCTGCTACAACCCCGCCCGGCTTCAGTATTCGACGGGCCTCGAGTAGCGCGGAGGCGCGCTGTGTCTGCTCAGTGAGGTGGTAGAGCGGGCCGAGCAGGATGACTGCGTCGGCGGAGGCGTCTGGCTCGGGGGTCGAACGGGCATCAGCGACCTCCGCGGTGAAGCGATGCTCGGGTTGATCGTCGGACGCCTGCTGCGCCTGCCGGACGTGAAGCTCCAGCAGGTCGTACAGATGGACCTCGTAGCCTTGGCGCGCCCAGACTGCAGCGTAAGCGCCGGGGCCACCTCCCACGTCGATCAGCCGGGCCGGCGGAGCAGGCAGGAAGCGGTCAAGCAACTCCAATGTCCGTGTGAACTCCAGACGGGGCTCTCCATCGCGCAAGAGACGATCGCGTTCAAGGCCCAGCTCGTAGTGTGCCGCGATCGGATCGTCAACCATCGAAGGAGTCTCGCAGGGTCAGGGTCAGCCGGGCAGGGCACCCCGAAAGGCCACCCCGAAAGGCCACCCCGAGAGGCCACCCCGAGAGGCCACCAAATGACCGTCTTGGCCCTCGTCATCTGAACGCACCCACCGCCGCGATTATCGCGGAGGCGACCCAAAGAGATCAGCTGTGTGACCGTCTGCGCACTCCGGCCAGTGGCTCCACGTGAACGATCCCGCCACGGGACGACCGAGTGAGGGCGAGCAGCGTCCCCCTGATCCGCAGACCGTTGGTCCCTCGGACAAGCCATTGGCAGTATGGCGCGGACCTAACGGAGCTGCGGCGATTGACGGTGTGCTGGCAGTGGACGACCGTTTGCGCCGGTTGGAGCACGCGTGGTACCGGCGACTGGCGGCGATCGCGCGCGACGACGTCGGGGTCATCATCGACGAGGTATTCCTCAGCGGTCGCAAATCTCAGGACCGGCTCCGCACAGCACTCGGCGGTCTGCGGGTCGTATGGGTGGGCGTCGCTGCGCCCTTGAGGTGGCCGTGGCACGTGAGGTTGCTCGACCTGAGCGCCTGAAGGCATGGCGGCATCTCAAGCAGGGATCGTTCACGACGGGTGCAGTACGACCTGCAGGTGGATACGACAACCAACACCGCGTGCGAGTGCGCAGCGGCTATCGCTGCTTTGGTCAACCGATCCTTGAACCGCTGAGCGTTCCTCTCGGGCACTCGTCCTGGCGCCGTGACGACGGGGAAATCATCCCGCCATGGCGCGGAGAGGCGTGTTGATGCCCGGTCCCATCGTTCTTCCCAAGGGGCTGCAGCACGAGTATCATCATCAACTGATGCTGATATCGATGCCGGAGGCGAGAATGAGGACAACCCTGGCCCTGGACGATGACCTTATCCGCGAGGCCCAGCGCCTGACTGGAACCAGCGAAAAGAGCGCCCTGGTTCGTCAGGCGCTGCAGGCGTTGATCGAGCGCGAGAGTGCGCGGCGCCTCGCTCGACTGGCAGGAAGCGAACCTGCTCTGACCGCTATCCCGAGGCGGCGGACGACGACCACATGATCCTCGTCGACACCTCCGTCTGGATCGACCATCTGCGCACCGGAGAGCCTGGGCTCACTGTGCTGCTCGATGAACTCCAGGTGCTGACCCACCCCTGGGTGATCGGTGAGCTCGCGCTGGGACAACTTTCTCGTCGCAGCGAGATCCTCGGCCTCTTGAGCAATCTGCCGCAAGCAACGGTCGCAACAGAGGCCGAGCTGATGAACCTGATCGAAAGACAGCAACTTTTTGGACTCGGTATTGGCTACGTCGATACCCACCTGCTCGCGGCGACGTTACTGACAACGGACGCGGGTCTATGGACCCATGACAAGCGACTCGCCAGAGCCGCAGCCGAACTCGGGATCGCGTACGACCCGGTGGGTGAGTGACGGCTTCGCGGAGGCCCCGCGTGCCAGGGTGAGTTGAGTCCAGCGGCACTCAGCAAGTCCGTCCACGCAGGGCCCACCGGTCCTTGGCACGTGGGTCACGACGTCTCAGTCAATGTGTCCTTGTGGACCGCCCCGTCTTTCATGATCACTCGCAGGTCTCGTTCCGGGTCTGCCAGCAAGGTGATGTCGTGGAGCGGGTCACCGTCCACGACAGGAAGGTCCGCATACGCACCGGGCTCCACGACACCCAGAGGGGCAGGGTAAGGATTTCGGGGCCCTGACATGGCGAGCAGGTCAGCATTGGTGGACGTGGCCATGGTCAGCACTTGCGCAGGGGTGAACCAGCGCGTCATCTTCGCGAGCTGCTTGCCCTGCTTCATCGCCAGTGCAGCGTCGAAGAGGGTGTCGGTTCCCCACACCAGCTTCACGTCATACTTGCGCGCCAGCGAGTAGGCGGCATCGGTGCCCGCCGAGACCAGCTTCTGCTTCTCGCGGGCCCCTGGATGGGCGATCGGTATGGCATCCTCGTCATCCAGGAACGGCTGCAGACACCACCACACGCCGTTCTCGGCCAGCATTGCGACAGTCTCGTCATTCACCAGCTGGCCATGCTCGATGCACCGCACACCGGCACGCACCGCCTGGGCGACGGCCCGGGGGGTGTACGCGTGCACCATCACGTAGGTGCCCCAGTTCATCGCGCCCGCGGGTAGATCCGCGGACCGGCGACAACGCCCTCATCGATGGCACGCTTGAGCGCGAACGTCGGCCCCCCGGCATCACGTACGGACGTGAACCCGCGCATCAACGTAGCGGTTGCCTCCCGACCTGCCTTGAGGTGGACGAAGCCGATATCAGCGTCAGCCCCTCCATGAGGGTCACCGACGCGAACGCAGCGTGCCAATGGGCGTCGATCAGCCCGGGCATCAAAGTCCGCCCTGCACACTCGACGACCCTGATCGAGTCGTTGGCGGAGTCTCTGAGAGCCGTGGCGGCCGGAGTCAGGGACTCGATGAGCTGACCGGTCACCGATCCGGTTGCGGACGGTCATGACCAAGCTCTCGCCGTAGTCTTGTAAGGCTAGACAGTTAATCCAGTTCCGGTCCGTCACCGAGAGCGCCGTTGGGATGCTGCTGTCGATCGGTTCCGCGCACGTCGAGCAACCGAAAGCGTTGTTCGCCCGTGACTGGCGTGCGCGCATCAACGAGGCGATCGCTGACTGGTGCCGGTCCTGGAATCTGGTCGCACAAGACCTCGCCCGGGACGAGCGCCGTGAACTTGTGACGCACCTCGAGCTTCTGGGCCTGTTCGACACCCGACATGCGGCGGACCACATCGTCAGTGCCCTCGGTGTCTCCAGAGCGACCATCTACAACCTAAGGAAGGAGTTGACCCCATGATCGGGAATCTGCCCGACTTCCGACTCGAGACGTGGTTCTCCCGCTGGGAGTTCGCGTCCAAGCATTCGTTCACCGCCTCCGATGCCCAGACGATGACGGTCCGCGAGCTCCTGGATCTGGCGAACCTTCCCCTGGAGGTCCTGGGAGACGTCGCTCTGGGGTACCGACCCACGTTCGGTGCTGATGACTTCAGGGAAGCCGTAGCCGCCACGTATGACGTTGTCGCCCAGGACGATGTGCTGTCGTTCGCCGGGGCCCAGGAGGCACTGTTCTGGGTCATGGCGGAACTGCTGCGCAAGGGTGGCCACGCGATCGTGACGGTGCCGAACTACCAGTCCCTGGAGTCCCTGCCGGTCGCCTCGGCGGCCGACGTGTCCGGCCTGCCGCTGTGGCGATCGGCAGGTTCGGACCTGCAGTGGCACCTGGACCTGGATCGCCTGGTCTCGCTGATCCGCCCGGACACCCGGGTGTTGTCGGTCGCGCCGGTTGATGATGGCGGCGTCACCGTGGGTGAGGACGTGTTGAGCTGAAAGGAAGGCCCCGCCGGTGGTTCCGGCGGGGCTTTGGTGTTCAGGGTGTCGCGTTGGTGGTCACTCTGTCGTGACTTCT
>JBBRZV010000117.1:0-8118 GCA_038236365.1 Actinomycetales bacterium | reverse complement strand
GCGACCGCAGCCTCAGGACGATGACCCACTGTGGGTCCTGAAGTTCCTCACCGCTCGCGAGTGGGAAGTGTTGCACTGCATCATGGAGGGGCTGAGTACCGAACAGATGGCCGAACAGCTGGGTGTGCACCGGAGCACTGCTCGCACGCACGTGCAGAACCTGCTCACCAAGCTCGGCGTGCACTCGCGCCTGCAGGCGGCTGCGCTGATAACGTCCCACGGCACAGAGGAGACTTGGCCCGTCCATATGCGCTGACACCCGATGTCATATATCTGGCGTAGAAACTGCTCCTGCTTCTGAAGGCTCCGGTTCGGCATCCCAGACGCGAGTGTTGCGGGATGCAAGGGAAGCACATCCGCATTGCGGTGATAGATGACCATCGCGTGTTTGCCGAAGCCTTGGCGAACCGACTCTCCGCTGAGTCTGACCTGGAAGTCATCGGAACTGCTGCGTCATCTGTGGAGTCTCTGGAACTGTTCTCACACAACAAGATTGACGTCGTGGCGCTGGACCTGGACCTTGCTGGTGAGGACGGTTTGGCGGTCGGACGCCGGTTACGCGAGCGATGGCCCGACCTCGGAATCGTGGTCGTCACCGCCGGGGCCAATGACGACCGGGTGCGCGAGGCAGTGCAGATGGGAGTCCGGGGCTGGGTGGCCAAGCAGGGCACCATCGAGGCTGTCCTGGTTGCAGTACGAGGAGCGGCACGCGGTGAGACACATCTTCCGGCAGCTTTGTTGACCAGAGTTCTGGTGTCCCAGGCGAAGCGGCGCAGCTCGTCCACACCCGAGGTCAAAGCCATCGCCGTCCTCACGCCCCGAGAGGTCGACGTTCTGCGCTGTCTGATGGAAGGACTGTCCCGCAACGAGATTGGTTCGATATTGCACGTCTCACCCAATACAGTCCGCACCCATGTCAAGAGCATCCTGAACAAGCTGAACGTCCACTCCGCACTCACGGCAGTGGCGTTTGCTCGGAGGGCTGGACTCGTCGGGGTTCGGGACGAGGATGCGGTTCCCCGGAATGACACACCCGAGTTCGGCCTCGGGAGGGGCTCGCCTGTCGTCACCTCTATCTGAAGGTGGTTTCGAGACAGACGACAGGGAGTAGGCCAGCATGGTTGAGGTCGCGAATAGGAGCCGGACAGAGCAGTATTCGACGCCTTTGTCTCGTGTTCCCTTTACCCGTACCCAAATCTGTGAGGAAGCACGACAGGCCGTGCAACAGGTGCTGGGTTCTGGCTGGGTCACGAGCGGACCGCAGGTGATCGAGTTCGAGAGAGAGTTCGCCGAGCATGTCGGAGCACGAAAGGCGATTGCGGTCAGCTCCTGCACCGCGGCGCTGGAGCTCGCGCTTCGGGCATTACACCTGCAGGCCGGGTCAAGGGTCCTGATGTCCACCGTCACCTTCTGCGGAGCCGCTTCGGCGATCGTCCACGCCGGCCTGCAACCGGTGCTTGCAGACGTAGATCCCATCACCGCGATGCCATCACCGGTGACCGTGGCCGCCGCAGCCAGGGCCGCCGGAGGGGTACACGCCATGGTCGTGGTCCACCTCGGCGGATTGCCAACCCCTGTTGCGGAGCTGGCCGAGGCTGCTGGAATAAGTCTCGATCACGTGGTTGAGGACGCAGCCCACGCACTGGGAACAGTCGTCGGCGACCAGGTCGTCGGCACCATCTCGCGAGCGACGTGCTTCAGCTTCTATGCAACCAAGAACCTCGCCATCGGTGAGGGCGGCATGTTGACCACCGACGACGACGAGTTGGCGGACGCGGTGAGCAGAGCCCGGCTGCACGGGCTGTCCAAGGACGCGTGGCGTCGTTACCTGCCGGGTGGCGATTGGCGATACGACGTCATGGACGACGGGCTCAAGGCCAACATGACTGATGTTCAGGCGGCCATCGGTCGTGCCCAGCTGCGGCGGTTCGACGAAACCCAGGCTCGGCGTGCGAAGAGGGCCGCAAGATACGACTCACTCATCGTCGACATCCCTGGGCTAACCCTTCCCCCGCGACCCTCGTCGGGTGTGCACGCCTGGCACTTGTATGCCGTGCGTGTTCGTCCAGATTTCGGCGTTCGTCGCGATGACCTGATCACGGCCCTGGGTGAGAGAGGGATCGGTACATCAGTGCATTTCATACCCGTACATCGGCTCACGTGGTACGGCCGCCTCTGCCGTCAGGCGCCAGGGGGATTCCCGGGAGCCGAGGGCGTATTCGAACAGACGCTGTCCTTGCCTTTGGACCAGGTCTTGACCGACGAAGACGTCGAGACCGTATGCACCGCTCTTGCGGAGATTGGAGGGGCGCGATGAGCGTATCGATCGCGCTGGACTGGGAACCCACGGATATCGGCTACATGCCGACGACTCAACCGGGGCTGCGGACACTGATAGTTGGTGCAGGCGAGGCAGGTCGCGCGTTGGTGCGGGACCTTCGTCACATCGACTCCTTCGGGCTGGCGCCCATCGGGTTCCTGGACGACAACCCGACCAGGCAGGTGGTTCGTCGACTGCCGGTCCTCGGGACCCTCGACGACTTGCTTGCGGTTGTTACCGCCCAACGCGCCGAAGTGGTGATCCTGGCCATCCCGGGGCTTCCGTGGGCAACAGTCCGGCAGTTGGCGACGGCGGCCTCGAGGGTGGGCGCGAGTGTTCGACACCTCCCCTCGTTCGTCGCGATGCTTCAGCGCGACGTTGTCGGAACCGATCTGCGAGACTTGCAGGTTGGGTCTCTGATCGGGCGCGATGAGATGCATGTCGTCTCACCCGGAGTTGCCGAGACCCTTCGCGGCAAACGAGTCCTCATCACCGGAGCCGGCGGTTCGATCGGGAGTGAGCTCTGCCGTCAGGTCCACGGTTTCGAACCGAGCCAGCTGATGATGCTCGACCACGACGAGTCGAACCTGCACCGCCTGCAGCTCGAGCTCTTCGGCGAGGCGCTGCTGGATACCGACGATCTCATCGTCGCGGACATCCGTGATCGAGAGCGGGTGAACCAGGTCATGCGCGATTATCGACCCGAGATCGTCTTCCACGCGGCGGCGTTGAAACACCTGCCGATGCTGGAGCGCCATCCATGTGAAGGCGTGAAGTCCAACGTCAAGGGCACGGAGAACATCGTTCAGGCCGCCATCGAAAATGACGTCGAGCGGTTCGTCCTGATCTCCACCGACAAAGCCGCCGACCCCACGTCGATTCTTGGGGCGACCAAGCAGCTGGCAGAGCTCGTGATGAAGTCCTTTGACGGAACCTCGACCATCGTCTCGGCGGTGCGTTTCGGCAATGTACTGGGCAGTCGCGGTTCCTTGCTCACCATCCTTGCCGAGCAGCTGCGCAACGGCGAAGCCGTCACCGTCACGCACCCCGATGTCACCCGATACTTCATGACGATCGAAGAGGCTGTTGGTCTGGTGCTCGAGGCCGCACGGATGGCAACGGGCGGCGAGACTTTCGTACTGGACATGGGCAAGCCCGTGCGGATCGTCGATCTGGTGAACAGCTTCGCCCTCCACATGCAGCGCCAGTCCGTCGACATCCGCTACACCGGGCTGCGGCCAGGCGAGAAGCTGCACGAGGCCCTGTTCAGCCTGGCCGAGCGCTGCGACCCCACCGATCATCCGAGGATCTACAGCACACAGAAGGCAGTGCTCGCGGATGGCTTCGGGGATCTCCTGACCAGTCTCTATGCCGCCGCTGACCACAACTCGCGAACCGAAGTCTGGGACCTTCTGCCGCGTCTGTTGCCCAACTACACCTGCTCGGCCGGGGCCACGGCCATGAGCAGCGTTGGACCGTATCCAGATGACTACTGAGAACTCGTGGCGCAACCGCCACTGAAGAACATCATCCCCTGACTCATCGCGACTTCGCAGATAGGAATAGAGCTCGTGGACGTTCACCTCATATCGGCCGGTTCGGCAGAACCGTCAGGTCCTCCGACGACATTGGGACGCCGGCCTCCGAAGCCGCGTGTGTTCGACGGCCCTGGGCTCCCGGCCGATCCTTCAGTGCTGCAAGCGCTGTCAATAGGTACGGCTGGACTCGACCTGGCGGCACCGCCGGTTGTGCTCCCTGACTTCCATCACAAGTCCAACATGGAGATGCCGTCGAGCATCGCGGTCGCGACTCGGGGCACGATCCGTCCGACCTTTACCAGCTCGTCGGTCAACTGCGGCATGGCTTTGATCGCACTCGATGGCGACCGCCCCAGCGAGGAGGCGATCGCGTCTTTCTACCGGGCTGTCCGCGAGCGCTACCCGTACCCCACCAAGGGACGCCGAGACCTCTCCTACCGTGAGGTCAGGGACGCTGCGGTCCAGGGCGGCGAGTTCGCCGTGGATCGTTATGGTGTCCGCGCTGAGGAGCTCGAGCGGGTCGAGGAGGGCGGTCGCCTGGACCTGGACCGGTGGGGCGGGGGCGCCCGGCTGATGAAGGAGATGCCGGCTCTGACCTGGCAGCTGGCGCGGTTGCGTTTTGGCACTGTCGGTCCCACGAACCACTTCGTGGAGCTGCAGCAGGTCGAGGAGATCTACGACCAGGAGGCGGCTACGCAGCTTGGCATCCGTGAGGGGCAGATGACCATTCAGTACCACGCCGGTGGAGGCGTTCTTACCGGCGAGATCGGCCACCTCTTTGCACGTCGTAAGGAATCAGCTCGGATCATGCGCGCGGCCATGGCCGTCCAGAAGCCGCTGTACCACATGGGCACTGCCCGCTCGATCGCCCAGCTGCGTGAGCGTATGCGCCTGTTCTTCACCCAGGCCTGCCCGCCGGTCGAGCTAGACAGTGAAGACGGCCAACGCCTGATGCTTGCCAATGCCGCGGCCATGAACTATGGCTACGCCTTCCGGCTGGCAACCTATGCAGCACTGCGGACGCTCGCCGTCCAGATGTTCGGCGGCGAGCCCGGCCGGCTGATCGTCGACTCCCCGCACAACTCGGTATACGAGGAGGAGGTCGCCGGTCAGCGGGCGGTCGTGCACAGGCACAACTCGTGTCGCGCCTACGGGCCCGACCGGATGCCTGCGGGCACAACGTTTGCTGTGACTGGTCAGGCTGTCCTGCTGCCAGGCACCCACAGGACGTCGTCCTACCTCGCGGTAGCCGGGGAAGGCAGCGCCCACAGCTTGCACTCTGCGTGCCATGGAGCAGGCACCGTGATCGACCAGTTCGAACGTTCTGGCGCATCGCAGGTCGACCCATCGGGTCGTTCAACCCTGCGGTTCCGCTACTCAGACGCGGCGCCCACCCGGGCCGCGCACCTGGATGACGCCGGCGTCAACGCCGCGATGTCAGTCCTGACCAACCACCGGATCGTCCGACCCATCGCGCGTATGCGCCCGATGGCCGTTCTGCACTGAGCTCAGGGGAGCAACAAACATGTCGCGTTCACGTCTGATCGGTTTCTTTGGAACTCTTGCTCTGATAGTCAGTCTGGCAACGGTGCAGTCGCCGGCCGCGCTTGCTGCGGGTGTCTGGTGGGTGGACAACACCAGCGCGTCGTGTAGCGACAGTGGACTCGGGACCTCGACCGCACCTTTCTGCACGATCAGCAGGGCGGCCGCTCAGGCGACCAGTGCCGGTGACCAGGTAACGGTGCGCCCAGGCACGTATACCGAGCAGGTCACTGTCCCTGTCTCGGCCACGGCCACAGCCGCAAGCCCGATCACCTTTACTGCCAGCGCTCCCGGGGTAGTAGTCAAGGGGACAAGTGACTTCTCGGATGCGGTCGGTTGGACTGCGCCGGCAGCAGGGGCCACTGCATGGAGTCGAATAGTTTCTCTGGCAGTTGCGCCTACCCAGGTCCTCTCCGACGGCGTGCAGCTGACCAAGGCAACCGCCGCGAGCACCATGACGTCAGGATCCTTCTTCTACGACTTCGTCGCCAAGACTCTCTACGTCGACCAGGGCGGTGCGAACCCGGCCACCGGACATGTACTGGTGGGCAGCAGGGCCTATGGGTTCAAGATCTCGGGTACGAGCCCAGCCATCCCGGCCCACGACGTCGTCGTGAACGGTATCGCGACGTCGGGTCAGAACCTCGCGGGCTTCGGCATCCAGAACTCGACACGGATCGCGGTCTCTGGTGTCACGGCCACGCAGTCAACCTCTTACGGCATCCTCGCCCAAGGCTCCACCTCCGTCACTGTGGCCAATGTGACGGCGGCGAACAACGGCTCGGTCGGCATCCGGTTCCTCAACACGAGCGGGAGCACCATCACCAACAGCTCGGCTCATGACAACGGGCTCCACGGCATCAGCCTTCAGACCAGTCCCAACAACATCGTGGCGGGCAACACCTCGTTCAGGAACATCAACCCCGTGGGAGTGCATGTGGCAACGGGAATCGATGTCAGCCTGTCCTCCACCGGCGTCACCGTCGAGCGGAACACGACATTCGGCAACAGCGACTCCGGTATCGAGATCTACACCGGGTCGAGCAATGCCGTCGTTCGGCGCAACGTCAGCTATAACAACGGCGACCATGGCCTCGACTGTCTCAGCTCGCCAGGCGAGTTTGTCGTGGGCAACACCGTCGTTGGTAACACCACCGCCGGCATCAACCTCGAAGGCCCTCCTCTCGGCGTAGCGGGCTGCGGAGGCTCGGTGGTGGCCAACAACATCAGCAGCGACAACGGGACGGCCGCCGCGGCGAACACCCATGGTGAGATCCGGCTTGACAAGCTTTCCTGGCAGTTATCCACGGTCAACCGCAACCTGGTCTTCAGAACCGACGGCGGCTTCTTGTATGAATGGAACGCCAGCCCGACCAACCTGGGCCAGTACAGCACAGTGGCGGCATTCAACGCCGCCACGGGACAGGAAGCCAACGGCATCGCAGCCGACCCCCGCTTCCTGAACCTCGCGGCCCGCGACCTCCGACTGCAGGTCGGCTCGCGCGCGATCGACAGTGCCGACCTTGGAGTGTCGTCAGCGGTGGCCCTGGACCGGAACGGTCGCGCGCCGGTTGACCTGCTTGGCCCGCCGTACGCCGGGGCAGGAACACCCGCCTTTGCAGATCGCGGCGCCCTGGAGGCCGTCGCAGCACCCACCACACCCAGGAGCGTGACTGCTGTCGCAGGGAACGTCCAGGCGGTTGTGTCGTGGACAGCGCCAGCCCGAGATGGGGGTGCCCCCGTCACCGGGTATACGGTCACGGCCAGTCCTGGCGGCAGGTCGGCGACCACAGTCGGGGCCACCACGGCCACCGTTACCGGTCTGACCAACGGCACGAGCTACACATTCACGGTCACCGCGACCAATTCCATCGGAACGTCGCCGGTCTCGGCGCCCTCGACCGTCGTCACTCCGACCGCCGTCACGCCGACCGTGACCGCACCTGGGGCGCCGACGGGTGTGACTGCAACCCCGGGGAACGCTCAGGCGTCGGTGTCGTGGGCGCCGCCGGTCAGTAATGGAGGTGCGGCGATCACTTCATACACGGTCACCGCTTCCCCGGGTGGCCAGACAGCAGCCACAACTGCAACCACTGCCACCGTTACCGGTCTGACCAACGGCACGAGCTACACATTCACGGTCACCTCAACCAATGCCGTCGCCACGTCGCCGATCTCGGCGCCCTCGGCCGCCGTCACTCCGACGGCCGTCACTCCGCCCGTCGTCACTCCGCCCGTCGTCACTCCGCCCGTCGTCACTCCGCCCGTCGTCACTCCGCCCGTCGTCACTCCGCCCGTGGTGACAGCACCTGCCGCGCCGACGGGTGTGGCTGCAACCCCGGGGAACGCTCAGGCGTCGGTGTCGTGGGCGCCGCCGGTCAGTAATGGAGGTGCGGCGATCACGTCATACATGGTTACCGCCTCCCCTGGTGGCCGGACAGCAACCACAACTGCCACCACTGCCACCGTTACCGGTCTGACCAACGGCACCTCGTACACATTCACGGTCACCGCGGCGAACATCGCGGGCAGCGGCGCGACCTCTGCGCCATCGCGGGCGATAACACCTGTTTCGGGGTCGTTTGCCCCGTTGCCGACGGTTCGGGTCTTTGATGGGGCGGCCACGACGGTGCCGCGACTGGTGCAGATCGCCGGCCGCGGTGGGGTCCCGGCGAATGCGACCGCCGTGGTGGTCAACACCGAGGTGTTCAACCCGTC
>JBBRZV010000116.1:0-8158 GCA_038236365.1 Actinomycetales bacterium | reverse complement strand
GAACTTTGTCCCCCGCTTGATCGGAGCCTGCGTCATGCCTGGTACGCCGTCCATGTCGTTGCGCAGGGCGATGCCGTGCCAGTGCACGCTCGTCGTGGCCGGTAGCTGGTTGTCCACCTGAACCCGCAGAAGGTCGCCGGCTCGGGCCCGAACAAGCGGTCCTGGGACCGAGTCGCCGTAGGCCCAAGTGTGAACCACCGGGCCCCCGAGGTCGATCGTGGTCGCTCGTGGCGTCAGCTTTGCGGTGACCAGACGCTGGCCTGTGCTGCGGCGCACCGCCTCGACGCGGCGAATGGCCTTGGCGGCGGTCGACTTTGCGGTCGTGCCCCCGCAGGCACTGACCGTCGAAAGGCCGACGAGGCCGAAGGCACCGACGAGGACGTTTCGACGGGACAGCTCTGACATGCAGGCCTGGCCTTTCACTAAGAGCCCGACCGACTGGCAGGCAGTCTCAGAGTCTCGCGTCCGGGTACGAGGAGTTTGATAATCGTTTGGTGAAGGTTTACCTAAGTTCGGCGCCGACTTGTTGACTCCGGTGAAGCTGAACGGGCTGCGGTTTTGTTCATGCCGACAGCCTGTCGCTAAACGGTTAATTCTTTTGGAGACAAACCACTAGCGCGTCGCCTGCGGTGAATCGGACCGGTCGTCCTGGACCTCACGCAGGAGCGCCATGGTCGCGACGACCACCAAGACCCAGAACGCGACCATGCCCAGGCTCGGGAAAGCCAACCTACCCAACCGCCCCGCTGTTCCACCACATCACTGTGAGCATCTCCTCGTGAGCCTCGAGCCTGCACCCCTGGTACGCAGGGGCGCAGTCACCCTCTGGCTCCGGGACGCGAGGAAATTGATGGTTGTTCCGTGAAGGTTCACCGAAGTCCGGCACTGACTGGGTGGCCCGCGCTGCCGCGGAAGCGACGGATCACCGATAATGCCTTCATGAGTCAACCGACAGGGCGACCAGCGGCGCCTAGCGGTCTTCGCGTCTTTGTCGCGGACGACGAACGAGCCCTGACCGACCTCGTGGGGACCTACCTGACCCGCGAAGGCTTTGAGGTCTCCCTGGGCCACGACGGACAGCAGGCCATCGAGCCGGCACGGCAGGTGGATCCCGACGTGATGGTGCTGGACCTGGGGCAACACCTGATCGACGGCGTCCAGGTGTGGCCGCGTGGTTCGCACCCTGCTACATCGTTTTGCTCACCGCGCCTGATACATCGTTATGCGCACCGCGCGCAGCGAAGAGGTCGACAAGTATATCGGCCTCTGGGTCGGGGCGGACGACTACCCGACCAAGCTGTTCAGCCCCCGCGAACTGCTGGCCCGGATCCACGCGATGGTGCGCCGGTCCCGCGCCTCCACCGCGAGTCGGCAGCCCTCACAGGAAAGGCCCCCGAATGTTCGAGGTGCTGCGCCTCGACGTGGCCGGACGCGAGGTCCACCTCGACGGGGGGGAGGCGGTGGCGCTGACCCGCGGCGAGTTCGACCTGCTGGAGGCTCTGTCGGCCCGACCCAAGTTGGTCCTCTCAGATTGCCAGTTCATTGACGCCGTTTGGGACCAGAGGTGGGTCAGGGACGCGCACCTGGTCGACTTGCACCTAGAGCACCTACGCAGGAAACTCGGCGACGATCCCGGCTCATCGCGGTACGTGCACATGGCCCGCGGCATCGGCTATGTGGGCGAGGGCATATGAAACAGGCAACGGATGAGCCAACACGTCGAGGCTCTGGCCTGGCCGGTCGCCTGCTGCTGGCCCAGACGCTGGTCCTGCTGGCCGGCCTCCTCACCGCGTGGCTGGTGGTCGGCACGGTCGGCCCGTTGGTGTTCCACGAGCATCTCGCCAGGGTCAACGTCGGATCCACCCCTGCCCAGATCTTGCACGGTGAGGAGGCCTTCCAGTCGGCGAGCGCGATCTCGCTGTCCTTGGCAATGCTGGCGGCGCTGCTGGCGGCGTTGGGAGTGAGCGTGTACACGACCCGCCGGGTCGGGCGATCCGTGGCCATCATCGCCGCAGCGGCAAGCGACGTTGCCGGTGGCCACTACGGCGTCAGAGTCCCCGGCCCGGGGCTTGGCTCTGAGTTCGACGCCCTGGCGTCGGGGTTCAACCAGATGGCCGGACAGTTGCGCTCGGTCGAGCGGACCCGCCGAAGACTGCTGGCCGACCTCGGCCACGAGATGCGCACGCCCCTCGCGACGCTGGAGGCTTACCTTGGGCCGCTGGCCGACGGCGAGGCGGCGTTGGATTCCGCGACGGCCCAGCTGCTGTGCTCACAGACCAGACGGCTGGCGGGGCTTGCCGAGAACCTTAGTTCCGTCTCCCGGGCCGAAGAGGGACAGGTCGAGCTGGAAATGCGCCCGGTGCAACCGGAGTCGGTGGTGGCCGCCGCGGTTGACGCGGCGGCAGAGGCATACGAGGCGAAGGGCGTTCGTGTCCTCACGGACATCGCCGCCAGTCTGCCCGAGCTGTCCCTGGATCCAGAATGGATGGGACAGGTCCTGGGCAACCTGTTGCACAACGCGCTGCGGCACACCCCCGCCGGTGGAACGGTCAAGCTCTCGGCCTCCCCATCGCCGGGGACGGGCGGCGTGGAGCTGTCCGTCGCGGACACCGGTTGCGGCATCCCTGCCGCGCAACTTCCGCATGTTTTCGAACGCTTCTACCGGGTCGACGGCGCCCGCGATCGGGCTCACCCAGGGTCCGGCATCGGCCTGGCCATCGCCAAGGACCTGGTCGAGGCGCACGGCGGGCAGCTCACCGTGAGCAGCCCCGGAATCGGGCAAGGATCCACCTTCTTGATCCACATCCCCCAGCGCCGAGGCAACTCACAGTCTCAAAGGTGACAGATGGCCCTCCTCAGGCTGGCGACTGCGCGCTCACCATCGCCGCCCGGGCTCTTGACAACTCCCGTCCCGCCTCTTCGAGGGCACGCTCCGCGGTAGCACGCCTGTCAACGTCTCGGCTGGCCAACGCCGCCTCGTATCCGCCAAGAGCCTCGTTGTAGGCGTAGGACGCTTTGGCGAACGAGTCCGCCAACAGGGCACTCGCCTTCTGAGGGGTCTGGCGATCGCGAACTTCACGCCGACGAGACTGGGCATCTCCCATGCCAACATTGTGCCTCGGACTATCCATGTGGCCTGCATGGGGGGAACGAATGAGGCACCAGTGCTGCACGGCTGTCAGCCGTTCGCGGCAACCAGGGCGGGGAACGCTGCGGCCCAAACGGGATCCGCGGCAAGGGCTACAGGCACGCCACTTGGATTGGCGGTGTCGATCTCTGCCCACCCTGCCAAAGGCACATTGTCCCGGCGAAGCACGCGCACCGTCTCCGCAGCCGCCGCTGCCGTGTTCTCCAGAAGCCACTCCGGCACCAAACGTCCGTCGCGAGCCAGCGCACGGTCCAAGGTACGCGCACGGCGCATATCCAATGGCGCCACGGCGCGCAACACATGCACCTGATACCCGGCATCAATCAGCCGTTCGATGTTCGGACGAATCGAGTCGATGCCACCGAGAGTGTCATAAACGAGGTCTGCGCGGGTCGCTAGCGCGGCGGGGAAGACTTGGTCATAGGTTACGTCGTAGCACTCAACACCCACGACGACCGAACCTAGCCCGGACGCGTATTCGGGCAGCGCCGTCCTGACTTGATCCGCATCGACAATCGCCAATGGCGAGCCAGCGTGGCAGTGACCCATGTCCCGGTATGCACGCACAAGCCCGCGAAGCGTCGAGGTTTTCCCTGCCCCCGGAGACCCAATCGTAAAGAAGGCCTCGGGGATCCGGTCCCGGTCGTCATCGGTTGTCCTCGTCGGCACGCAGTCGCGCACAATTGCCTCATGCAGCGCTGTTCGCTGCGGTAGATAGTGGCCAGCATCATCGACATGGACATCTCGAGTCGTGACCAAACCGGCGTTGCGAGCGGCCGTAAGCCGGCCTTGCAGGCCGGGGTACGCTCCGGCGTCGGCCCGCATGGTCGTCACGGTGGGATCTTGCTCCCACCAAGTGCTCTCATAGAGGCTGCACGCGATCTCGAGTTCCTCTTTGGTGGTGCATGCGCGCCCGGTCACGAGAGAGTGCGGTTTGCTCAGCTGTGGGCGACGCGTCTGGTCCCCCTCGAGGTCCATCTCGACCCGGGCGAACCGTTCGTCAAGCACGCGCAGCGGGTCGTCATGCTTTGGCCCGCGAGGCCCGCGAGGCCCGCGAGGCCCGCGAGGCCCGCGAGGCCCGCGAGGCCAGTCGCTACGCACGACCCGGATCAGCGCGACGATCGCCACAACTACCAGTGCCCAGAACGCGAGGGTCCATGCCGTCATCGTGATCCAGCCATCCCAACCAAGACCTTACTCCACCACATCATCGCCGCCATCTCCTTCGTCGCGTCGGTTCTCGGTCAGTCGGTGTGGTGGGTGTGGATCTGTGTGAGCACATCACCTGAGGACTGTTCGGCACGGTGCTGCTGCCCTCGCACCTCCGCGGGTTCCAGTCCGGTTAGCGGCCAACCACGAAGTTGACGATCTCGCGTACCTTCGTGTAGTCCCCCGGACCGGGGCCACCGCCGCCTGCGCGCATCATCCGTGAAGCGGGTGTTTCACATCATTGCCGGACCGGGCCCAGGTGTTGCCCGCCCCGGTGCGGGGATCGGCGATCGCCTCGGACGCGGCAGTCAAGGCCCCGTCCCGAGTCCATTCTCGACGCGCCCAACATGCCCGCCCACAGGCCCTGGCCCTGGCCGCGCGCGGCCCAAAAAGAAGGGCCGCCGACGACCCTGACAGCCACCGCCGCAGAGGCGACCAGGGCGATCACGGCTGTCACCAATGCCTGACCATCAGGAGACGCCTCAAGGCGGTCACCTTCTGTCGCTATTAGCGCCCACCAGAGCGGCCCGCTGGGCCTGCCAGGCCTGCGTATCGATCTGCCCGCTGGCCAGCCGTCGGTCGAGGACCTCCAGCGAAGACTCACCGCTGTATCGGGTCGTCCCACCACCACTGCCTGGCAGCAGACGCACCACCAACCAGATAATCAGTACGAGCAGGATGAGCCAGAACACGCCCATACCAAGCCATCCGAGCGAACCCATCCCATTGCCGCCATACCAACCCATCATCGTGAACTCCTCCTTGACCTGCCCGGTTGATCCGGGATACCTCCAGCGTCGCGCCCGAGTGCTGCGGTCGCAGCGAGGAACCATGAAGAAACGATGAAGACTTGGCGACTCCCGCCGCCGTCCCCACCCCCCAACTGTGCTGGCACTGTGCGTCCGCCGATGCCGATGATGCCGGCGATGTGGTGGCTCCGATCCTGGATGTCTGCCTGCGCCGACGTCGAAGTTCACTGCGATCGCTCCGGCCACCGCTGGCACCACGACGCGTTGGCTGCGCTGATGGTCCCAGCCTGTGCAGTCCGCGGCTTTCAGGTGGGGATCACGGCTGCGGTGCGATCACAGGGGCGCCATGCGACTGGCCGTCCTGTTTGAATTGCTGCTGGGCCGTGATCATGGTCCTGCACCGCCACCGAACCCAGTTCCGAGCTTTAGCTTGGCCCACTTTCTGGACCGTTGGTGGGCTGCTGCCGTCAACGGTATGTAGGTGCCTGCGTCTTGCGGGCCAGGGCCTCAACCCCTCGCTCACACAGTCTCATGGGTTACCAAGCAAAGCCCTGTTCGGCGGTGCCAACATGTGTTGGGAGGCCCCCGGTGTTTACAGAGCGTCGAGTGTTGGTGCGCTGGGCCGTGCTGCTCGGCTTGGGGGCGACTGCAGCCTTCGGGTGGACCTGGCTCGACCCGGTCATCGGCCTCCTCTTGGCCGGTTGGGCCATTTATGAGGGCATTGAGGTTTGGCAAAGGCAGGGCTGCTGCTAATCCATTTGGGCCGCGGGTCGACCTGGTGCCGCGGCGCCGCGCCACTTACCCGGAAAGGTGTGCCGACGCCAGGAAGGTCGAGTCGCCAGAACCACCGGTTCAAACTCGCCGGCCAATAACCGGCCACCGTGGATGAGTTCCCCGGTGTGCACCAAAGGTGAGGCGGTTCAGGCGGCGCCCTTGACAGCCACGACATCGCGCTCACCCGCGAGAGCCCACGGGACACTCCGCGGGTCCTGCGATCTGCCTCGCACACCGCGTTCGATACTGACTGGTCCAAAGTTCATAGGTGGAGTGTGACAATTGTCAGACATGAACATGGCCTCACGTGGCGCAGTTGCAGGTGTTTGTGACGCAGGGCGCTGCCCGAAGGCGTTGTCGCTGCTGCTTGCTAGGCCAGAGTGAGGAAGAGCTTCTCCAGGCTCTGCGCGTCCGCGGACTGGGCGTCTCCCGGCTTGGAAAGACACTGTTTGAGGCTGGACGCGATGAGCACGAAGCCGGCCCTGTCGACTGCCCGGTTGACCGCTGCGAGCTGAGTGACGATGCCCTTGCAGTCGCGATCCTGCTTGGTCATCCGCAGGATGCCGCCGATCTGGCCTTGGGCCCGGCGCAGCCGGTTGACCACTGCGACCACGTCTCGTCGGGGTTCAGCTCAACCATGGTGACTCCTTGAGCTGTTGAGGGAGGTCGCGCTCTGCGTTGGCTGTCCCATGTGGTGCAGCTCAGCTGTCTGTGAGTGCGGGCGTCAGTGTGTCCAGCGCCGCGGTGAGCCTGCGCCCGGCCTCGTCAGCGACGACGGACAGTTCTTCATTCTGTGTCAGGGTGACCATGACCTTGGGGTCGAGGGCCTCGACCACGGTCGTGTCGTCGTCCAGGTATCGGACGACGACGTTGCACGGCAGCAGCAGCCCCACCGATGGTTCCACCTGAAGTGCGGCGTGCGCCAGCGGTGGCCGGCAGGCCCCGAGGATGACTTGGGCGGGGATGTCGACGTTCAGCTTGGCCTTTAGCGTGGCCTGGATGTCGATCTCTGTCAGGACGCCGAAGCCCTGGTCGGTGAGGGAGACACGCGTGGCGTCAAGGGTGTCGGCGAAGGAATGGTGGACCGTCGTGGTCAGTGCGTAGGACATGTTGGTTCTCTCGTTTGCGTTGGGGGCTTCGGGACGCCGCGTTGGCGGCCTGGGACTGCTGAGCACGGTCTCAGTTGGGGAATCGGGCGCTTGCGATGTGCATGTCAACATCCATAAGCGGTGGCGCTGTTTCGGGCGGTGGACATCGTCCAGCAGATGGTCACCCGCAACCGTGGCCTAACTTTCGACCCGTTGCCACTGGCCCGCAGTTTGACGAGCATCGGGGCGATCCGGCGAATCGGTGGTTGGGGAGGTCGTCGTGGTCATGTCCATGTCCATGTCCATTCCTGACATTGCTTTGCGCATGGTGGCGGGGTTGTGTGTCCCAGAAAAGCCCATCATCTTGGCGCAACGGGAGACGTGCTGGCCAGGCATGGGCGCTGGGGTGGGCGTCGCTGCGGATGCGACGCCGGCGGACAGCAAGAGGGTGCCGGCCGCCAGAGTGGTGGTGAGGAGGATGCGGACTGGATTCATGATCGATGCCTTTCGTGGTAGTGAATGTGCCTGGTCGATCCGCAGGACCGATGTTGGTGGTTTCTTTTCCCGCCGGGATCCTGTGGCGTCTTCCACTCTGATGCCATGGAGTATCGGTTCCAGCGAGGGACTATGTAGAAACCATGAAGAAAGCCCGGCGAACCCGGCAGCCCGTCCACTCGGGACGGCCGGCGCGGCCAGCCTGCCTGATACGACCGGCGAGGCGGTGCACGGAGGCGTCCGGGCTGGTGCAGCTGAACGTCTGCCGCTGCGGCGGCCCTGTCATTGCGATGAGATTTGACCCGATAGCCGAACCCCTTGCGAAAAACGTCCCCCGCCGAACACCCCTTGCGAGGACGTATCGCGTTTACCCGTCCTTTGAGAATCCCGGGACCGGGACCTCGCGTGCGCCATTCGGAACATCCCGAGCAGGGTTTCGGGTCTCACGTCGCAAACATGGCGCGTCGTGTGAACGTGACGGCGTGTATAGGTATGCACTCAAAGTGGACCCTGACTCGTCCACCGAACACACTTAATTCGCCGTGTCAGTGAAACCTGAGTGTGCCAGTCTGAATTGGCCCCACTTGGAGCCGTAGTGATGGCTTGAGTTGGCCCCACCCTCGACCTACCAGTCCTCTACGTTCGTGTCGTCTGCCAAGGCGATCACGAGGGGTGAAGGACGTTGAAGGAGAGAT
>JBBRZV010000115.1:0-8254 GCA_038236365.1 Actinomycetales bacterium | reverse complement strand
TCGGACTGGTTCCCACTGGCCGCCGTCGTGGCGGTCGCACTGTCCAGCTCCTTCGCCGCCTTCGCCTACAGCGCCAGGAGCCGAGGATGAGCCGCGTCTTGGTCGCCACGAGACTGGACTTCCGCGAGCAAGGTCGGCGCCCGCTGCTCCTGGTTCTGCTCGTCGGCCTGCCGTTCTTCTTCATCACCCGCTCCATCGCCCTGACCTCCCCCCTGCCCCGCGAGGTCGTGGTGGCCGGCGGCGGCCACGTCCTGACCACGATGCGGGACATCCACGGCGCGGTGATGGCCGCCATCACGGTGTCCTTCCTGGCCGGGCTGCTCGGCGTGTTCGTGATCCGCTCCGTCCGGCAGGCAGATCGACGACTCGTGGTGGCCGGGTACCGTCCCGTCGAAGTCCTGGTCCCACGCCTTCTCGTCCTGGGTGCAGCCAGCACGCTGGTGCTCACCGTCTCCCTAGCCGTCACCGCCCTGAGCTTCCAGCCGAAGCTGTGGATCGCGTTCGTCTTCGGCAGCCTGCTGACCGCGATTAGCTATGCGATGCTCGGCGCCCTGGCGGGCGCGGTCCTTGGCGGACTCGGCGCCACCTACCTCATGCTGTTCGCCTCCATGCTCGACCTCGGCATCGTGCAGAACCCCATGTTCGGCACCGGCGCGCCACCGACCTGGGGCGCCCTGCTCCCCGGCTACGGCCCCGGTCAGGTCATCATCGACGCCGCGTTCTCCGACCACTTCCACGCCTGGGGCGCGCTCGGGGTCGGCATCGGCTGGGCCGCAATCCTCGTGGCCGCCGTCGTCGTGGTCCTGGCCCGTGTCATCAGGGTAGATTCGCACGCATCGCGGTAACGGAACGACACACGCGGCGCCTCACGGCTAAGAGTAAACGCGACGCGCACGATGGAAAGCAGGTTCGTGGCTCCGAAGCCCCCACAGCTAAGGCTCGACTACCCTCACTGATCCAATGCTCGTCGGCTGCACTGGCCCGGCTGAGCAATGGCCCGCCCAGACCAACGCGAACCTCTCAGCGAAAGGGCTTGCTCAGCCACTTGGTGCCAGCAGGGGAGCCGTCGAACCCATAACGGAGCGCAAGTGCCCGGCGGAGTGGCCGGGTCATATGAAGTAGTGGGGACTCGTGCACCGGCCTCTGACGTCAAAGATGGCCCGCTCTGCCAGACCCGGTAGTTTCGCGTGCTATCCAGGCGTACCGATTGCGGATACGCGATCGGAACGCGCTCTCTTGGCTCGATGGTCGAGTCAGTTTGAGAGGTGGCGAGGCTGGTCGAGTCACCATCGAGGCGGAATACGATTTAGACATGGCGCGGAGCCTGCTACAGCGACTCCACAACCCGCGTGATCGGGAGTGTGGGTGTGATCCGGCGTGCTGGTGCAGACGAACGGCGCTCGGTCGGGCGGTCAGATGGTGGTTTCCCGGACGCTATTTCGGATTGCATCATAAGAGCCAGGGCTCAGCGGACTGAAAAAGGGCGCATGACCCGAAGAGGCCTTAGCGCGCTTCGAAAGCTGGTTGAGCGGGACGCCAGGCCACAACCGAAACGCAAACGGTGTTTCGACGGGCCGGCTTCAGCGCCGCGAACTGCGCTGCGACGACGTCGGGTCCGATTACAGTGCCCAAAGTGGGCGGGACAAAGCGGTGACTACCTCCCCCGCCGAGGCTCTGGCCGCGCGGTGGAGGCGACTTGATGCCCGAGTGAAGGAAGTGCGCGATGGGCGCCGAACATGATCTGAAGTTCACCCGGTCGCGGTCGGGGAACAAGAACGACGGGGCGCACGTGGAGCAGAAGAACTGGACCGCGGCGCGCCAACTGGTCGGCTACCTGCGCTACGACACCGAAGCCGAACTGTTGCTGCTCAACAGGATCTGGGCGCTGTTGGGCCTGATCGGCAACCATTTCTACCCGCAGCAGAAGCTGATCTCACCAAGGTCCGCGACGGTGCCAAAATCACCAAGAAGTACGACGCCGCGGCCACCCCCTACGCCCGCACCGACATCATGGGCCAGACACTCCCGCGTGCCGCCTGGCCCTCAACCCCGCCCACTCACCTTTGATTTTCCGATCAGGCAACGAAGCAACGAACCCGGACCTCTTGACATGAGGCAAGAGGGACATCCGACCTCACAACTCCTGGGTAGGCAATGATCGACGGCATGTGCCGATATCGTCGGAGGACTGTCCTATGGATCTGGCGATGCCCCTGGCTGTCGTCAGCGCCTTCGATGGGGTAGTCATGGCGCATGGATCGTTACAGCGAGGTTGAGCGCAAGTTCGATGTTGAGCCCGGCGTGTTACTGCCGAACCTATCCGGAGCCGCCGCCGCGGTGAGTGAGGCCGTGGAGTCGCACCTGGACGCCACGTACTTCGACACTGCCGACGGACGCCTGGCCCGGCACCACATCACGTTGCGCCGCCGGACTGGAGGCGATGACGCCGGCTGGCACCTCAAGCTGCCCGCCGCAGAGGACGAGCGCACGGAGGTCCGTCAGCCGCTCGGTCGTTCAACCCGCAGGGTGCCGGCTGCTTTGGCACGCGAGGTCCGCGCGATCGTTCGGGACCGCGCGCTGGTCCCCATCGCGGTGCTGCGAACCACCCGCGTTGAACGACGCCTTCTGGACGCAGGCGGCAACGCGCTGGCTGCCGTCGCGGACGACACCGTTCAGGGGCAGCGGCTTGGCGACGGCGCAACGCAGGAGTCCGTATGGCGCGAGGTCGAGGTCGAGCTCCTCGACGGGGACAGGTCCTTGCTCGACGCCGTCAGCGACCAGCTTCGTGGCGCCGGAATCACACCATCTGCATCTCGCTCGAAGCTCGCGCGGCTGCTTGGGGACAGCCCCGAGCCCAATCCGCCACGCCTCCCCGAACCGGTGAAGGGTGCACGGAAAGCCAGCGCTGGTGCGGTGGTGATGGCCCACCTGCTCCATCAGGTGGACAGGCTGGTCATGCACGATCGCGGCGCCCGGTCGGACGAACCCGACGCCGTGCATCAGATGAGGGTCGCGACCCGCCGGTTACGGAGCGCTCTGGCTACCTACCGGCCGTTGTTGGACCGGGAGCGCACCGACCCGGTACGCGAAGAGCTGAAGTGGCTCGCGCAGATCCTCGGTGGTGCCCGCGATGCCGAAGTGCTGCACTGGCGGCTGCAGGACCTGGTCGCGGCACAATCGGAGGAGCTGGTGCAGGGCCCGGTCGGGCTCAGAGTCGACCTGGAGCTGCGTGCCCTTCACCATGCCGCCCACGCCGACCTGGTCGTCGCGCTTGACGGCGACCGCTACTTGCTGTTGCTGGACACCCTCGACGATCTCGTCAGCGAACCGCCCCTGACTGCTCGCGCAGGCAAGCCGGCCGGCAAGGAGCTTCCGGCCCTGGTCGGCCGCGCCGCCGCCCGCGTTGATAAGGCGGCGCGCGCCGTCGCCGACAACGAGACACCCCAAGCCCGCGACCGTGGGCTGCACGAGGTCCGAAAGAGTGCCAAACGGGCCCGGTACGCCGCCGAGACAGCCGTTCCTGTGGCCGGCGATCCGGCAGCGGAGCTGGCGGACCGCATGGAGGCTTTGCAGGACGTGCTCGGTGAGCATCAGGACAGCGTGGCCGCGCGGGCGCTTTTGCTCGAGCTCAGCGTGGCGGCGCATCGGGCAGGGGAGGACGAGTTCACCTACGGGCTCCTGTATGCGCAAGAGCTCACCCTTGCCGACGAGGCCCGGGGCGCGTACGGACGCGCGCTGAGAAAGGCATCGACCAGAATGACTCGTCAATGGACCCGATGACTTCCGCACCGGCGGACAGGCCCCGCGAAGAGTGTTGCCCTTAGGAGCTTTGCGAGAGCACGGTTGTTGCCAGGCTGGGTGGCTCAGAATCCATGGGCCGCTCCCGGTCCGGTCGCGGGTCATGTCGTTCGTAGGCACTGACGACCCCGGCGCGATGGTGGAGCAACCACCAGCCGCCCTTCTTGATCGTTGTCTCGCGCGGGGGCCTTACGCCGAAACCGTTCCCAAGAGCACTCACAAGGCCTGTGACGACGCGTTGCCCTCCACAGACGACCAGAGCCGGGCTCGAGGACGCCTCATCTCGGACCCGGTCTGCCACATCTCTCTCGTTGCCGAGGAAGCCTTCGCGGGTCAGCTGGGCCTCGCGACGCACGGTCAGTCCTGTGGTCGCTGCGAAGGGGGCGAGCGTATCGACGCAGGACGGCAGGTCGGCACTGAGCAGATCTGTGATCCCCAGCCCTGCCAGGATCGGGACCAGCGATGCAGCCTGGTCCCGGCCAGACCGGTTGAGCCGCTGCTCTTCGGGTGGCATCTTGGACCGCGGAGGCGAAGCGGTCGCCCCGTGCCTGATCAGCAGCAGCGGCTCGGTGTCCCTGCGGGTGCGTGCGAACGTTCCCAGAACAATGCGGTCGGATGCTGAGCTCAGGCGCCAGGCCGCCTCGTCAAGCGGCAGCCATTGCATCTCGTCGACCTCGCGGCTGGCCAGGAAAGACCCGCCGGCGCACCGCATGGCCCAGTAGGTCACGACCTTGTTCGATACCCGGCCACCGGACGTGATGCGGTATCGCACTGAGGTCAGGTGGGGACCGATCCGTGGGGAGTACCCGGTCTCCTCGGTCACCTCCCTCAGAGCTGTGACCAACAGGTGCTCCCCCGGCTTTGCCTTCCCCTTGGGCAGGGACCAGTCGTCATACTTTGGCCGGTGCACCAGCGCAACTTCCGCGTACATCGCGTCGCGACGCCACAGCACTCCCCCGGCGGCGAGCACGGTGTGGCGGCTCACGTCGGGCGCACCTCCGCCCATAGCTCCTCATAGCAGTGCGCCGCCCGACTCGTCGGCGCAAACGCGGGAACCGGTGCACGGCGCTCGGCCATCTGTTCGATGATCGAAAGGGCCGGGATCACGGTGTTGGCGACGCGGGTCTGGTCTCGAGGGATAGCGTCGATCACCTCCCTGTGCAGACGCTTTCGACGGTCGGCCATGGAGAAGAAGGCGACCACCTCCGGGTGGCTGCCGCGCGATTCGGCGACGAAACGGGTGAGCTGGTCAAACGTGCGCAAAGAGAGGGTCGCCGGGATCAAAGGTACCAAAAGGATGTCAGCTGCGTGCAGGACGTTTTCGGACACCAGAGAGATGCTGGGCGGGCAGTCCAGGAAGGCGATGTCGTATTCGCCAGCAACGGTGTCGAGCAGCTGACCAAGACGCCGCGTCCGCTTCTTCGTGTCATCGAGGTCAAAGTCCATGTTCCGATAGCTGAAGTCGGCGGGCAGCAGATCGAGATTGTCGAAATCGGTTGCCTTCAGTGCCGCTTCGATCGGACGCTTCCGCGTCACCAGTGCCTGACCGCCGCCCTTGATCCGAGGTCGCACCCGGAATACATACGTCGCGGCGGCCTGCGGATCGAGGTCCCACAGCAAGGTCCGCCGGCCCTCACGTGCGGAGAGGTAGGCCAGGTTGACGGCCGTGGACGTCTTCCCGACCCCACCTTTGATGTTGTAGGTCGCGAGGACCTTCACCGTGCCTCCTCCGCGTCCCCGAGACGGTGCATCAGCTGGAGGCTGGATGGGCGCGCAAAGCGTGCGAACGCGATGTCGAACTCAGGTCGGGCACGGTCCTGCGCTGCCTCGAGGTGACCAATCAGCTCACCCATGGCCAGCATCGCCCCGGCCGTGGTCCCGACGGTCATCATCTCCTCGGCGAACCCCCGAAGTGCGTGGCGTTGAACCTCGGCGTCCTGGAAGCGGCCAAGGACATCCTGCAAGCCTTTGAGATCGGCGACCGCGCGCTTGCGCGGACCCTCGGCAACCACCGGCGCGAACACCTCAAGGGCGTAGCGAAGCTCCTTGCACCGCTTGCGCAGCTTGTGGAGATCCTCCGCCGGTGAGTCGCCCGAGATCGCGGCACCGTCACGCGCGACACGCTGGTAAGCCCTGGAGATGCTTCGGTCCGCCAGCTGACCGGTCGACAGCTGTTCCTGGTCCGCGTCGTCGGGTGCGTCCGCGAGATGGACGAGCTCGTCTTCCCAATCCGCGACCAGTCGCTCGAAGCTGGCAGATCTCAGCATGCCTTCAAGGGTGTGGCGTTCAGCCGTTCGACGGTGTCTCAGATGAGCCGCCAAGGGTTCCAGGTCCGCCGGTGCCGCCGACAACAGCCAGCCAGCCATCTGCGGCAGGTCCAGCTCGTAGACGTCCAGATCCCGAAGGGGCGTCGTCATGTCACCCAGAAGCTTGAACTCCGGTTCCCACCTGAGTCGCATCGCGTCCGGCAGGGAGGGTCGACCCAGCTTCAGCGTTGAACGGGTCCGCCGCACGGCTACCCGGAAGTCGTGTAGAAACTCGCTGTCCACGTCCTCAAGAAGTCCTGGCAGGTTATTGCGCATGGCCGCGAGGAAGTCGCTCAGCACAGCGGCCAGGTGAACTCTCGCAGGCGCCTCGCGGTGGGGGGAGAACACAGGTGCGGCAGCAACTGCATCCCGCTTCTCGCCTTGCTCCATGATGGGCAGACCGAGACCCTCGACGAGGAGGTCGGCGCGTCGCGCCTGTTCGTCGTAGCCGCGCAGCGAGTGCACCTTGAGCTGTGCCGGGGCGGCCTCCGCGGAAACCGGTTCGTCCAGCTCAACCCGAGCCACGGTCTTCCCTTGCCCGTTCTGCAGCGCCAGCCGTTGGATGCGCCGATTCTCGTCGGAGGCCACCATCAGCGCTCGTACTCCGCTCACGGGCGCGATCAGGTCCCGGACGGGGCCATACGGCAAGACATCCGCCAGCGCTGGCCATCGCAGGTCCTTCACCGGCACGACCACGGTCGATGACCCGTCGAGTCGACCCAGGACGAGCCGCTCCTCCATCGCCACGATCTGGTGTTCGAGGGTGAGACCGGCCGCACCTAACCGCCCGTCAAAGGTGTCGAGCCGCACGCAGCGGACAAACTCCTTCGGCCCGGCGACGACGGTGTACTGGCTGGAGAGGGCGGCCAGCAGCGCCTCGATCTCGAACTGGCCCTGTCCGGCTGCCTGCAGGGCTCGGGTCGCGCTGGTCATGATGGGCGTCACTTTAGTCGCCCAGCGAATGAACGAAGGTCTTCGCCGCGGCAGGAAGCGGTTGTCAACCTTCGGGGCATGTCTTATCTTCGGAGTTGAGGGACCCGGCTCGAACCCTGTGGCTGGTCGCACGCTCGGAGTATGGCCTCATGCCCATTTGTCGACTCGATGCCGGTGAGCCGAACACTCGTGATGATCGAGACCAGTGCACGCGCCGCCTTCTCCTTAAGGCAGCGGACGCAACCGAACCCGCCGCCAGGCAGGTTCTTCTCGAGGAAGCTGTCCTTTTGAACCAGTCGATGGCCCGGGCCCTGGCCCAGCAGTACCAGCGGCGCGGGGTCGATCCCGAAGATCTGGTCCAGGTCGCAATGCTGGGGCTGGTCAAGGCGGTCCGTGGATACTCCCCCGGCGTCGAAAGGGTGTTCGCGGCGTATGCGGTGCCCACGATCAGGGGTGAGATCCAACGCTACTTCCGCGATCGAGGTTGGATGATCCGCCCCCCTCGCGGCTTGCAAGAGCTCAGCCGCGACGTCCGCATCGCCGAGCCCGACCTCGCCCAGAGACTTCAGCGGATGCCAACCACCCAGGACGTCGCCAGCCATCTGGGTGTGAACACGGACGCCGTCAATGAGGCACGAGAAGCCGGCGGTGGTTACTACCCACGATCATTGGACAGCCCCCTTGGCGACTCGGATCAGCTGCTGTGTGACGTCATCCCTGACCCTCAGAAGCCGCTGGAGCTGGTGGAAGCGGTCCTTACTCTGCAACCTGTATTGAAGATTCTGGGGGCGCGCGAGCGCAGCATTCTTCGGATGCGTTTTGTTGACAGCCTCACCCAGGAGCAGATCGGCGATCGCCTTGGCGTTAGCCAGATGCAGGTCTCGCGGCTGCTGACCACGATCTTGTCGAAGCTGCGCAAGAACATGGAGGACCAGCGGGCGGCATGAACCGCCTTTCAGGACACTGATGGGGGTCAGCGCCCAGGATCAGAGGCGTCCGTTGTCGATGACCGCCCGGCCGGAAGCCTGCCCCTAGTTAGTGCGGAAGTCTGATCGACAGCTGGCCAACTTGGTTGCGACGATGGATCTACCGTTTGGAGCGGACCACCTCACGCAGGAGAGCCCCGACGATGACTGCAGCCGAAAACGCCCTCAATTCGTGAGCGAGCCTGGGTGAGTTCTCTCTGGCTGGCTGGCCAGCCAGCCTGAACCGGCTTG
>JBBRZV010000114.1:0-8294 GCA_038236365.1 Actinomycetales bacterium | reverse complement strand
GAGGGCTCCCGGGAACCCCTTGCCACGAAGGTGCGCCTGATCCGCTCCGATGGCGTGACGATCTGGGTAAGTCGGGCGATGCTAGTGATCCCTGGCCAGGATGACAGGCCGGACCTGCTTCTGGTCCAAACTCGGAACATCACCGCAGACCATGTGGCTGACCAGGTTCTGGCCTAACAAGCCCACCACCACCTGCTGACCGGTTGCACGACCGCCCAAGAGCAGAACCGGCCCTGGCGTTGTCGGCGCCCCGGATGATATCGGCGGCTCACCGACGATCAAGGGGCGCAGGTCAGCCGTTCGGTCGACTCAGCAGTTTGTGCTGAACCAACAGGTTGCGCGCGGGGTCTTCGCCAAGGGCTGGGAGTTGACCGCCAGCAAGGACGCATTCCCGATCCCCGACCTCAACCCTCCAGGCCGGGCGCGTCCGGTCGAGCTCATCGCCGAGTGTCTCGTGGTGGATGCGGTAGTCGATCTGCGCCACGGCCCGTCAGGTCAGCAGGCCGTCAGCCAAACGTCACTTAGGGATACCTCGAGGGCGAGCACCTCGGCGGCCTGCTCCGGTGTGGTGAACGTACCGCAGACCTGTCGGCCGTTGATGGCCAAGGCCTCAAAGCCGATGGCATAGTCCCCGCGCGCGGTGCCGATCTTTTCGTTGCCAACGGCCACGTGGTAAAGACCGGGGCGGATGCTGGCGTAACCAATGCCGTTCATTGTCGAGCCTCTCAAGGTGAGCCCAGATCTATTGGGGTAGCGGCTTTGACGGCCTGGTGCCAGCTGTTGGCGTCAGGCCCTTGGTGGGCAGCGTGGCGGTGGGCACGCCGGGGTCAGCGGATGGAGTGTCGACGACCTGCTTGGAGAGGTCAGACAAGGCTTTCCTGGTTCTGTAGTTGACGTCGCTGGTCGAGCTGGACTCGCGCCCCGGAGTTCGCAAGCTTGGCTTCGTGCTGTTGGTAGTCGTGGGCGCAGAACAGCAGCTCGTGGTCCCCGCTATCGGGGACGAACACACTGACCAGCACGTAGGCGCGGGCGCTGCACCGATCGCAGCGATCTGCAGCTGTAAGAACGAGCGTTTTCATGCGACACCTCCTTGGTTGTTGATCAGGTCTTATCCGTGCGGAACCGCGCTTTCAACGCCATCTGCCTTTCACTGTCCGCCCTGGCTGGTCGAGGTCTCCATAGGGCTTTGGTCGTAAGACTCGGTGAAAGCGCTCGCAGTACTCGCAGTTCGATGTCGGACCCGCGCGGCTGCTTCCAGGCAGGCGGGCACACGCGCTCATGGTGAAGATGTGTGAGCGCGACAACTGGCCACGGACAGACATTGCAGGCGAACCGATTGCGCCTTGAGTTACCGGTGAGCATCGAAACGATTCCTCTTGCGGGGCCGCCCTGCCGGGCGGACGCCTGGTGGCCAGGCATTGGCCGGTCCATTTCCGATGCGTCGACGGTTGCTCCGCCCAGCGGCCTGACCGTTGACGTATGGCGTGCAGGGCCGAAGATCGCGCGGTCTGCAGGCTAACGAATTGGCAAGGGCGGCTAAGACTCGATGTCGTCACCTACAGTCAGCGATTGTGTCAACTCGCGGACGAGATTGCTGCGATGCCCTCACCGGGCGATGTCCCAGCGAGGCTGGCAGGTTAGCTGATCCGCTTCCCACTGGACGATCGGCTTGCCCGCAAATCCGACCAAGGGCGGATCGGTGCCTCCCACCCGACCGGCCCCAATCAGGGCAGACATACCCAACTGTGACAAGCACCTTCCACAACTCCTGAGCCGCATAATCATGCATGCATTTCGGGTCGGGCAACGTCCGCAAATGCTTGATCCGCTCATTCCAGGCATGGCCAGCGGCACAGTCTTTTCGCCGCCTATGATTGGCGCCGTATTCACTCTGCAACACCGCAGCGAAATGCCCTGACGTGCCGCGAGGGGTGTGCGTTCTCATCCGGTGATGGCCACCTGGGACGGGTGGGACCGGTCGCAGTGGGCGATCTCGCTTTGGCTCGTTCTGACCGGTCGAATTACAGAGGGGGCGTTGAATCACCGAGTCTGCGGGGCATCACGCCTCACAACCCGATGACAGCTCCAACTTCGGTGGTGGGTAGGACCGGGAGTAGACCACCTGAGGCCAATAGTTCTTCGAGCACGTGCGCTGGTGCGGGTCGGGCCAGGAGGTATCCCTGTCCCATACCGCAGCCCAGTTTTCGGAGGAGGTCAAGCTGGTCTGGCTCTTCGATGCCTTCGGCGATCACGGAAAGGGACAGTTTGCTGGCTAGCCCGAGGATGCCTTCCAGCATGGGCACCGATGTCAATGCTGCGGCCTGGCCCGAGACGAAGGAGCGGTCGATCTTCAGGATGTCCACAGGCAGTTGAGACAGTGTGCTCAGGGAGGAGAACCCGGTGCCGAAGTCATCGATGGAGATGCGGGCACCCAAACCCTTCAACGCATTCAGCGCCGCGATCCCGCCCTTGACGTCGGCTGCCAGGGCGGTTTCGGTGATCTCGAGCACGACCTTGTCGGCTTGTGTAGCCGGGTCGGCCAGGATTGCTTGGATGTCCGCCAGGCTTTGGGGGTTTACCAGCTGGAACGCCGAGAGGTTGACCGCAACCCACAGGTTGGCGCAATGGTCCATGGTTTGGCGCCAGGCGGCGGCTTGGCGGGTTGCCGTGTCGAGCACCCAGGAGCCGATGGCGTCGATGTCACCGGTCTCTTCGGCGAGGGGAATGAATGTTTCTGGGGCCAACAGGCCGAGCGTGGGGTGTTGCCAGCGCGCGAGCGCCTCCACACCGAGGACCTCCGCGGTGCGCAAGTCGACGACAGGTTGGTACTCCACACGAAGCTGACCGGAAGCCACCGCCGCGGTCAGGTCGGTCTTGAGGGCCGAGCGGGCGAGCATGTGGTCGTGCATCTGGGAATCGAAGAGTTGGTACCGGGCCTTGCCGCCGCCCTTGGCCATGTACATGGCGAAGTCGGCCTGCCGGACCAATTCAGCGGCATCTTCGGTCTCAGGGCGTCGCTGGGCGACCCCAATGCTGAGGGTGACGACCATTCGCTGACCATCAAGGATGAACGGTGCACTTAGCGCGTCCCCGATCCGGTCGGCTACCTCGACAGCCACCGAGCAGCTGTTGTCGTCTTCGGTGACGATAATGGCGAACTCATCACCGCCGAGGCGCACGACCAGGTCGTCGGCCCGGACGCAGGCGCTGAGCCGGGTGGCCAGCTGGACCAGAAGCGCGTCTCCACCTTCATGACCGACAGTGTCGTTGACATCCTTGAAGTCGTCGATGTCGATGAACAGCAAACTGACCTGGCGGGCCCCACGCTCGCAGCCTGGGCTGAAGCAGGCTGCAATGCGCTCGCTTAAGGTGGCGCGGTTGGCCAGTCCGGTCAGCGAGTCGTGAGTGGCCCGATGTGTCAACGCCTCATAACTTGTGTTGAGGGCATTGGCCATCCGGTTGAACGATTGGGCCAGCTCGCCCAGCTCATCGAGGCGGGCAACCTCGATGCGATTGGCGTAGTCGCCATTCTGGAGCTTGAACACTCCCTCGTGCATGGCCGCCACGGGTCTGAGCAGGTCCTTGACCATCCGCCTACGGAAGTACATCGTCACGGCCAACGCCACCATGAACAAGCTGGTCAGGCCAATGATCAGCTTGCTTTGGAGGTCGACGCCGCGGGCGAACCCCTGCGCCATAGCCGCCCGAGAGGGGACATCGAGACTGTTCAACGTCTCGCCGGTGTTCTCGTTCGACGTGTCGAAGGCCACGTTGTTAGCCGAGTGGTTCCCTCGAAGCGCGCTGACCTGATCGCCCCATAAACCAGAAGCCATCAGGCCGTTCTGCCACGACCGTTGGGTTGCGGTGATGATGGCTCTCATGCCGTGGTTGTCCGGGAAGACAGTGACGGCCTGGTCGAACAGACCAGAGATCTCCTGCTGCTGGTGGACGAACGCCGAACGGTCGACAGGCTTGCTGTTCAAAAGCTGGTGCCCGAGCTGTTCGTGGTCGTGGAGTTCGGCGCGCAGCGCCGCGATCGTTTTCGACTCGAGTTGGAGCTGACCGGCGGTTGTCTGCATCTCGCTGGCGAGACTCCTGCCCCCGAGAGCTGTTGCGAGTGCCGCCGCAAGCAACAGGACAAGCATCACAGCGAACCCTCTGGTCCACTCGCGTCGCAGACTCGCCGTACGCGCTGACTCATCCAGCCTGGCCACGGCCTGGTTCACCGCAGCTCTCCCAACGGCCATCTTTCCGCCACCCACCATGTTCCGTTTCCCGACCGCAAGGCGCTGCCAACAGACAATGACACCGAAGTCCCGCATACCGCCACAGGCTTGCCCCGCAATTAGCCAAAGAGGCCACCCCTTTTGGCCAAACGGACGATGAGCCTGGGCCCCGGATCTGGGTTGCAACCGCTCGACAGATGCTGGGCTACACCAGGGGTAACGCCAGGTCATCTCCTCTGGCTTGGCCCGGCGCATGTTGACGTACAAGGTTCTCCGTGATGTCGCTGGGCTGTGCGCCTGCGCGGCGAGGCCAGGCGACCCAGAGCGCACCGGTGGGGAAAATTCGTGGCGCCAACTTGGCGAGCCGGACTGGGAGTTCATCGCCGGCGAGAAAGGGAGCTGATGATGTCGGCAGGCTCGTGAGCCCGGACGAAGATCACGCCGGCGGTGGGTCCGTGAGACTCCACCCATCAGGTGGATCGTCAAGCAAAGTCGGTGGTCGGCTTTCATGCCGAGCTTCGTGGTCAGTGGGGTGCTGGAGTATCACGCTGGCATCGGTCAGCCTCCTGCAGCCGGCCAGTCCTGAACGAGAGCGAGCCTGCCGGCCTTCGCTGTCAGCCAGCGTCGTCGGCGTCGTTTGGCTCCAGCTCGACCAGCCGGCCCTGGAGGTAGGACCTCAGCCGGGCGCGATCGTTACGCTCGAAGGCTCGCAGTCCGTCGATCTGTTTCTGAAGCAGGCTGCGTTCGCGACCGAGCTCTTGAAGCACCTCGTCCCTCCTCTGCTGGGCTTCGGCCATAAGCGCTTCGGCCTCGGCGATCAATGCGTCGTGCCTGACCTTGCCCGCGGACACGAAGTCGTCGTACTTGGCCTGCCCTGTCCTGAGAAGCTCTTCCTGCTTGGCCGTGCCTTCACCAACAACCTGGTCGTGGCGTGAGTGCCCCTCGCTGATGAGTCTGTCGCGAGTTCTCTGGCCTTCGGCCACGTACTCATCATGCAGCTTCTGTGCCAGTGCCAGCAGGCGAGACGCCGAGCCCACCCCTGCCGGGTCAGCAACGCCATCGGCGTTCATCGTCGCGCCGAATGGGTGGGGCCTACGCGGCTGACGAGGCCGGCACGGCATCTGTCAGAGCGACGGTCGGTTGACGCTTCGAGGTCAGGTCGCCGCCGCACCCCTACGCGCACAAAGAACACAAGGGATCTGCGATCGCGCCCGATCCCGAAGCCACCGGGATGATTCATGTGCCAACCCCCTTCACATGGACGGTCCTGCTGGGCCGCCGATGATAAGACGATAGAGGCTCGCGGCGTTTGCAGTCGTGGGGCCTCTGCGCTCGCCAGGCAGAAGCGGAAATGGCCGGGGGAAGAAGTGGGTCCCCATGCTCACCATGCAGTACGCGCACGCCCACCCCGAGATCAAGGTCAACGCCGTCGAACCCGGCATCACCGCCACCGAGCTCGGCGGTGGCGACCCGGGCAGCCGGGCCGACCCGCCGCCGAGAGCGCGCGGGTCGTCGCGCGGCTCGCCCTCATCGGCCCCGACGGCCCGACCGGCACCTTCCACGAAGACGACGGCGAACTCGGCTGGTAACCGGCGCGTCCCAACGCCGGGCAGGTGCGTCACTTCGCCGCGAGTCGGCTACTGGCGGTTCGATCGGTTGCATTTGTCGGCTGCGCCGTCGCGCCCGCCGATCACGGTGGTGTGTCTCGCGATTGCGGCCGTCGAGGGCCTGCAGACCGGGCGGGCCCGAGGGGAGGGACGCGTTCGCCTGGCGGCTCACTTGAAGCGGGTGCCTAGCCTCTCGACGCCCTCGCCAGTCAGGTCCTCGACGTGCGCCTTTCGCCCGGTCATCGCCATGACGAGTGACAAGAGCGGGCCCTCGACGGCTGGGCCGGTGCCGTTGGACCAGTCCTGGTCGGTCGCCTTCAGGGCGAGGCCGGCGATTCGGTTCTTGGCGCCGATGAGGGTGTTGGAGCCCTTGTAGAAGTCGGCGACCGCGCGGACAGCCTCCGGGTCGTAACTGTGGGCAATCCCGAGGGGCCGGCGGATGTCCTCGGCGTGGACGACGATCTCACCGAGCCACGTCGGCTTCGGCCCGGGCGGGGAGGTCTGCGATCCCTGCACGGCACGGAAGCCGGCCAGAGTCGCATCGGTGTCGGCGCCTAGCCGGCGGGCCCGGCCGTCATTGGCATACTTGTCGAAGTTGAAGCCGGCCTTGGCGAACTGGCCGAGGAACGCGCCTGGGCTCGTGGATGCGGCGGCGGTGAGGTGGGCGACGATGTCGCGGACCGTCCAGTCAGGGCACAGGGACCGGCTGGCCCACTGCTCGGGCATCAGGGCGGCGACATCGTCGGCGAGAGCGCCCCGCTCGACGGCGACAAGGGTCCAGAGGTCGGTCATGGCAGGTGCTCCTTGGTGCGGGACGGGCCCACGGCTAGGGCCCAGCGAACATCCGAAGGCTATGGCACCGCGCGCCCCCTGTCTCCATGCCGAACCTCTGCGGTCAGCGCCCATTTGCGCTGACCGCACTGCGTTACGTCCAGGCCCGATTCGGGGTGGCTGGGAACTTGGGTGACCCGCGAGTGCGCAGGCTCTAGGGGAGGCACAAGGCATTTCGAGCTCTTCGCCGCCAGGCCGGCCCGCTTCCTAGGCGAAAATCGAAGGTCGTCGCGATGGCAGCAGTGATGCAGAACATCGTCCTCGACATTGAACCCTAGGGTCCGGCGCGTCTTCCGGCGCGAGAGACGTGGAACGCCGCAAGGGTGAGCGTGGGCCACATACGTCTGTTTATCAGCGTGAGGCGTTTACCGCACATGGCGCGAACCGGGGGAGGATCTGGCGTGTGAACATCACTCCACAGCCGTGGCCGACAGGGCGGTGCTGATCGCGTCGACGTGTCGGTGGTCGGTGCCGCAGCAGCCACCTACAACGCACAGATTGGGCAGGATGTCACGTAGCTGGTGGTAACGGGCGGCCAGGTCAGTCGGATTACCTCGGTCGATGTGCTCGGCCTCATCCAGTTCAGCATGGCTGCGAGTCGAGGCGTTGGCGCGCACGCCGCGGATGCGCGACGCCCAGCGTGATGCTCCGTCGAGAACCTGCGAGAAATGCGTTGGGTGCGCGCAGTTGACCATGTAGTACGCCGGGTAGCCCTCGGTCTGGTGATCGACGGCATCAATTGCCTCCCCCAGAGGCATCCCGGTCGCCAACCGACCATCGGTTTCCACCGTGAACGACAGAACGACGGGCACCCCGGCTGCGCCTGCCGCCTGCGCGATGCCGACGGCCTCCTCAACATAGTTGAGGGTCAACGCCGACACTAGGTCGGCATCGGTGTCGGCGAAGGCATTAATCTGAGCGGCGTGGTACGAGTGAGCCTCGTGGGCGGACATCGTCTGTGTCACTGCGTAGCCGTCGCCTCGCGGACCGATACAGCCCGAGATGACCACGGGCGTCGACGGACGCTCGTATCTCCGGCGCTGCTCGACGACCAGTGTCACCGCGTCGCGGTTGACCGCCTCCAGCGCCGTGTCGTCATAACCGAGCAGCGCGCCCCAGTCGGAGTTCGCGCGCCAGGTCGGTGTCTCGAGCACGATCCCGACCTCGTCTCGGACGGCAATCTCAACATACGAGGCGAAATACCGGTGTAGGGCGGCGCGACCGTCGGCGGTGTCCAGCAGCGTGAAGGCCGCGAAGAGCGGCAGATCGAAACCCTCATCGAAGATCATTGTGGTTTCGATACCGCCATCGGTGAGAAACAACCCGGCATCGAGCTGCGGGAGGTTGCTCCGGTATGCCCACATCGAGACCTCCTTCTCGTCGACCGCGCCAAGTAAGCCTCACGGTAGTCCCGGCACAAGCTCCGTGCCGCCCACCGGAACAACCTCGCGCCACGGCTGTCCACTACTGTCGCGCTGCTGGCCGTTGCCCGGACATCAGCGTAAGACGTTTAAGTCAAGCCTTTGGTCGGTGCCTCGCCCGTCGTCAGTCCCTGCATAGCGGTAATGGGGTTGATCCCAACAGCGCGTAATCGGGTTGGTTTGACGACGGGCGGGGCTGCCCATGATGT
>JBBRZV010000113.1:0-8482 GCA_038236365.1 Actinomycetales bacterium | reverse complement strand
TCAGGCCGACGCCCTGCGCCCACTGCTGGAGAACTCCCGCCGACTACGCGAACTCACCACCGAGCTCGCAGCCCTCGCGCTACAGCAGGTCAAAGACGACCCGACTCAACCCGACCCCTGAGGCCTATTCGCGCGCGCTCTAAGGACACCGGGAAGACTCATGGGCACCGATGGAAGTAACTCCCTGATTGGCCATCGCCGTATCAGCAAAGGGGTCGCCGTGATGACGCGGGGGGTCGAAGTTCGATGGCCTTCGGAGAGCCTTGTACCCGGGGGTGGACCAGTGGGGCTGAAGCGGTTGCCAGCGACAGGGGAGTCTGTCTTCGGCTATCCGGTGATGAGCGTGGGTAGGGTCGCGTCATGACTGGCCAGACACCTTCAGAAGAGGGGAACGGCCGACTCAGCCAGCTCGCGGCCATCGTGGAGTATTCGGACGACGCCATTATCGGCGAGACACTGGATGGCATCATCACGAGCTGGAACCCCGCCGCCGAGAGGATGTTTGGTTACTCGAGCGGGCAGATCATCGGGAAGTCCATCGAACTGCTCATGCCTCAGGGTCGAGGCGTCGACATGATGTCCATCCTGGCGCGGATCAGTGAGGGCCAGCGCGTCGATCACTTTCAGACCATCCCTGTCCGACAGGACGGGACAGCGTTTCCGGTCTCCATCAGCGTCTCACCCATCCGCGACAAGGACGGCGTGATCGTGGGAGCATCCACCATCACCCGGGACGTCACCATGCAGATGCAAACCTTCCAGGCGGCCCGGTCCATGATCGAGTCGAGCCTGGACTCGTTGGTCGCGATCAGCCCCGAGGGGATGATCACCGACGCCAACGAGGCCACCGTCAAGGTCACCGGGGTCCCGCGCGACGATCTGATCGGGACCGCTTTCTCGGACTACTTCACCGACCCCCAGAAGGCCAACGCGATCTACCAGCTGGTCTTCGAGAAGGGGATGGCAGTGGACTACCCGCTGACCATGCGCCACCGGGACGGAACACTGACCGAGGTCTTGTACAACGCGTCGGTCTACCGAGACGCCGAAGGTAAGGTCCTCGGGGTGTTCGCCGCCGCCCGCGACGTGACCACACTGATACATGCCCAGATGGAAGTAGCCGAGCAGTACGCCACGGAACTCCAGCTACGAGCCAAGGACCTGGAACGGCTGGCCGAGCTCGAGCAGTTCCAGCGGTTGACCGTCGGGCGTGAACTCAAGATGATCGAGCTGAAGAAGGAGATCGAACGCCTCCAGATATACGCCCCGCCGGATGAAGTCGCCACCAATGACTGGCGCTGAACAAGAAGACCAGTCCTCGGGCCATCTCGGTGGCCCGGACGCCGACCCCCTGCCCGACATATCCGGCCCGAAGGCACCCGCCGAGGCGACCCCGATCCAGCACCGCAATCAGAGGAGCACACCCAGCTCCCAGCGATACGATCCCTGAGTGGGAATCGAGGACATGAAGCTGGCCCGGCAGGCCGTCCGCGAGGAGATGGACACGCGAGCAAGACGTTCCACCACTTGCTGAACACCGCGACGGTGGCCGAGCTGAGCCGGCCATCCAACGGCACGAAGTGGACCAACGGGCAACTGCTGTTCCACATGCTTTTTGGCTACCTGATCGTCGTGCGGCTGCTGGCACTCGTACGGATCTTCGGGCGACTGCCCGACAGCTTCAGCCGAGCCTTTGCCTCCGCTCTCGAGGCCTCGACCACGCCTTTCCACACCATCAACTACTTCGGATCGCTAGCCCGACCGGGGCTTCCGGATCGGAGAACGGATCCCGGCCATCCACCAGGACCGTCGGAGAGCCCCGGAACTGCGCCGCCTCCGCCTCCTCCGGCGTGGAAACCAAGACATGCCCTACCGCGTCATCTTGTCCTTCGGGACGCGCCTCCGCGCGCCCGCCCGCCCGCCTCGCGCGCGGCCGTGTGCAGCACCGTGAACGCTCGCGCCCAGGTGCCGTTGCGCGACGCACGGCGGAACTGCGACCAGGTCGCGCCGACGGCCCGAACGAGTCGGGGAAGAACCGCCATTGGCACCCGGTGTGGGAGATGTAGCGCATCGCATCCACCCCTCGACGCAGCCGAGGAGTTCGCGGTGGTCCCGCAGGGCGCCCCGGCTACGGACCGCGACACTGCGATCGGGCGGTCCGGCAGATGCCTCGGCATCGTGCCAGCGAGAGTCCGCGTCTGACCGCGTCAGAACTTGCGCAGCGCCGAGACCGCGTGCTCTTCGCCGATGTTGTAGTACCTGGTCCTGACCACGGTCTCGTTCTCCCAGCCGCCGACAGCCATCAGCTCACCGGCAGTCAGACCCAGGACGTCGATGCAGTAGCGGGCGAAGCGGTGCCTCAGGGAGTGCCACGGCAGAATGAACTGGGTCCGCCGGCGGGTCAGAGGCACGTACTTCTGCTGCTTCTTGTCCCAGCGCTCGCACACTTCGACCCATTCCTGGTGTGGCCAGCCGGCAGCGATGGCTGCCGGGGCGAAATAGTCGCTCATGAAGCTGCTGTGGTGGTGCATCCCACCGTGCTTCGCCGGGAAGAGCAGCGCCTCCGGGCTCGTACCCGCGGCCTGCTCCTCGAGCGCCTGCCTGCAGCGCTTCTCCAGCTCGGCGCGCAGCGGGTAGCCGGTGAACGTCACCTCGGGAATGCCGGTCTCTCTGGTCTTCTCACCCTTGGGCAGCGTGCGGCGGTCATCGCCGTCACGGACCCGGGCCGCCGGGTCGATCTGGGGGTAGATGCACAGCTTGGGCTTCTGCCCGGTCCAGTTGACGTCGTAGGCGGTGAGCTGGAACATCTCTCCCCACCGCGCTCCGCAGGAGGCGCCCGTCTCTGGTGCCAGACGTCCCCACTTCGGAAAGGGTCTCGAGAGTTCCTGCCCGAGGCCTACCACCTGGGGTGCCGAGGGCGCGTCTTCGTCGCGGACGTGCTCGGCTGTCTCGGTCACCTTCCGGCCCTTGCGACGAGCTCAGGCGCCGAGGTGCCAATGACCGCAGGGGCCACGGTGGCGCACTTGTCTGGGAGCATCTCGGCCTGGTCGGCGCTGAAGTAGCCCTGGACGTTTCCCCACCGCAGCAGGCCACCCAACATGGAGGTGTTCTCGGTGACCGTCCGCCGGGTGCCGGCCTGGGCCCTCATCAAGTCAGCCAGCCGCAGGACGGCCGTCGGGTTCCACCCAGGTGAGCCGGAAGTACGGGTACGTGGCGGTCGGGGCCAGGACGTTGACTCCTCCGACCACCTTGACCGGCTTGCAGCGGGGGCTCATGCCGCGGCCTTAGCGGCGCCGCGGCCGGCCCGGCGCTTGTACGGGGAGGTGCGTGCGGCCGGTGGGGTCACCGCGGCTTCGGCCGCCACGACGGACTCCCCGCGCCGGCGGTCGGCCAGGGTCAGGCGGGGCAGGGCGCGGAACCAGGCGAGGATCTCCTCGCGGTCCCACAGCAGGCGGGCGCCGAGCTGGTGGGCGGGCGGGAAGTCCTTGCGGTAGGTGTACTCACGAGCGGAGTCCACCTTGACGTGGAACAGCGCCGCGACGTGCTCGATGGTGTAGACGACGTCTGCTGTGTCTGCCTTGCGCTGCCTGCAGGCTGCCTGCCTGCCCTGCCTTGCCTGAGTGAATGCTGGGTTAGATGCCATGGACCTGTGCGTCCGGGCGGGGCCCGCCCGCGCGATGCCCGTCCGAGGGCCCGCGGCCACCCCGGGCGCCAGCCGCGACTCAGCAGGCCCAGTTAGTGTCAAATTTGTGCCAAAGCGGGCCCCCCGAGGGGAGCCCGCTTTGTCTAAACCGTTATGGCAGAACGCAATCCGGCGCTCGGCGCCGGCGACGTTTAGATGTCGTAGTACATCTCGAACTGTCCCCGCATGATTGAGAGTCTTTGGCAGTGATGGGCATATGGCCTCTGACCTGCGCATATACCGTTTAGGGTCGTTGACGAGTGACGGTTGGAAACGAACTTCCCAAGGACTTTCCAAGGACTGAAGACTGATCCGGAGGGTCCACCTTTTGATGCCGACTTTCCAGGCATCGGCACGCATCGTCGGCATGTCGTTTGCCATGCTCGGCGGAGCGCGTCCACTGGCTGACTGATCGTTTGAAGCCTGTCGGTGGGACGTCGTAGACGGAGGGCTCCCACGCTCGATCCATGACGAAGTCGGCAACGCATTCGCTCCTCAGGCGGGAGCGCACCACATGCGGCATATGAGGACGTTGCCTTCCGCCACTCAGGGGCGTCCAAAGAACCCTGCTATTCGCTCCCGTCGTCTTGCACGTCGTGCCTGCCGTGCTGCGGTCCTCTCGGCTTTCTCTCGCTCCCGAAGGAGCGGCACGACTGGGGCAATGTCAGCAAGTTCGCGAGCAACTTGAACCGCCTCGTCCGCAGTCAGCTCGGCGGTCACGGAGTAGCCGCAATCGTGCAGCTGGGCGATCTGCCGATTCCTGTCGGTGAGCAGCTCGACGTTGATTGACCAGGACGCGTAGGTCCGGAGGACGTCCCAGTTGGAGTCGTCAACAGGATCCAGTTCGATGCCCATTCCGGGATCGCCATGGCCGTGCGCCCGTCCTACATCTCGAAGCCACTGCTGCGCCTGCGCCACCTCGGGAGGTAGCTCGTCCCGGTAGTCGGAGTACGCGTCGATCCGAACGCTCGTAAGTCGGGGCCGCAGGATGTCCAACACCGTCTGGCAAACGAGCGTTGCTTCCGCTCGATCGACGATGTCCTTGTCCACGACGTACGTCCAGTCCGCGCTACCGCGGTTCTGGTCCGTCGTCATGAGGCTCATCTTGGCAGAGGGATGTCGCGTCGCGGAGTCGCTTCTGTCACTTGGTCATCGATTGAACACCGACCAAACGCTCCATCGGCGGCAGATGAGTGCGTGCAGCATGCCAAGGAACGCACGCCCGATAGCCTCAGTGCGTGTCCCTGCCTACCCGCCTTCTTCGCGTGTCGTTGGTCATTGTTGTCAGCCTCTCAGTGGGTCTTGCCCTCTCGCTGTGGGTATCGGATTGGATCGGCGGTCCGCTCGCCACCTTTTTGCTCATCTACGGATCACGGATTGCCTGGTCCGGTTACGACGACGCTGCTCGGCCGCAAGACTCTGCGCACTAGCCGATGATCACCTGAAGACCCGATCATCGGCACGATCACGCGCGACCAGCGGCAGATGCGGACGTTGGCAGTTTCACCAGCCTCCACACTCACCTACTGCCTTGGGCGGAAACCAGGAGGCATACGCCTGAACAATCCAGCGACACCTATGGCGAGAGACCCAACAGCGAGCAGAGCCAGACAGATCGGCCAGAAGACGGCCTGGCCCTCGCTGTCATCGCGCGCGTAGTTGGTCGGATCATCCGGGTCGTAGCGCACGCGTACAACATCCCCCACCTGTCGAGTAGTTTCCCAGAGGAACTGCGTCACGTTGGCCGTGACCGCCTGGCCGCTTCCAGGCGTGAACTCGACCGCCCACGAGGCGGACGAGTACCTTCCCCCGTCCTGCACTCCGACCACAGTCCCCGTCGTCACAAGGGCGCCGGCTCCAAGATGTTGGTTCCGGTCAACCGTGTCGAACGCGCCCGCGCCCGAGAACAAGGCGACAAACAACAGGACGACGCCCAGGGTGCGCTGGGAATTCCGTATGGCCTTGAGCTTTCCCCGAGTCCCTGCCGTACGGGCTTGCGCTGCTTCGCTTGGATAGGTCCATAAGAGGGCAGCCCACATCGAGGCGGTCGTCTCCGTCGGTTGCCCACGGTCCCTACCCCTGTCACTCCTGCGTCGGACGGCCGCCGTGACCATCGTCAGTGTCTCACCCATTCGGGTTCAGCGATCCACGCGCGACCAGCGGCAAAAGCGGAAGTCGCGGTCGGGAGCACCGACGGGCGGTCCGGGTGCCGATCTGGGTCATTACGGCAGTAGGTCGAGGTACTTCTTGCGGGCCGGCATCGCGTGGATGACCATCTCGTCGCCGTTCTCGAGGGCGAGTACCACCGTCTCCAGCAGGCGGGCTCCGGTGTCGAAGCCCAGGCGCAACTCTCGGTGGGGAGGGCCGTCTTCGTCGAGGGGCTCGATCCACAGCGACCACTCTGCTGCCTGGATCGTATCCTCGGACGAGATGCCGTGCTTGAGCGCGCTCCGGTGGACCTTCACGCAGCGAAGTGGGCCAGCGCGGCCCGGATTGCCTCGGACCTGCTCATGTCGTTCTTGGCTGCCGCGGCGTCGAGAGCGTCGATCTCCTCGGCGGTCAGCCGGACCGCCACGACCTGCATCGGCTCAGCCCCCCGACCAGGGCGCCCGCGGCCCCGACGTTTGAGAACGTCGACGTCGTATCCCGCTTCGGCCTCGTCGGCCCACTGCTGAATCTGCTCTTCGCTCGCCACACGTATAGCGTATAACGAAAAAAACCGCGGTTCCAGAGGAGAAGGAGGTGGGCACGTCGCCGAGTGGCCAGTGACGGCACTCACCATGCTCACCCGCACATTCGCAGCGAGGACGCCCGCTCATCAGGCAGTTCCGAACTTCACTCTCGGCGGCAGTTGAGTGCGTTGCTGTGGGGTCGAGAAACCGCCTGCAGACCCGTGATGGTATCCGCACGACGAATCCGACCCTGCGACTGTCAGCTGGCCTCTCGCGCGAGTTCGTGTTCGACTGCTCGCCGGATCCAGTTGGAGACTGACCGGTCATCAGCGGCCGCTCGATTTCGGATCTCGCTCAGGAGTTCCTCGGGGAACCGTACGGGCACAGGCTCGCTGAGCTTGGCCCTGCGACGCACAGGCGGCCCGTCGGGCACCTGATTGTCCGGTTCGGCATAGAAAGCGTTCTCCTGCTCTGGTGTCATGTTTGTGTTGGTCATCGGTCCTCCCTGAAACGTCTTGCGAGGTGGTCGGCTGCCCGGTAGCAACCGATCGGTCGGCACCTACTGGGGTCACCCGTTGTTGAAGGGGCCAGGGGCACCATCAGAACCTGGCCACCGACTTCGGCGACCATGAGCCAATGAGCTGGCGGCTTGGCGGGATAGAACAACGGCTCACTTGCCCACATGTCTCTGATGTCGTCCACGCCCAGATGTGGGTGCTTGAACAGGTGCTGACCTGGTGATCGATCTCGAACGGCCAGTCATCGTCAAGGAGATCGGGATCGAACCGTTCCACAGCCACCCCAACATCGTATTACAAATGACTACCGATGACTACGGTGTCCGCCCGCTCGTTGTTCCGTTTGTGATGACCTCCGGGCGCTTACCTCGCCGCAGGTCTTGGCCGTTGAGGGGGAGCTCATGACCCGGCTCATCGCCCGCGCCGCCCGCACACCGGCCGGTCCCGCCAGTCCTGCCCAACACGTGTCCGGTGGGATCGAACCAGCGAAGGAGCTGGATGCCGCCCAGCAGGCGGTGGCAGCCGCTTTGGCTGGGACCGGCCTGCTGACGCTGGTCGAGGGGGCCGCGGGGGCGGGTAAGACCACCACGTTGGCCGCGACCCGGCAGTGGCTGGAACGAGACGGGCATCGGCTGGTGGTGGTGACCCCGACGTTGAAGGCCGCCCGGGTCGCCGCCGCCGAGACCGGCACCACGGCGTACTCGGCGGCTTGGCTGGCCCACCAGCACGGCTACCGGTGGGACGCCCACGGCGCCTGGACACGGCTGCGCGCAGGCCAGAGGGATCCGCGCACCGGCGCGACGTACCGGGGCCCGCAACCCGGCGCGGTCCTGCGCTCGGGTGACCTGCTGCTGGTCGATGAAGCCGGGATGCTCGACCAGGACAGCGCCCGGGCCCTGCTCGTCATCGCCGACGAACACCACACCCGGCTCGCGCTGGTCGGTGACCGCCACCAGCTCCCCGCGGTCGGCCGCGGAGGCGTCCTGGATCTGGCCGCCCGCTGGGCCAGCCCCGAATCCTGCCTGGCCCTGGAGAGTGTGCACCGGTTCGCCGACCCCGACTACGCCGAGCTCACCCTGGCCATGCGCACCAGCCGAAACCCCGGTGGCGTGTTCGACACCCTCCTTGCCAGAGGACAGATCCGTCTGCACCCCAGTGAGGCCGAACGCACCCGCGCCCTCGCCCAGATCGGCGCCCAACCCGGCGGTGAGGGGTCTGTCGAGCCGGTGTTGGTGATCGCCCAGACCCGGGAACAGGTCGCCGCCCTGAACGCGACCATCCGCGACCAGCTCATCGCCACCGGCCGCCTCGACGACACCCGGGCGGTCACGACAGCGGCCGGGGAACGGATCGGGGTCGGTGACCGGGTCGCCACCCGCCGCAACGACCGCAATTTTGACGTCGCCAACCGCGACACCTGGACCGTCACCGGCATCGGACCTGACGGCACCCTGACCCTTCATGAGGGTGGCCGTGGTGAACGCCACCTACCCGCCGACTATGTCCACGACCATCTGGAGCTGGCCTATGCGACCACCGTCTACGGCGCCCAAGGCCACACCGTCGCTCACGCGCACCTGCTCGTGGGCGAGCACACCGGCGCCGCCGGC
>JBBRZV010000112.1:0-8536 GCA_038236365.1 Actinomycetales bacterium | reverse complement strand
CTATGAGAAACTCGCATCTAGTGGATGCCCCTCTGATTGGATGAAACGACTCTCGACAAGCCGTATTCTCCCAGGTCACAGGGGTATTCGCGCGTTCCGACCCGCTCTTTGAGCTAATTCAACGGTGGATCGAGGCTGAGGTGCGCCCCTTGAACAACGCCCAAAGGGTATCCACGGCTGGTTTGGTCGGGCTGGTGGTCATCACCACAGTCCTGGTCGGATGGGCCCTGAAGTCCAACGACACCACCCCAGCGACCTCGCCAACCGCCTCGGTCGACTCCCCCGCCCCGTCCGCACGCCCCTCCGCGCCGTCCCTCATCTCGAGGCCCACGTCAACGGCGACCGGCACCACCTCCTCGCCTGTCCCGCTGTGACCTAGTTGGATCCAGCATTCCCCAACATTTCAGGCGCCTGATGTCGGCGTCGACCATCAGGCTAGCCACTTCTGCGGTGTGGATAAGACCCGGGTCAGAGCGCCGCAGCTCGTCGCCCGGGGTCAACAATGATCCGCCGATTTTCGACGTGATCAAGGTCATGCTTCCCAGCAGAAGCTGCCTCCGCTTCTTCAGTGCCCAAGAGGGTCGGTTGGGAGGACGATAGCGCCAGAGCTTCCTCCGCAGACGAGTGGCCAGGAACCAGACGATTGCGGTGCTGCGGTCGGGCAGTCAACGACGTCCAAACACAACGTCGCCGGCATCCCGGACACAGCCTGGGATCTCAGTAGCCTGAACTCAACCGCGGGTGCCCCAGCCCCCATGGAATGTCTCTCGTGCCACAACCCACACGGCAACGGCAACTACCGAACATTGCGGACGTTCGCCGCCGACTCCGGAGCCTCGACCACAGCAGGCGGCGTGGTAATCCCTGACGCGGGGGTCAAGGTCTACACCACCACGAACTACTGGCTGTCCGGAGATTCCGCCGTTCCGCCTGTTGCCAGCGTGGTCAACGGAGTCGCGGCCGTGCGGGACGGGTACGCCGCCAACGTAGGCCGGTGGTGCGCCACCTGTCACCAGCGCAACCACTTCGACAAGACCATCAACATGACCGGGACCACGTGCGTTACCTGCCACGTGGCTCACGGGTCGAACGCCAGCGTGAGCGGGGCGAAAGCCGACCCGGTCACGCTGGTTGACGGCTCGCCAATTCCACTCCGCGGCCATCTTCTCCGGGTCGATGGCAGCCGTTCCATCTGCGTCATGTGCCACCAGCGCTAGGAAAGGGCTCGCCAGGTAATGCACAGTCGCACCTCGTCGAGGGCACAGGGCGCATACACCGTGCCACTCCCTGCTGGCGCAGGTGGCGGCGTCAGCTGCGTTTCTTGTGCCCCTGCGCCCGCCGGGTATCGCGGTCGACCGGGCTCATCTAACATCCCGAGGCGCGGCGAGCATGGCTGTCAGTGGTCGATGGCACGCTCTGACACATGCCGCAAGCCGCAGTTCTCGGAGACTTGTCTAGTTCATCTAGACTTGTTATGTCTACCAAAACTAGACTATCCTTATGAAGCGGACTGAGGTGATCAAGAGGATCGCCAAGGCAGCCAAGTCGGCAAGCGTCGAGTTCAGTACCGAGGAGCTCAAGAATCACACGGGCCTGATCGTAGGTGGCGTCCGCACCACGATCGGCCGTCATAGCGAGATCTCAGAGGGCACCGCCGAGGCGCTGTACAGACAGTTACAACCTGCACTGGGAAAGGGGTGGTGGCGATCATGATGCAGGAGTTCACGTCGACGGCACGCAAGGACGGCCGGTGGTGGGTGGTCCAATGCGACCAACACCCTGGAGCAATCTCGCAAACGGCGCGGCTTGATCAGGCTCAGGAGCATCAGCGCGAAGCCATTGCGTTCGTAGCGGACCTACCGGTAGAAAACATTGCGGTGACTGTTCGAGTGGTCCTGGACGCGGCCATCACCGTCGAGCTGGAAGAGGCCGACCGGCTCCGCCACGAAGCAGAGTCCACAGCCGAGCTCAGCGCAGTGCGCCGACGTCAAGCCGCATTGGCAATGAAAGCAGCCGGACTGACCGTCCGCGACATCGGAACCGTGCTTCATGTTTCACACCAGAGGGCGCACCAGCTGCTCAACTCCTGACGTGGTCATTGCCCCTTCAGCTCACGGACATCGCGATGGGCCGGTTACCACATTGGTGCCCAATGCGACCGGGGTTACATGCAAGATCGGCGACCCGGGCTGCCCGCTGCCAGTGGCGATGTCGTAGTCGATGACGATCCGCTCGCCCGGCTTGAGCTGAACGGTCTTACCGTCCGGGCGACACTTGGTCGACGTGGCGACCACGTCGGTGCGCAGGTAGTAGCTGATCTTGGCGGCGCTGCCATCGTTGAGATAGACCCCGATCACCGGTGACGTGCCCTGGACCCCGACCAGCTCACCGCTGAGCACCGTGCCCGAAAGCAGTGCCTGCTCGTTCTCGTGCGTTGAGCAGCAGCTGGACCACTGAGCCGGGGATACCGCCGGTCGCTCGCTGCTCCGCGTTGTTCTGCACCAGCAGCAGGTACTCGCGCGGACCATCGGCCCCCAGCATCGGGGGCAGCAGCCGCACGGCGCGTGCTGCCGTCGCGGTCGTCAGCGACACCTTGGCCAGTCGATCGCCTCGGACATGATCACCAAGCCGAAGGACACGAGTAGGGTACATTTTGTACATGATTCAGGATATTTCGGTAGCCCGATCTCGTCTGAGTGCGTCGCCGTTCATTGACGTACAAGCCGGGAGCATGGCTCGGGGAGTCCTTGCGTGCCCAACGCGAATGTGCCTGAGTGTCCTACTCGATTGAGATCCTTCGGGCCGCGGACAAGTTTTTGGACAGGCTGAGCCGGCAACAACCCTCTGACGCCGAGGCGATCGAAGTTGCCATCGAAAACCTCCGCAACAGTCCCCGCCCGCCTGGCTGCAAACCTCTCAAGGGTTACTCCGGCCTCTGGCGGATCAGAGTGGGCAACTACCGGGTTTGCTATCAGGTCGAAGACGCCGAACTGCTTGTTGTGGTCATCACCATCAGCACTCGTGACGCTGTCTACGATGCCCTCCGACGCTACCTTGGTCATTAGGTCCAAGGTCTCATCGGTTCGGTACCCAGCCTGCATCGGCAGGGTGAAGGTCGCGCCAGCCGCAACCCGAGCGGCGAACCGCTTCTTCTGATGCGGTTGTTGCCCATCGCCGCCTGGGGTACATTTTGTACATGAGTGAGGAAATGACGGTGAGCCAAGCGCGAGCTGATCTTGGCGCGGTCACGGCACGTGCTGAATATGGCAGCGAGACGACATATCTCACCAAGCACGGACACCGTGCAGCCGCCGTTGTGCCCGCCGCCGCCGCCGAGCTGCTTGAGCAACTGGAGGACCTCATTGATGAACGGGCTGTGCGCAAGGCGCTGGCCAGCCTGCGTAGCGGCGACGAGGAGCGCGTGCCTTTTGTTCGGCGTACGGGCCGACAGACCGCCTGACAGGTGACCCAGTCGCCGTCGCTTGCGCGAGGTGACACCGTCACGTGCCACGCATCACGCACAGCCATTCAACCTGGCGTGATCCCCCGAGGACGCATGACCAGCCTTGACAGCGGCTTGACGTCGACGCGGCCATTCACCGGCGCCGGGGCCAGACCTGGATGATCCCGCCATACTGCTCAACGCCTGAAACAAGACTCTGTCACTTAGGAACACTTGGATGTGGCACCCATGGCGACCTGGCCCAGCGTGACGGGGGTGACGCGCAATACGCGATCGAACCTACGCGTCCAGCTTGGTTGCCATCCGTAAGGCAGCCGATCTCACCCAGGTCGAACTTGCGACTCAGATGGGCATCGCGCAATCAGAGATCAGCCGGATCGAGAAGCGTCACGACATGCTGCTCTCCACCCTGACCAGCTACCTCAGCGCTACAGGTGAGCATCCCCGGGTGGTCGTAACCATCGATGGCCAAGATGTAGAGCTGGACCTGACGACGCTGGCCTGCACACCGTAAAGATGGGTGATGAACGCGGCTAACGACCGCGAGCTGGTGTCACCGATGCGGTGAATCTCCTTTATTTGCAAGGATAATCGTGCCCCTCGGCCTTGCCTTTGTCGGTCCCGTGGGCTAGACTGGACATATGTTCGAAGACGTCGCAGATCAGGGTCCCGCCGGGGTCCTTACTGCGATGACCTCGGTGCTGGCCAAGCTCCCGGCCGAGCTGTGGCGCACCGAGAACGACGGCTTCGCAGCGATCGCCGAAGCCATCGACGCGTTGGCCGTCCAAGTCGACTGTGCCCGCGTCGGCCTCGTCGCGGAGGCGCAGTCCCGCGGGGTCGTGGCCGCATCCTCCTGCTCAGGTCCGGCGGACTGGCTGATGGCGCACTCCTTCCACCTCGAACCCGCCGACGCCACCCGCACCGCCGAGCTGGCCCGGGCCTGCACCCAGCCGGCCAACCAGGTCCTGGCCGCCGCGGTAGCCGGCGGGACCCTGACCGTACGCAAGGCGGTGACCGCGCTACGCCAGCTGACCCAGGTCGAACACGCCCTAGCCCCCGGCAAACGTGAGGAAGCCCTCGCGTCGCTGACCCTGATGGCCCAAAGCGGGTACAACGCCAACGTCGTCGCCATCGGACGCACCCTGATGTCCCTGGTCGGGGCCGACCGATCCCTCGAACGGGACGAGACCGCCCTACGCGCCCTCTGCTCTCTGCGGCTGTTCCCGATGGAGAACGGGATGCTTCGGGTCAGCGGACAGCTCGACCCCGAAGCCGGCGCCGTCCTCCGCGCCGCCCTGGACCCCCTCTCCGCCCCGCGACCCTGCAACACCGGCCCGGCCGCGGCAGACCCCTGGGCCACCAACCGCTCCGAGCCAGCCGACGGCAACGGCCACCAAGTCACCAGCGGACCAGGGACCGGGCGGGACCTACGCCCGCCCGAGCGGCGCCGCGCCGAAGCCCTCATCGAGATCTGCCGCCGAGCCGCCGCAGCCGGCGGATCCGCCCCAGCCACCACCAAAGCCCAGATCGTGGTCACCATCGACCACGACACCCTCAAGAACGCGGTCCGCGGCGCCGGGCACACCCTGGACGGCACCGTCCTCTCACCACAAACCGTCCGCAAGCTCGCCTGCGACGCCACCATCATCCCGATGGTCCTGGGCTCCAAAAGCCAACCCCTGGACGTCGGACGAAGCAAACGCCTGGTCACCCCAGCCCTGGCCGCGTTATGGGCCCGGGACAAGGCCTGCACCTTCCCGAACTGCGGACGCCCACCCCAATGGACCGACGCTCATCACGTCAAACACTGGATCGAGGGCGGAACCACCGCCCTGCTGAACCTCGCGCTGCTCTGCGGCTACCACCACACCTGGGTCCACCAACACGACCTCACCGCCATCGTCACCGCATACGACGTCACCTGGCAAACCTGAGCGCCCCGAGCCCACAGGAGAACTCTGACCATCAGTCCTGCCGACTGCGGCTATGGCGGTGGCAGCGATGCTACCCGCGGCGCGGCATACCAGCTTCTGTCCTTGCCTCGGCCGCTATCCTCCCAGCCACCGACCAGTGGGCTTCGGTGCCAGCCGGATCTTCTGAAACACCTCACATCACCAGACAGGACGCATTCAGGCGCACATTGGTTCTGACCTGGCCCGGGAATGACGGCTCCCGCGCCGGTGAGGCACGGCTTCAGCTCACAGACATCGCGAGCGGCCGGTTACCACATTGGTGCCCAATGTAACCGGGGTCACACGCAAGATCGGCGTCCCGGGCTGCCCGCTGCCGGTGGCGATGTCGTAGTCAATGACGATCCGCTCGCCCGGCTTGAGCTGAACGGTCTTACCCACCACAGAGAGTCCGTTGTGTGTTTGGGAGAACGCGCCCGGGAGGCCACTGCTCGCCCGAACGTCATCGACTCGACCCCAGGAGGGCACGTAGAGCAGCACATTGGTCCTGACCTGGCCGGCCGGGATGACGTTTCCCCCGCCGGTGAGGTAGGGCGGGAGGCGGGCCGCATCGGCTGGGGCCGTATTCGTCAGAGTCACCCTCACGCTCACGGCCTGCGAGTCGTCCGGGCGACACTTGGTCGACGTGGCGACCACGTCGGTGCGCAGGTAATAGCCGATTTTGGCGGCACTGCCATCGTTGAGATAGACCCCGATCACCGGCGACCCACCTTGGACGCCGACCAGCTCACCGCTGAGCACTGTGCCGGAAAGCAGCGCCTGCTCCCTCTCGTGCGCCGACCACACCATGAGCCGGCCGTCGCGCGCCGCCTGCGCGAACGCGTCCACCAGTTTGGCCGGCTTTCCCTGGCCTCCGATCATCGCCTTGAACACAGAGCCGGCCGTCTCGGCGAAGAACGCGTCCTGTGCCTTGGGGTCGGCGATATTGAGGTACACGCCGTTGAGCAGCAGCTGGACGGCATTGTCCGAAGTCAGCTGCTGACCGGTCGGTAGCGAGACCGGGCCGGTTGCGCCCAGCACGTCGGCCAGCGCGCCCGGGTCGATGGAGAGTACGCCGTCGACGTTGCTGCCGACCTTCTGTTTCCAGATCGCCCGCGCCAGCTGCCCCGAGCGGGGGAAGTCGGGGGTGAACGTGACGTCCAGCATGGTTCTGCCGAGGTCGTCGCCGAAGAGGGCCTGCTCGGCGGCCGTGAGCGGCAGCACCGACTTGGGGAGCCCCCCCAACGTGTTGCCCGCGCGCTGCTCGACGACCTTCACCGCGCCGTCCACCGCCCGCAGCAGGAGGACCGAGCCGGGGATACCGCCCGTCGCGCGCTGCTCCGCGTTGTTCTGCACCAGCATGAGGTACTCGCGCGGCCCATCCGCCCCCAGCATGGGGGGCAGCAGCTGTACGGCGCGTGCTGCTGTCGCCGTCGTCTGCGCGACCTTGTGGATCCTGGGGCGCAGGTCGGCCAGCGGCGCGGCCACGGCGGCGAGCAATTGATCGGCGTTGATGGCATCGAGCCTGCGCACCGCACTTTGCACCTCAACGTTGGCCGCCACCACCTTGGGGGCGGCCTTCACCAGTGGTTTGAGGTCGACGCGGCCGTTCACCGGCGCCAGGGTCGTCGGGTCGACCAGGGCCGTCGCGTCCATCAGCGTGGGCAGGGCTTTCACGGCCAGGCCGTCGATGACCTCTGCGACCGTCTGGACGGCTTCGACGTTGCGGCCGATCCAGGGCAGGGCCCTCACGACGGACCATTGGGGGCCGTGGGTCCTGGCTTGAGCTTGGTTGGCGTGCTTCTGAAGCGAGGTCAGCGTTGCGGTGGCGGCCTTGCGGTCGCCCTTCTGGACCTGGCTCTGCAGGATCTGGACCTGGGTAGCGGCAGCCTTGAGCTCGGTGCGGGCGCTCACGGCGTCAACGCCCACCCAGACCACTCCTGCAATGCCCACGGCCAGCAGGAGCGTAAGGGTGAACAGGATCCAGCGCAGGATTCGGCTGCTGCGGCGGCGCTGTTGGCGCTCGAGATGCCGCATCGCCCGCTCGTCGTCGGGCTCGTCCGGGCCATCGCCAGGGCCATCGCCAGGGAGAGCATCGGACCACTTGGTTCCCCACCCCGGGTGCGTCACAGCTGGTCCTCTCGAGTCGTGCCGCGCTTTGGTTCTAGTGGCGCAGTGATGCTACCCCGCGGCGGCATACCAGCTGCCCCGCGACGCAATACGGCCTAGCTGCAACGTCGTACCTGTTCAGGTTATCTGGAGGGGGTGATTGGTCCAGGTCGCGGAACGACCGGCGCCGTCCGCCTTGACCTGACCGGTCGCCTTCAACTGGTTAAGTGCCAACCGGATCGTCTGGTCGGACACCCCCGGCAAAGCGGCACGGATGTCTGCGATCTGGAATGTCGTGCTGGCATGATTCACGACGTAGTTCCGGACCCGTCCCTGTTTGCTGCCTCCAGAGCGGGCGATCGCAGTCAGCGCCGCGAACTGGTCGTACGAACGGGCCACGAGTGCCACGAAGTACCGCAGCCAGGGCCACGGATCATGCTCGCCGTCGTGCCACCCGCGCGTGGAGCTAAGCAGTGCAGCGTAATACGCGTCGGCCGACTTCGCGATCGACGTCTCCAGGGGCACGTATCGAGTGACGTCATAACCATTGTCCTGCAGAAGGGCGTTCGTGATTGCTCGCGCGATGCGGCCGTTCCCGTCGATGAACGGGTGGATCGTCAGCAGGTCCAGGGCGAAAAGGCCGGTGAGGATAACCGGGTGATGACGCCCCGACTGCTGGGCGGCCAGGTAACCGGAGATGAGATCTTCAAGGTAATACGGGGTCTGCACCACTGACACCGGGGTGAAACGCTTGAGCTTGGTGCCGTCAGGGAGCAGGTCAACCACAACGTTCTCGTGTTGCTTCAACTGCCCGCCTGGCACCTGGGTGTACTGAAAAAGCATCCGGTGCAGGTGGAGGACCAGGCCGACGTTCAGCCTCGATCCACCGCTGAAGTATCAGCAAGCGGTCGTGAGAGATTCTGCGCCGATTTAGGCGAATGGGCATGGCGGACCCGCCGGTCTGTCCGGTTCTTCCACTGGGTTCTGCGGTTGGCCCGGTTGGGGCGTGGGTGGT